>NZ_JBQFTH010000002.1:0-405353 GCF_056538565.1 Ruegeria sp. BG11 | reverse complement strand
TCAAAGACAAATGATCCCGCAAAAAACCAGACAATAACGTCCGACCCTCAACATCACCGCTCACAGACATGCCATTCACAGTCAGCGATATATTTGGCATAAGACCTCCCCTTCTTTAGCTCATTCGCTTGGGGCGAGTTAAACACGGGAGGTCTGACTTGAGAACAGGAATTTGTCGCTTATTGACACCAGAGGGACGCAAATGGCCGATGCAATAAATTTACCGGCGCTGCCTGTGAGCGTCCGACCTACTTCTTCCGTTGCGCGCGAGGTTGCGGCCGGGTCGGGATTTCCTTGAGCAGACCGCCCACACCCATCGCAGCAATATCCGCACCAGTGGTTTCGACCCCACAGGCCACCCGGGACAAAACCCAATCAGCCCCGTTCAAAGCCGGAGAGCGCGCGCATCCCGGCAGGCCGATCACAGGTCGTGTGTTCAACGCCCCCAGAAACAGCAAATTGCCCGGATCTACCGGCATGCCGAACCGGTCAACATCCCCGCCTGCGGCGCGCACGGCAGATGGGGCCACGTCGTTCACATCCGACGTCGCCGAAGCCGTCAGAATCATCAGCACATCGCCTTCGGCACGATCAATAGCCGAGGCAAGTTGATCGGTTTTATGCGGGACGATCTGCACATCGCACAGATCCATGCCCAGAGCTTCGACACGCCCACGCATGGCAGCGATGCCCTTCTCATTGGGCGGCCCTCCGGCGATGTCTGTCACGATCAAACCCGCGCTACGATAGACCGGCGCGACTAGGCGGACCGAGGCCTGCGCCAACGCGGCCGCGCGTTCAACATCGGCTTTGGGAACAGCGTAGGAGATCACCTTGATCGTCGCGACCATGCCGCCCGCTGTCATCTGCTGATGCTGCGGTACCGTTGCGACGGTGATCATCGGATTGACGCGGTTGAACTGCTCGAGCGCCGCCACATCCAGCACCACCACGCCGGGCCCCTCGGCCAGAAGGTTCACGCGACCGGTGAACGCCTCGGTCAGACGCAAATTGGCGCCGGAGGGGTCAGGGACCAGAGCGCGGGCCAGCATCTCGGCGGCCTCGTCCTCATGACAGTCGCCTGGCTCCAGACGGGCGACGATGACCTCGTCAAACCCCGCGCTGGACAATTGCGAGACATGCTCGGCAGTTAGCATGAGCCCTTTGCGCAGCTTTTGGTCTGAGACTTTGACGGAATGCGCGAGAATGGCTCCGGCGGCTTCGGTCACTGGCACAGGGCCGAATTTCATGCCTTACCTCGCAGAACGGCCGTCATCTGGGCTAGGATAGCCACGGCAATCTCCGATGGGCCTGCGGCACCGATATCAAGACCGATCGGCCCGTGAATGCGCGCGATCTGAGCTTGGGTGAACCCCGCATCGGTCATACGCTCAACCCGTTTGGCATGAGTGCGTGTCGACCCAAGGGCGCCAATGTAGAACACATCCGCATCTAACGCGGCCTGCAGGGCCGGATCATCCAGTTTCGGATCGTGGGTCAACAGGACAATGGCCGTGCGCTGATCCAGACCTAACTTTGCAACCGCTTCATCCGGCCAATCTGTCAAAAGGGTCTCTCCGGGGAAGCGGCTGTCTGAGGCAAATGCCTCACGCGGGTCGATGATGGCCGGGTCGTAACCCGCAATCCGCGCCATCGGCACCAAGGCCTGCGCGATGTGAACCGCACCGACGATGACCAACCGCAAAGGCGGGTTGTGAACGGCGACGAAGGTCTTGCCATCTTCTTCGAACCCAGAGCGGTCCATGCGCAACCGATCCGCATAAGCATTCCGGCGCAAGGCCCTGTGTCCGCTGTCTGTATTCACTTCATAGGCCAGCGGTTCACGGCGCGCGCGGGCGGCGACCAACTCGGCCAGCATCGGCTCAGGCAGGACAGAGCCGACCGGCTCAACCAAAACCCGGATGGTGCCGCCGCAGGCCAGACCAACGGCAAAGGCGTCTTCGTCGCTGACACCAAATTCAAGCAGGCGCGCCTCACCCTCATCAATTGCTTCAATGGCTTCGACGATCACCGCACCTTCGACGCAACCGCCCGAGACCGACCCTTCGATCCGCCCGTCCCCGCCGATCACCAGCTGTGACCCCACACGGCGCGGTGCGCTGCCCCAGGTTTCGACAACAGTGGCCAGCGCGGCACCGCGACCGCTGCGGTGCCATTCCAAAGCGCGTTCCGGGCTGCTGTCGAATCGATCCATCGAATCCTCCTGGCTTGTTGCAAACCAACATAGGCAGCCTTGGACCAATGAAAAGCGAACGTTAGTCGGAGACGGCAGTCAATTCGCGATTATGTGGGCAGTAAAAGGCCGATTTAAAATTCACACTCTCAAAGGATTGATTGCGAATACCCCACGTCTTAAGTTGAAACTGTGCCTGAATTTGGATTGGGCGCTCTCAATAAATTTCTCAACGGAGACGAAGAGTTGAAACGCATTCTTACACTGGGAACGGCGCTCGGCCTGTTGGCCTCGACCGCTGCATGGGCTGATACATTCGAACGCTACGGTGAGGTCGAAGGCTGGAAAGTCTTCATCGACAACGAAAAGAAATCCTGTCTGATTGAGGCCGTGGATGACGCGGAAAACGTTGTTCAGATGGGCCTGACCGAGGATCGCGGTGTGGGCTACGTTGGCGTTTTCACCAAGGCGGAAACCAATATCAAACGCGGTGAGAAAGAAGCCGTGGCAATCCTGCTGGGTGATAACCTGTATGTGGGTGAGGCCACGGGCATGAAGGGGAACATCACCAAGGGGTATTCCGGTGGCTATGTCCTGTCCGACGACCCGCAATTTGCGGACGATCTGGCCAAGAAACAGGTCATGATCGTCTTCCCCGAAAAGGAATTTGCGTTCACCGTCGATCTGACCGGCACTTACAAGGCCATGGAGATGGCGCGTGAGTGCAACGAAAAGCAGTTGGGCTAAATCCTAGCCGGAAAGCGCGGACATGAGCCGCGCTTTCTCTCCGACATCGTCCTGGGTTGAGATGACCGTGGCGAGGTCTTCGAGCGATGCGATCGAATGACCCGCACGGAAGCTGTCGACATGAGGCAGCATGGCGGCCACGCCTTGTGCTTTGGGGGCGAACCCATCCCAGCGCAGCAGAGGGTTCAGCCAGATCAAACGCCGGGCCGAAAGATGCAGACGCTCGGTCTCTTTCGCCAAGGCTTCGGGCGCACCGCGGTCCAGCCCGTCCGAGATCAGCAGAACCACCGCGCCCTGCCCCATGACGCGCCGCGACCAGTCTCGGTTGAAGGCGTGCAAGCAGTCTCCGATCCGCGTGCCGCCTTCCCAATCCTGCGCCTCGGCCCCGGCGGCAGCTAGGGCGGCATCCACGTCGCGCTGGTGTAGGTGACGGGTGATATTGGTCAGTCGCGTGCCGAAGGTGAAGGCATGGACCTTGGCCCAGCCGGCCCCCTTAGCGTTCGAGACCGTGTGCAGAAAATGCAGGATCAGGCGGCTATATTGGCTCATCGAGCCGGAGATATCGCAGAGCACGACCAGATTGGGCCAGCGCGGCCGGGGTTTTTTTTTCGCGATATCGTGCAGCTCTCCGCCCTGACGCATGGCGGCGCGCAGGGTTCTCGCCCGGTCGATCCGGTGGCCGATATGGCTGGCCTGGCTGCGGCGGCTTTCGATCGGTTTCACCGGCAGGCTGAGGCGCGACAGGAGGCGCTTGGCCTGAGCGATCTCATCGGTACTCATCTGTTCGAAATCCAGACTGCGCAGACGTTCCTCGGACGAGGCGGTTTGCGAAGCGTCAATCTCAAGCTCGGTCTCGCCCTCCTGCTCATCGGAGGTTTCAGGCTGATCGCGTTCAACCCCGTCAAGCAAGGCCTCAGCCGCGCGTTTTTCACCTGCGTCGGCTTTGCGTTCTTCCTGCACCCCACGAATGGCGGGCAGCATCATGGACATCATGTGTTCTAGATACCTTGGGTCGCGCCAATAGAGGCGAAAGACCTGCGCGAAGACGGTGCGATGTTCGGGGCGGTTCACGAAACAGGCGTGTAGGGTCCAGTAGAAATCCTGCTTTTCGGTGAAGCCTGCGGCCTCAACAGCGCGGATGGCATCCACCACACGACCGGTGCCGATCGGCAGCCCGGCTTTTCGAAGGGCGCGGGCAAAATGTGTGATGTTCTGCGCCAGCTTCGGGTTTTCGGGAATGTCGAGCGGGATCTGTTCGGCCATCAACACTCATGGGGGCTCTGCCCCCATACCCCCGGAGTATTTTTGAAAAGATGAAGCATCAGGCTGGTTCTAAATCGGCCTTGGCTTCGTCAAGAATGCGTTTGGCCTCGGACCCTTGCAGTTTCTGGATGTCGTCCTGGTATTTCAGGATAGCGCCGAGGGTATCACCGATCACTTCGGGGCTGAGGTTGATCACATCCAGCGCAAGCAGACATTTGGCCCAGTCGATGGTTTCAGCCACGCCGGGTTTCTTGAACAGGTCTTCGGTGCGCAGACGCTGTACGAAGGCCACGACCTCGCGACTAAGCGATTGGGCCGCTTCGGGCGCACGGGCGTTCAGGATTTCAATTTCCCGGTCGAAATCCGGGTAGTCGACCCAGTGGTAAAGGCAGCGGCGTTTGAGGGCATCATGCACCTCACGCGTGCGGTTGGAGGTGACGATCACAACGGGTGGTTCGGGGGCTTTGACGGTACCGAGTTCCGGGATCGTGACCTGAAAATCGCTGAGCGCTTCCAGCAGGAAAGCCTCGAAGGGTTCATCGGTGCGGTCAAGCTCGTCGATCAGCAACACCGGCGCGCCGTTTTTATCGGGCCTCATGGCTTGCAGCAAAGGGCGTTCGACGAGGTAGTCATCCGAGAACAGCTCGGTCTGCAGGGCAGAACGGTCTGCGCCGCCCGCAGCTTCGGCGGTTCGGATGGCGACCATCTGCGCAGGAAAGTTCCATTCATAGACGGCAGAGGACGCGTCCAGCCCTTCGTAGCATTGCAGGCGGATCAGGCGGCGACGAAGCCCTGCGGCCAGTGCCTTGGCGATCTCGGTCTTGCCGACACCGGCCTCACCTTCCAGAAACAGCGGCCGACCGAGTTTCAGCGACAGGAAGACGACCGTTGCCAGCGCACGGCCGCAAACATAGCCCTGTGCGCTTAGCATTGTTTGAACCGCGTCTATGGAATCTGGCTGTGTCATGTGCTGAATTCTCCCTTGCCACAAAAGGTCATGGCCGCGCCTGTGCGTCAAGGCCATCACCCGTTTCTGAGCTACGACGTTCGAACGAGTTGACAAGGGCTTTTCCGACGGCGGCCTCTGTGCTAGCGGAGGCCTCATGACCGATAGCATCACGATCCGCCGCCCCGACGACTGGCATCTGCACCTGCGCGATGGCGCGATGTTGCAGGCCGTCCTGCCCGAAACCGCGCGCCATTTTGGCCGTGCAATCATCATGCCCAATCTGGTGCCCCCGGTGGTGACCGGCGCGCACGCCGCCGCCTATCGTGAGCGTATCATGGCTGCGCTGCCCGAAGGGATGACCTTCGAGCCGCTGATGACCCTGTATCTGACCGAAGATACGGATCCAGAAGACCTTGCCGCTGCGCATGCAAGCGGGTTGGTCAAGGCGGTCAAGCTCTACCCGGCAGGTGCGACGACCAATTCGCATTCGGGTGTTCGGAATTTCGACAATGTGCGTCCGGTGCTTGAGCGGATGGCCGAGATCGGCCTGCCTCTGTGTGTTCATGGCGAGGTCACCGATTCCGAGATCGACATCTTCGACCGCGAGGCTGTGTTCATCGACCGTGTTCTGGATCCGATCCGTAAGGCAACCCCCGGCCTGCGCGTTGTGATGGAGCATATTACGACCCGCGACGGGGTTCAGTATGTTGCGGCCAACGAGACCGATCTTGGCGCAACGATCACCGCGCATCACCTGATCATCAACCGCAACCACATTCTGGTGGGCGGGATCAAACCGCATTACTACTGCCTGCCCGTCGCCAAACGTGAAGAACATCGGTTGGAGCTGCTGAAGGCCGCGACCTCGGGCGATGCGCGTTATTTCCTGGGCACGGACAGCGCGCCGCATACGGATGACAACAAAGAAATGGCCTGTGGCTGTGCGGGATGTTTCACGGCAACAAACACCATGTCCTTGGTAGCCGAGATGTTCGACCGCGAAGGTGCCCTAGACAAGCTGGAAGGGTTCGTGTCGTTGAATGGTCCGGCCTTCTATCGCCTGCCGGTGAACGAAAGTTCGATCACGCTGACTAAGGGTGACCCGGTCGAATACCCGTCGAAGATCGAAAGTGGCGACGGCCCCGTCACCGTATTCGACCCCGGCTTCCCCCTGCACTGGCGCGTGGTTTAACCCGCCAGTTTTGCAGCCAGATCGCGGGCGCGACCTCCGGTACGCAGCATCGACCAGATCGCGTCCGCCTCATCCCCTCCAATCAGTTTCGACGCTTTGGCACGGACACGGTCTTCCCGATCCGCCAGAGACATCGGAGCCATAAGGTCATGCGTAACCTCGCGTCGCACGCCGTCGCGCCGCAGAAGCTCTAGGCGGGCCTGGGTCTCGGTGAGGGTTTCATCCGCCTCGACCGTGATGCGGTCTCGTAAAGAGCGAATGCGAGGATCAGTGCAGACCTTTTCGGTGTAACTGCTTGGCAAAGCGGTGTCGTAGCCGAGCGCCTGCATGGCGATCACCGTGCGATAGGAAAACTTCGCCCCCAGCCCCGTGGTCGGAGACATCTGGTTGCAGACACTCATCCAGCGCGGATGGGTTTTGACCTTGATTTCAGCCACTTCAGGTTCGGCAATATCAAGACGCAAAGCAGCCTCAAGCGCGGCGTGCAAACCGTGGCAACACGCGTGGAACTTGTGGCTGACCGATTCGAACAGCCATTCCTCCCCCAACCCGTCCAACGCCGTCGACGCATCCGCCGCGCCCTGATGGGTGGCGCCAAAGCCGTACTGGCCCTCTAGCGCACTCGCATTGGGCTCAAAGCCCCGTTTGATCAGCAACGCGGCCTCGACCCCGGCTGATGCGGCCAATCCTGCATTGTAGGGTTTGCCCATGGTGCCGAACTGAGCTTTCAGACCGGCCGCGCGCGTGGATGCCAGGCCCAGAACTTCCTCCATCTGGTCAGTATCAAACCCAAGGACCCGACCCGCTGCAACCGCCGCCCCAAAGGTCCCCGCAGTCGCCGTTTGGTGGAACCCAGCCTGATAGTGGTCTCGACCGAGCCAGAGGCCGATACGGATCGAAACCTCCATCCCGATCAGGGCCGCTTCCAGCAGATCAACGAGGATACGGTCATCCCATTCTGAAACCGCCAAGGCCGCAGGCAGGATGGCAACCGACGGATGGCCGATATGGGCGAAATGAGTGTCGTCATAGTCAAGCGCATGGGACACCGTTCCATTGACCAACGCCGCCGCACGCAAGGGCGCGGCCCCACCGCCGAAAAGATGGGCCTGCGCTGCTCCGCCCTCCTCCTGCACCATGTCCCGAACGGCGACCGATACGGGTTCGGACATACCGGCACGACCCACGGCGATCCAGTCGAGAACGGACAGAGACGTAATAGCCCGCGCCTGCGCGGTTGTGTTGACGGGGCTGGCGGCAAAACTCGCAAGCGTTGAGGTGAATCCAGACATAGCGCGCAGTCTAACGCGCGCCGGTCGTTGGTAAAGGCCTAGGGTCAGGGCCCATTCATCTTGCGCCACTGGTTTGACTGATTTTTGTTCTGACAAGGCACTTCCCTGCAGGAATAGTGGTTCTATTTCAAAGGGAAGTAACGCAGTTCAGAAGTAAAATCAGTCAAATCCTTCGTACGTGTGAACCGCTGCAAAGCAGCGGCTTTGATCGCTTGGAATTGACCCCACCAGTCCCGGCGCGCTCAAAACCACTGCTTTTTTGCCGTTCGCGCGCCAGTGGTGCAAAATGAATGGGTCCTGACCCTAGCTGTAAAGCTCGGCGGCGCGGGCCTCGAATGCGCGCACGATGCGCTGCATGGCCTCGTTGAAGACAACACCAATGATCCCTTGCAGAATGGCGTTCTTGAACTCGAAATCCACGTGGAACGAGACGTTGCACCCACCTTCGGGGGCGTCTTCAAACTGCCAGTCCGATTTCATGTATTTGAACGGGCCATCCAGATATTCAGTGTCGATCTTCTTTTGACCGGCAAACAATGTCACCCGGCTTCCGAATCTTTCGCGAAACACCTTGAACGAGATCACCAGGTCCGCCTCCATCACCTCGGCTTCGCCAGCCGCATAGGTCTTGCGGATACGCGCGGCGGCACACCAAGGCAGGAACTTGGGATAGCTCGCCACGTCAGCAACCAGATCATACATCTGCTGGGCCGTGTAAGGCAGGTGACGCGTTTCCGAGTGGATAGGCATGGCGATCCGGCATTAGAAGGTGACAATGGCGCGTCATGTCGTATGTTGCGCGCCAAAGATCAAGGGGGCTGCGATGACTGACCGCGCTTATGTGATAGATGAGATGATCTCGGCCAAGGCAATTGCAGCCAGAATCGAAGAGCTTTGCCGCGAGATTACCGAAGAATTCGGCAATACCGACAAGCTGGTTGTCGTTGGCCTGCTGCGTGGCTCTTTCGTGTTCATCGCTGATCTTGTGCGCGAGTTGGACCTGCCCATCGAGGTGGATTTCCTAGAGGCATCCTCTTACGGAGACGCGATGGAGAGCAGCCGGGAAGTACGCATTCTCAAGGATTTGCGCGGAGCGATTGAAGGTCGCGATGTGCTGGTTGTCGAAGATATCGTCGATACGGGTCATACGCTGAACCACGTCACCAACCTGCTGCGCAGTCGTAAGCCGAAACGGCTAAAATCCATTGCCCTGCTGGACAAACCAAGCCGGCGCGAGGTCGATTTTCGCTCAGATTGGATCGGGTTCGAGATCCCTGACGAGTTCGTCGTGGGCTACGGAATCGACTACGCGCAGCGTAACCGCAACTTGCCGTTCATCGGCAAGGTTCGGTTTACCTGAACGCGGCCTCAGCCCAGTACCTGCCGGATCGCCGCCAAAAATATGCCCGTACCAATTGGGATCAGAGCGTCGGGGAAATCATAGTCGGGATTGTGCAGCTGGGGGTGGTCTCGCCCCGCTCCTAACCAGAACATCGCCGACTTTGCGCCTTTGCCGAACTGGCCAAAATCTTCCGAAAACCTTTGCGGCTCATCGGTCAACTTGCATGGAACGGCTTGATCCGCGCAGGCCTCGGTTAGAATAGTCACCGCTTCAGCGTCATTGGTGCAGGCCTCGAAGACATCCTCATAGGTGATCTCGGCACTTAGGTTCTCGGACTTGGCGACCTGCTGAACCAAGGCCTCAGCATCGGCAACGAGCTTTGCCATCCGGTCGTCTGAAACGGTGCGCAATGTCACCCACAGCTCAGCCTGACCGGGGGCGACGCCAAAGGTCTGCTCTCCGAGGCTGGCATGGGTGATCGTGGTCAACGCGTAGTCCGCGTTCAGGGCGCCTGCCGTGCCAAGCCGTGTGAGTTCCGGGATCAATACGGACACAGCGCCCGCCGGAGAAACCCCGTCCTGCGGCGCGGCGGCATGAGAGGTCTTTCCGGTCAATGCAATCTGCATACCGCGAGAGGCGCAGTTGGTTGGCCCCTGACACAGCTCAACCTCGCCCAGTTCCAGCCCCGGCAAGTTATGGAGAGAAAACACGTAATCCGGCGCAAGCTTAGCGAACTCAGGATCGTCTCGGAACGCCCTGGCCCCCTGCCCGGTTTCTTCAGCAGGCTGGAAAATCAGAACCACCCGTCCGCAAGTCGGGCGCTGTTCCTGCAACGCAAGCGCAACGCCGAGAACCATCGACATATGGCCGTCATGCCCGCAAAGATGCCCTTTACCCGGCAAGGTCGAGACATACGGCAGCTCCGAGAGTTCCTTGATCGGCAAGCCATCCAGTTCACACCGAATTGCGACGGTAGGACCAGTCGCACCGCTGTCGAAGACCGCGGCAACTCCGTGCCCGCCGAGGTCAGTCACTACGGTATCCGCCCCCGCACGACGCAGCTCATCGGCCATGCGCGCGGCGGTTTCACGTTCTTGCCCAGAAAGTTCGGGGTGTTGATGCAAACTGTGGCGCAGCGCGGTCAGCTGCGCCAATCTTTCAGGCGTCACGCTTGATCCAGCTTCGCCTGCCGTGCCGCACGCAAACGGGCGAAATCATCCCCCGCGTGGTAGGACGAACGCGTCAGCGGAGTGGCCGAGACCATCAGGAAACCCTTGCCATACGCCGCTTTTTCATAGGAAGCGAACTCTTCAGGCGTCACGAAACGGTCCACAGCGTGATGCTTGGGCGTTGGTTGTAGATACTGACCAATGGTCAGGAAATCTATGTCGGCGGCGCGCATGTCATCCATGACCTGACCGACTTGCTGTTTGTCCTCTCCCAGACCGACCATGATGCCGGATTTGGTGAAGATCGACGGGTCCAGTTCCTTCACCCGCTGCAACAGGCGCAGCGAATGGAAATACCGCGCGCCGGGGCGCACCTCGGGATAGAGGCCCGGTACGGTTTCGAGGTTGTGGTTGAACACATCCGGCTTGGCTTCGACCACGGTCTCAAGCACTTCGGGCTCACATTTCAAGAAGTCCGGCGTCAGAATCTCGATCGTCGTCTTGGGTGAGCGGTGACGGACGGCGCGAATTGTCTGCGCAAAGTGATCCGCTCCGCCGTCGTTCAAATCGTCCCGATCAACCGAGGTGATCACAACGTGGTTCAGACCCAATTCTTGAACCGCATGCGCTACACGACCCGGCTCGAATGCATCCAGCGAGTCCGGACGTCCCGTGGCGATATTGCAGAAGGTACAGCCGCGGGTACAAATCTCACCCATGATCATCATGGTGGCGTGACCCTGGCTCCAGCACTCGCCCACGTTGGGGCATCCGGCCTCTTCGCACACCGTCACCAGATTGTTTTCACGCATGATCTTATGCGTCTCGGCATAACCCTTGCCGCCTGGCGCCTTAACCCTGATCCATTTCGGCTTCTTAGGCTGGGCGTTGTCCGGGCGATGCGCCTTTTCGGGGTGACGTTGTTCTGGGATTTTCAGATCGCGCACGGGCAGTTTTCCTAACTTTGGGTCAACTTTGTGTACCCATAACATAAAACACTCACGCCTGTTACACCAGCGACGCATAGCCGCTATGCACATATCTCGCGAGCGTCAAATTAGTTCAAACTTAAACTATATTTTTCGCACGTAAAATCAATGGATAAGCCAATCAAACCTTTCTTGCAGATACAGCATTTCATGGATTGCATGCAATTTAGAACTGATTTAAATCGCCAGAAAGTCACAACTGAATCACAGGAACTTGAACATGAAGACCGGCGCAAAACTGCCCGATGTGACCTTCCATACGCGCGTCCGCGACGAGGCCGTCGAAGGCCCCAACCCGTTCCGCTGGGAAGACAAGACAACCGCCGATTATTTCGCTGGCAAACGAGTGATCCTGTTCTCGCTGCCCGGCGCTTTCACCCCCACATGTTCGACCTACCAGCTGCCCGGATTTGAAAACGGTTACGCCGATTTCACCGCCAAGGGTATCGACGAGATCTACTGCATGTCCGTCAATGACAGCTTTGTCATGAACAAATGGGCGCAGGATCAAGGCCTGCAGAACGTCAAGGTCATCCCTGATGGTTCGGGTGAGTTCACCCGCAAGATGGGGATGCTGGTCGACAAGGACAACCTTGGTTTTGGCATGCGCTCGTGGCGCTATGCTGCCATCATCAATGACGGCGTCGTCGAAGCATGGTTCGAAGAGCCTGGCCTGATGGATAACTGCCCCGAAGACCCGTATGGCGTGTCCTCGCCCGAGACTCTGATCCAGCATTTGGAAGCAGCCGCCGAACCCGCGCTGGCGTAAATCTGGAACTTAAGAGCTGAATACAGGCCCGCTTCTAGCGGGCCTTTTCATATCCGCGTGGCCGAAACGATCTGTTCCCCCACATCCCGGATTACCTGGGCCAAACGATCCACCCATCCGTCGTCTGTTGTTGATGCACGCCGAACAAGCCCCACCGTGCGCGCCGGTTGCGGGGCGCCGAAACGCAATAGCTTCATGCCCGGAACAGCTTCTGATTCCGATTTTGCGGCCAATTCGGGCATCAGGGTCAGGCCGAACCCCTCAGCAACCAATCGGGAAAGCGTCGCAAGCGAGGAGGCCCCCATGTTGATCTGTCCACTACCCCGATCCTGACCGCAGACCTCAAGCGCTTGATCCGTCAAGCAATGGCCATCCTCCAACAGCATCAATTGTGCTGATTGCAAATCCAGAGGGCGCAGCATCTCGGGGCTGGTGTTCACACGTTGCAGCCGCGCTGCGCTGCCTGCCAGCAGGAAGTGATCCTGGAACAACGGCGTTTCGCGGAATTCCGAGCCACCGGCTGGCAGGGCCAGAACCGCAGCGTCGATCTCGCCTTCGCGGAGCAAAGACACCAACCGTTCGGTCCTCGCCTCGCGGATCTGCACGCGCAGCGAAACATCTGCGGCGCGTAGACCACCCAGAACGCCGGGCAGAAGATACGGCGCAATTGTCGGGATGATCCCGATCGACAACGACCGATGGCCGCCAGAGTGATCCCGCGCGAACTGGTCCAGCCGCACAGCTGCCCCCAACACCTGTCGCGCATGTTCCAGAACGTCTCGTCCCAGTGGCGTCAGCAGGATATCCCGTGCCTGACGCTCGAACAGAACACCGCCAAGCGTTTCTTCAAGCGATTTGATCTGAACGGACAGCGCAGGTTGCGACACATTGCAGACCTGCGCGGCGCGGCCGAAATTGCGCTGTTCGGCCACAGCTTGAAAATACTGCAATTGTTTGAGTGTGAAATTCATAGCCCTTGATTATCAGTAAGGGCCAAAACCACAAGAGGGACTTATAACTAGCCGATCATGCGATCTTGCCCAGAGAGTTCCTCATAGTGTCGTTTCAGGCGCTGCAATGCGATACGCAGAACGATCTTGCCCGAGCGCGCGGACCAGCCCATGCGCTTTTCGGCCAGCTCCAGCCCCTCAAGATAGCAACAACAGCGCAGCGCAACGTCGCTCAGCCCAGGACCAAGGTCCGACAACGCGCGCGCCACACGGTCTTTTGCGTCCGAGGCCCCTCGCCAACCGTGAGATTCACTGTCAAAATTGCCATGCCCGCCTCCGGTCAGAAAGCGATCCCAATTCTGCGCAACCCGAAGACCGATCTGCGCCAGCTCAAAGTCTTCGCGCAGACGTTCCCAGGCACGGACAAGCGTTTCATCGAGAAAGGGTTTGCCGTCCCGGTCCCTCCGCCGCGCCAACGCGATCAACGGGCTTTCCGTAGCACTGTAGCGCATGCGTCGGGAGCGTTCCGGTGCGTCTCTATTTAACTTCGGCTGGAACGCCGCCTGTGCCTCGGCCATGCCGAACTCATTTCGCGACCGAGCCTTGTTTTCCACCTTGGCCACCAAACGGTTGAGCGCCGCGCGCCCCGATGTTGATATCCGGTATCGGGAAATACGGCCCGGATTGTCACAGGAAATCCAGTCCTGCAAGGCAAGCGCCTGTGCGATCTTGCAGTCAACAACGGCCGTCCTAGTGGTTCCGGCCTCAACGGTGTCACGCACGACCACGGCCTTCTCCATATCCTCGGCGACCGCCAGAACCGATCCCGTCTCACATGGGCGTCTCAGCACACGCAGCGCTTCGCCCTCGAATGAGTCGTCTTCCTGGCTGTCCTGTCCGCCTGCGTCAAAGCGGCGCGTCCGATCAGAGACCGAGAAATGCGTCTCGGCCAGCGATTGCAGCGCCGCATCGACCAAAGGATCATCGCGGCGCATTTCGACCCGTCGGATTTGTCTGAGAATGGTCGAGGCATGGCACCCGGCTGATCTTGCGATATCACGGATCGACTGACCGGTTTCCGTGTGCGCAAGGTAGCGCTGTGCCCCCTCGGGAACCCATGCCGGAATAGAGAATGCCACGTTGTTTTCCATGTTCATTTGCTCTCGTCGACAAAACAGACTGCCACTTTTGCCCCCCGAAATTACAGTTAACCAAATCTAACTAGAGGTGGTTTCGTTACTCGTTCGTTAACCCCGAAGCGCAGCAACCAGATTTGATTCAAAAAGATAAACAGTCGTGAAACCAACGTTCGGGGCGACCTTGAAGAGCGCAACACCCGCTTAGGTTGTGTGACAAACAGAGCGTCAATTATCCGAACAAGAGGCACCTGGAATGCAAGACCTGATGACCATGATCACGACCCTGCGCCGCCCCCGTCTATTGGCGCGCGCAGCAAAATTCGGGGCGCAGGATTACAACCGTGACCGGCATCTTCAGCGCATCCTGGGTTATGGTCAACTGCCGGGAAACGGGGCCGCTCTGATGCGGCTTATGGATATGGAGAGAGAGCAAAATACGCTGCGAAAAGAAGAGGATGCCGCCTATTCTCTGGTCAGGCATCTTGATCTTCTGATCGCGCTTTTGGGTGAGGCGCAGCTGTACCAAGCCAGCCGCGCCGCACAGTTCGAGTGATCAGGTAAACGCGTCCGGCATCGAGGCTTTCTTGTCGGCAATATAAGCCTCGAGCGCCTCTTTGGTGGCCGGGTCCATCTGCGGCTGCTGGTAGTTGGCCAGCAGATGCTCGACCCGGGCCGAGGCCAACTGACGCGTATCGCGCGAACCTTCGTCCTGCCAGGTCTCGAACGGTTTGTAGTCCAGCACCTCGGTTTTCCAGAAGGCTTCCTTGAAGTTGGCCTGCGTGTGCTCACAGCCAAGGTAGTGGCCGCCCGGTCCCACTTCGCGGATCGCGCCCATCGCCTGTGCGTTCTCGTCATAGGCGACACCTTTGGCCAGACCGTGCAGAACACCAAGTTGATCGGCATCCATCACGAACTTCTCAAAGTCTGCAACCAGACCGCCTTCAAGCCAGCCGCACGAGTGCAGCATGAAGTTCACGCCCGACATCAGACCCATGTTCAGCGAGTTCGCGGTCTCATAAGCCGCCTGCGCATCAGGCAGTTTCGAGCCACAGAACGACCCCGCAGAGCGGTAAGGCAGGTTCAGACGACGTGCCAGCTGACCTGCACCATAGGTGATATGCGCGGCCTCGGGTGTACCAAAGGTCGGCGCGCCCGAGTTCATGTCAATCGAAGTCACGAACGCACCAAAGATCACGGGTGCACCCGGACGGATGATTTGGCTATAGGCAATACCCGCCAGAACCTCGGCCAGAACCTGCGTCAGAGTTCCTGCAACCGAAACCGGCGCCATCGCACCACCGACGATGAAAGGCGAGACGATGCAAGCCTGATTGTTCTTCGCGTAAACCTCTAGCGACCCCATCATCACGTCGTCAAATGTCATCGGCGAGTTGATGTTGGTCAGCGAGGTCATTACGGTGTTGTTCTGAACGAATTCCTTGCCGAATAGAATCTCGCACATCTCGACCGAATCCTGAGCCCGGCTGGGGTCGGTCACGGAACCCATGAATGGTTTGTCCGACAGGCTCATGTGCGCCATCAGCATATCGAGGTGGCGTTTGTTCACCGGGATATCGGTCGGTTCACAGACGGTACCGCCCGAGTGGTGCAACCACTTCGACATGTAGGCCAGCTTCACGAACTTGTTGAAATCATCCATGGTCGCATAGCGACGACCACCCTGCGCATCACGCACGAAAGGAGGGCCGTATACAGGCGCTAAAACCATGTTGCGGCCGCCGATCACAACAGATTTCTCGGGGTTGCGGGCGTGCTGAGTGAACTGGCTTGGGGCCGTTTTGATCAGCTGCCGCGCCAGACCACGCGGGATGCGCACGCGTTCGCCATCAACATCTGCACCAGCATTGCGCCAACGCTCCAGCGCGGCGGGATTTTCGACAAAGTTGACTCCAACCTCTTCCAGAATCGTTTCCGCGTTGTACTCGATGATCTCCAACGCTTCTTCGTTGAGGACCTCAAAGTTCGGAATGTTCCGCTCAATGTACTTTGCGGTGTCGATCCGAACCGCAGTGCGTTCTGCCCGGCGGGCGGCTCCGCCACCACCGCGACCTCGACGACGTGCTGATGCTTCAGCCATTTTTCCTCACCATACTTTGGATGTGTTGATTGGGGTTCTATCTAGCCCGCCAACACTCGCTACTATTGGAAGATAACGGCTATTGGCACATAAAAGCGACATTACGCCGCGACGGGACCCTTTAAAACAACGGTTTCAGGTCTCGTTCGCGTCTTCCCATTCGACACTCAGAATCCCCGGCTCAAGAATTAGGGGCGCAGCAATTTTGTGTTGCACATTTTCTGGATGATCTTCGGTGGAAACGAGAATTTCCAGTGTTTGCAAACCTTTGTCGTCTGCATCCCCCTTCTGAAACCCGACAATGCGCACCCCGTTTTGCGCCAAAGCCTGTAGTGCCGCCGCGCGAACCTCTGCCTGCGCATCTGCCGCACACTGCACGAGAATGCGGAACTCCTGCGTCAACGGAACCCCGGCACGTGTCGTTTTTTTCAACCACTTCACCAGTGGCCGCAGCCCCAGATTCACAAAAATGACGAAACCCGTCATCATGATCGCAAAGATCCAGGCCCCACTACCGGCCATCATCCCCACAGCTGCTGAACACCACAGGGTTGCCGCCGTGTTCAATCCATGAATGGTGAACCCGTGTCGAAAGATAATGCCTGCCCCAAGAAACCCAATCCCCGAAACGACCTGCGCGGCCACACGAGTCGGACTCACCTCATCTGGATAGAGCGCCGAGAACACCACAAAAGCCGCGGCGCTTAAGGCCACCAGCGCATTGGTGCGCAAACCTGCCATACGTTGGCGTACTTGACGCTCGGACCCGATCAACGCCCCGCAGAACATGGCCAGAGCCAGATTTAAAGCGGCAAGTTCAACAGCTATGGGCAAACGCATCTCTCCTTTTCGGGGTGTCCGCAGGACGCAGGCGGAAAGATCGTCATATTTTTGTTACAAAACTTTTACAATAGCCGAAACGCAGTTTCCCGGAAATGTGGGTATCTGCCCTTCTGCAAAGACCTTTCTCTTGCGAATTCGTTACGCTTGGCCTATGGCCCGCACATGAGTGATACATCCCACGACCGCCTTCTGATCATCGACTTCGGCAGCCAGGTAACGCAGCTGATTGCACGCCGTCTGCGCGAGCTGAATGTCTATTGCGAAATCCACCCTTACCAAAACGTCACCATGGAATTTGTGCGCGAAATGGCGCCCAAAGCGGTGATTTTTTCGGGCGGGCCGGACAGTGTCACGCGTGAAGGTTCTCCGCGCGCGCCGCAAGAGATTTTTGACTATGGTATTCCGATCCTGGGCATTTGTTATGGCCAGCAGGTGATGATGCACCAGTTGGGCGGCAAGGTCGAAAGCGGCCACGGCACCGCCGAATTCGGACGCGCCTTTGTCACTCCGAAAGGACAGTTGGACATTCTGAACGATTGGTTCACCGAGGGCGATGAACAAGTCTGGATGAGCCACGGCGACCATGTCAGCGAAATCGCTCCGGGGTTTGAGGTCTTTGGCACCTCGCCCAACGCGCCCTATGCGATCACCGCCGACACCAACCGCCATTTCTATGCGGTACAGTTCCACCCCGAGGTTCACCATACCCCCAAGGGCGCGAAGCTGTATGAAAACTTCGTCAAACTGGCCGGGTTCAGCGGTGACTGGACGATGGGTGCCTACCGCGAACAGATGATCGAACAGATCCGCGCGCAGGTTGGCGACAAAAAGGTCATCTGCGGTCTGTCCGGCGGCGTCGATAGCTCGGTCGCGGCGATCCTGATCCATGAGGCGATTGGCGATCAGTTGACCTGTGTGTTCGTCGACCACGGGCTGCTGCGCAAGAACGAGGCCCAAGAAGTCGTCGGCATGTTCCGCGACAACTATAACATCCAACTGATCCACGCGGATGAAAGCGAGTTGTTCCTTGGTGAGTTGGACGGCCAGTCCGACCCCGAAACCAAGCGCAAGATCATCGGCAAGCTGTTCGTCGACGTGTTTCAGAAACACGCCGACACCATCGAGGGGGCCGAGTTCCTTGCCCAAGGCACGCTGTACCCCGATGTAATCGAATCCGTTTCGTTCAGCGGCGGTCCATCGGTCACGATCAAGTCGCACCACAATGTCGGTGGCCTCCCCGAGAAGATGGGCCTGAAACTGGTCGAACCCCTGCGCGAGCTGTTTAAGGATGAGGTCCGCGCGCTGGGTCGCGAGCTAGGTCTACCGGACAGCTTCATCGGCCGCCACCCCTTCCCCGGACCGGGTCTGGCTATTCGCTGCCCCGGAGAGATTACCCGAGAGAAGCTGGAAATCCTGCGGGAAGCCGATGCAGTCTACATCGACCAGATTCGCAAACACGGGCTCTATGATGAAATCTGGCAGGCCTTTGTAGCGATTCTTCCCGTACGCACCGTCGGCGTCATGGGCGATGGCCGCACATATGACTACGCCTGCGCGCTGCGTGCCGTGACGTCAGTTGATGGCATGACCGCCGACTATTACCCCTTCAGCCACGAATTCCTGGGCGAAACCGCCACAAGGATCATTAACGAGGTCAAGGGCATCAACCGATGCACCTACGACATCACTTCGAAACCTCCGGGAACGATTGAGTGGGAATGAGACAAAAGCCGGGTTCTGACCCGGCTTTTTTGTTTCACCGACACTGAGAAAAGTGATTTAAAGTCAGACATCTAAACCAATCGTTAAGAGGCGCAGCGTGCAGGGCGACAAAACGCAGTTTGGTAAGGCCGCTCTGTGGATGACCGGCGCTATTGCCTCTTTCTCCTCAATGGCCGTCGCCGGTCGAGAACTGAGCCTGCATCACGATACTTTCGAGATCATGATGTATCGCAGTTTTGTCGGCGTGATCATCGTAGCGCTAGTACTGACGGCGACCCGCAAATGGCATCAGGTCACAACCGAGCGTCTTGGTTTGCACGCCCTACGCAACACGTTCCATTTCACCGGCCAAAACCTTTGGTTCTACGCCGTCGGAGTGGCCCCTCTGGCGCAGGTTTTCGCGCTTGAATTCACCCAACCGATCTGGGTTATCCTGCTTTCTCCGCTTCTATTGAAAGAGCGCCTGACCGCGATCCGCATGACCTCGGCATTGATTGCGTTTGTCGGTGTTCTGATGGTGACAAGACCCGGCACCTCTAGCCTGTCGCCGGGTATCCTTATGGCTGCCGGAAGCGCGATTTTCTTCGCGTTTACAACGATCACGACGAAACAGCTCACCCGACACGCCAGTATCGGATGTATCGTGTTCTGGCTGACTGTGATGCAGGCTGTTCTTGGCACGATCGCCGCTGGGATAGATCAGCAAATCGCCTTGCCAACGCTGCAGACGGCACCCTTTTTGTTGCTGGTTGGTCTGGCCGGTCTTTTGGCGCATTTCTGTATCACAAACGCGCTTGCAATCGCCCCCGCGACCGTGGTCGTGCCGTTCGACTTTGCCCGCCTGCCGACGATCGCAGTTATCGGTATGCTTCTTTACCATGAACCACTGGATCACTGGACGCTGCTCGGAGCAGCCGTGATCTTTTCAGGTATCTTTCTGATTGTTTGGTCCGAAAATCGTAACAGTTTAGCAACAGTTCGTGCCGACACTCATAAGAAGTAACGCACGGTCACTAGTTGACGATAAATTAGACACCGAGACAGTATCGGGCATTCAAATCGAGCAGGTCGGCATCCGTACACTCACAAGATGCCATACAGGCCTTCAAGGGACAGTAAGGGAGGAATACATGAGAAAGGCGCTACTATCAGCGTGCGCGCTTTGCGTGGGGGCAACGGCCGGGTACGCTGGCGGTCTGGACCGAAGCGGTCAGGGCATCAACTTGATCTTTGAAGAAGGATCGGTAGTACAGTTTCGCCTCGGGTATACAGATCCGAGCGTCAGCGGTTCGCTACTTGACGCGAACCCCGCCAGCCCCACGAACGGGCAGGTTATTAACTCTGGAAACGTCTCCAACGACTTCTTCACGCCACATCTTGGCTACAAGACATCTTTGACTGAAAAGATCGACTTTGCGATCATGTATGACCAGCCCTATGGCGCTGACATCGCATATGCTTCCAACTACCCACTTTCGATCAATCCGGCATCGCCCACAACCCCCGGCTCTTTGCGCGCAACGGCTGATACCGATGCAATCACCGCCTTGTTCCGCTACAAGTTCGACAACGGGTTCAGTGCTCTTGGCGGTGTTCGCGCTCAACGCGTGAAAGCCAGCGTAGATGTGCCGGCCGCGTTGGGGTATTCAGTTGAAACGGATGCTGATACTGCCTTTGGCTACGTGCTCGGCGTTGCGTGGGAAAAACCAGAAATTGCCGCTCGCGTTTCGCTGACATACAACTCGAAGATTTCGCACGATCTGTCGCAAACAGAGAGCGGTACTCTGTTTGGATCGGTCGATACCAGCAGCGAAATCGAAACGCCGCAGTCGGTGAACTTGGATTTCCAAACCGGCGTAGCGCCCAAAACGCTGCTATTCGGTTCGATCAGATGGGTTGATTGGCCGCAATTGGAGTACGATCCGCCAAACTATCCGCCGACCACTGCACTGGTTAGCTATGGCAATGCCACCTACACTTACACTCTGGGTTTGGGATACCAGTTCTCTGAGGAGTTCTCGGGCGCTGTAACGTTGGGATATGAAACCGACGAAGGAGAACCGGTGACCAACCTTGGTCCCACAGACGGTTTCTGGAGCATCGGTCTTGGCGGCACCTACTCTCTGGAAAAAGCCAAAATCTCGGCGGGCGTTCGCTACACCGATATTGGTGATGCAACGGCTGACGGTGGGTTTGGTCAAACAGCTGACTTCTCGGGCAACAGCGCTTGGAGTGTCGGCTTCCAGATAACCTACGCTCTGGATTAATCGCCCCCACACAAAAACCAATCAGACCCCGCCGTTTTCCGTGGGGTCTTTTTGTTTCCGCATCTTTCGGGTCGCCGCATGAACTCAAAGCTGCCACAACCTGTTCATGGAACAGCAAAAACACCTATCCCCCCGCGCATGGGCTGAGCTTTCGCTGCTGGGTATCATCTGGGGCGCTTCATTCGTTTCAATTCGGATAGCGCTGGATACGATACCAGTGATGACCTCGGTGCTGCATCGAACATTCTGGGCAATGCTGGCCTTGTGGTTGGTGGTTTGGATCAGGGGTCTAAGCGTCCCGAGCTCACCGCGCCTCTGGTTGGGTTTTCTGGTCATGGGACTGCTCAACAACGTGATTCCGTTCTCGCTGATGGCGTGGGGGCAGTTGTACATTGACACCGGCCTCACGGCGATTTTGAACGCGGCGACGGCTATCTTTGGTGTTCTCGTTGCTGCCCTCTTCTTTTCCGACGAGCGGTTGACACCACCGCGGCTTCTCGGCGCTGGACTGGGCTTTTTTGGCGTCTCAATCGCAATCGGTATCGGCAACCTCACCAGCTTTAGCCTACAAAACACAGCTCAACTTGCCATCCTCGCGGGCACTATCTCCTACGCGTTTGCCGGCGTTTGGGCGCGCAAACACCTAGGCTCCCTGCCCCCTATTGTTGCGGCTGCAGGGATGCTAACCGGCTCGACCCTGTTCATGATCCCTATTGCCCTCATGACAGACGGCATCCCAAGTCTCAGCCTGCCTGCGGTTACATGGGCAGCAATCGCGTATTATTCCCTGATCGCGACGGCAGGTGCATATCTTCTCTACTACCGGGTTCTTGCAATGGCGGGCAGTGGCAATCTGTTACTCGTGACCCTCATCATCCCACCTGTCGCGATCGTTTTGGGGGCCTTGCTGCGCGACGAGGCACTGGATCCGCGCGCCTATATTGGCTTTGCCGTGCTGGCTGCGGGACTATTGATCCTCAACCGAGCCGTCCCTCGCGATTGACGCCGCCGCCTGCCCGATTTAGCAAAGGCAAAAACAAGGGACAGCGCAAGATGATCTACAGCTCGGCAAGAGATTGGCGTGGGGCTGCACGCAAGAAGGTGCTGTTTTTCGGCATGTCGGGGCTGGGCAAGACCTATGTATCCAACATCCTGCGGGACAGCGGTGGCTGGTTTCACTACTCGGTCGACTACCGGATCGGCACCCGCTACATGGGCGAATACATCGCCGATAACGCCAAAGCTGAGGCGATGAAAGTCCCGTTTCTGAGGGATCTTCTGCTGTCGGATTCGATATATATCGGCTCGAATATCTCATTCGAGAACCTGACCCCTGTTGCATCCTATCTTGGCAAACCCGGCAATCCGGCACTTGGCGGGTTGGAAATGTCTGAATACCGGCGCCGACAGGAGCAATTCCGACTGGCCGAAATTCACGCCCTTCTGGACACCGAATATTTCGTGGACCGGGCAGAGCGTCTCTATGGCTATCCGCATTTCATCTGCGACACGGGCGGATCGATTTGTGAGTGGGTCGACCCGGATGATCCAGCGGATCAACTGATGTCCGAGCTATCAAAACAGGCGCTGATGATCTGGCTGAAAGGTGACGACGACCACACGGCCGAGCTGGTCCGACGCTTTGACAAGGCCCCTAAGCCGATGTCCTATCAGGCTGAATTCCTGTCCCGAGTCTGGACCGAATATCTGGATCAACACGGCTGCGGTGAGGGTGACGTAGACCCCGATGCGTTCATCCGGTGGACCTACGCTCAGGCGCTTGCCCATCGTCAGCCTAGATACGAGGCGATGGCGAGAAACTGGGGCGTTGCGATAGCGGCCGAAGACATCGGAAAAGTGCGCGATGCGGCTGATTTCGATGAGTTGATCGAACGCACCCTTGAGACCAGGCGCGATCGCGCCTAACTACCTCCTCCTAACCTGCTCAAAAGTCTGACCCGATGCCGATTAAAATCCCATCCGAACTGCCCGCCTTTGACGTCCTGACTAAGGAAGGCGTCATGGTCATGGCCGCGGATCAGGCAATGCGGCAAGATATTCGCCCCCTGCGGATCGGGCTGCTAAATCTGATGCCCAAAAAGATCCAGACCGAGAACCAGTTCGCGCGTCTGATCGGGGCCACTCCACTGCAGATTGACCTGTCTCTGATCCGCATGACCGAGCATCGGACCAAGAACACCGCCGCTGCGCACATGGCCGAGTTCTATCAGCCGTTCAAGGACGTGCAGGACCAGAAGTTCGACGGCCTGATCATCACCGGTGCACCGATCGAACATCTGGAATTCGATGATGTCACCTATTGGGAAGAACTCCGCGAGGTATTTGAGTGGACCCAGACCAACGTCCATTCCACATTCGGGGTCTGCTGGGGCGGTATGGCGATGATCAACCATTTCCACGGCGTGAAAAAACACATGCTGGACGCCAAGGCCTTTGGCTGTTTCCGGCATCGGAACCTCCTCCCGTCCTCTCCGTTTTTGCGGGGATTCTCGGATGATTGCGTTATTCCTGTCAGCCGCTGGACCGAGATGAAACAGGCCGAGATCGACGCCGCGAACGGTCTCGTCACGTTGCTTGGCAGCGATGAAGCAGGTCCTTGCCTTGTCGAGGACCCGGCGCATCGTGCGCTCTATATCTTCAACCATTTCGAATATGACAGCGATACGTTGAAGCAGGAATATGATCGGGACATCGCCAATGGCACACCGATCAACGTGCCGATGAACTACTATCCGGATGATGATCCGACGCAGGCGCCGCAGAACCGGTGGCGCAGCCATGCGCATCTGCTCTATGGTAACTGGATCAATGAAATATATCAGTCCACACCATTCGATATGAGTGAAATTGGCCGTTAAATTCTGGATACTTCTGACGCTGGGCCTGATCGGCTTTGCAGCGTTTACCTTGTGGCGAGCCGCCCAGAACGAGGCACGCGCCGCGCAGGCGTTTCCTCCCGAAGGCCAGATACTCGACGTGGATGGAATTGCCGTGCACGCGGTTGTCATGGGGGATGGCCCTGACGTGGTCTTGATTCATGGCTCCAGCGGCAATACCCGTGACATGACCTTCGCCTTGGCCCCTATTCTGGCCAAAAACTACCGCGTGATCGTGTTTGACCGCCCCGGCCTAGGCTATTCGGACAGTTTCAATCCCGAGGGCGAAACCATCCAGGAGCAGGCGGATATCCTGCAACGCGCCGCTGCCCAACTTGGCGCTGAGAAACCCATCGTCGCCGGACAAAGCCTCGGAGGATCGGTAGCGTTGGCCTGGGCGGTGACCCGTCCCAACAATCTCTCGGGCCTTGTGCTGATCGCCCCGGCTGCCATCCCGTGGGAGACGCCGCTGGACAATTTCAACCGATTGGCAGCGACTAACCTAGGTAGCGCGCTCGCCCTGCCCCTGATCACCTCCTATGTGCCGGAATCTTATGTCGAAACGGCCCTCGACAAAGTGTTTGCTCCGCAAACTGCACCCGAAGGCTATGCCGAACATTTCGGCCCCGCCCTGACGATGCGCCGTGCCTCAATGCATGCCAACGCAAAACAACGGGTCCGGCTGCTGGAAGAGGTTGAGCGTCTGCAGCCCCGATACGGTGAAATCTCTGTGCCCACCGAAATCATTCACGGCACGGCAGACACGACCGTCAAGCTGGATTGGCACTCAACCCGCTTGATCGAACAAATCCCCGGTGCCGAGCTGATCGAGCTGCCGGGCATCGGCCATATGCCTCAGGTCGTCGCAGCCGATGAGGTTGCCGCCGCGATAGACCGCGCCGCACAACGGGCAGGTTTGCGTTAGGCTAGCACCTAATCCATAGTAAGATATGGATTTTATCGCGAGGTAGCTCATGGCCCGGTCAGAAAAAGGTGCAATCGAGAAGTATTACCGCAAAAAAGCGCCCGGCGACGTGCGCAAAATGATCGAAAAGGCAAACAAGGGCGACATCCTGAACCCGAGCTATCCTTACGCCGAAAAAATGAAGACCAAGGACTACGAGCAGCAGATCGAGGCGCTGCAAATTGAACTGGTTAAAATGCAATCCTGGGTCAAAGAAACCGGCCAACGGGTCGCGATCATCTTTGAGGGCAGAGATGCGGCGGGAAAAGGCGGCACCATCAAGCGGTTCCGCGAGAACCTGAACCCACGCGGGGCGCGGAATGTTGCGCTCAGCAAGCCCTCGGATTCCGAGCGCAGCCAATGGTATTTCCAACGCTATATCCAGCACCTACCCTCAGCCGGTGAGATCGTTTTTTTCGACCGCAGTTGGTACAACCGAGGTGTCGTGGAAAACGTCTTTGGGTTCTGTAATCAGGAGGAGCGCGAACGGTTCTTCCGTCAGGTGTTGCCGCTGGAAACCGGGTTCGTGAACGACGGGATAAGTCTGTTCAAGTTCTGGCTGAATGTCGGCCGGGCGGAACAGCTGAACCGCTTTTTGGCGCGTGAGACGGATCCGCTTAAACAGTGGAAACTCAGCCCAATCGATATCGCCGGATTGGAAAAATGGGATGAATACACTCAGTCGATTTCTGAAACTCTGACCCGATCACATTCGGAAAACTGCCCATGGACGATCGTGCGATCAGACGACAAAAAACGTGCGCGCCTTGCTGCCATCCGAACGGTGCTGCTGGCTTTGGACTACGATGAAAAAGACGAAAAAGCCATCGGCGAGAATGATCCGAATATCTGCGGCGGGCCGGATGTCTGGGAGTCCTGACGTAAATAGTGGGCTAGGCAAGAATTGGTCGCTTGGGCGTTGGACCATTGGCTGAAATTGGACTATCTCTTGGCACCCGAACACGTGAAAAACCAGTAACCTGAGGCCGGAATGACGAAGCGCGGGTATCACCACGGAAACCTGAAGCAGGCCCTGATCGAGGCCGCGCTGTCGTTGATTGAAAAGAAAGGCCCAACCGGTTTCACCCTGTCCGAGGCCGCCAAGACCGCCGGGGTCACTCCTGCTGCCGTCTACCGGCACTATCACGGGCGTGAGGACCTGATTGCCGAAGCCGCCCGCCAAGGGTTCGAGATGTTCGCCGACCTGATGCAATATGCCTATGACGAGGGCCAGCCATCCGCGCTGGCCGCGTTTGAGGCCACCGGGCGCGCCTATCTGGCTTTTGCTCGCAAGCATCCCGGACACTACATCGCCATGTTCGAAAGTGGGATTTCCCCGAACCGCACGCCCGAGCTGTCGTTAGCGTCAAACCGGGCCAAAACGGTTCTGGAGAAGGCCGCTGCGGACCTGTCGCAACATATCCCGCCTGAAAAGCGGCCTCCCGCGTCCATGTTCTCGGCCCACATCTGGGCGATGAGTCACGGTGTGGTCGAACTCTATGCGCGTAACGCGACCGGTGCGACCTCGCCCTTTTCGCCCGAGGACCTGCTGGAAAGCGGGATTGGGATTTACCTGCGTGGGCTGGGTTTAGTGCCGCAGGACGACTGATCCTCAGAACAATCGGCTTCCCTGATTGGCGCTGAGGCCTGACGAGACGTTGATCAAATCCATCTCTCCCATCCCTTTGATCTCGACCCGCCCCAGGTCTGAGACCTGAAACTCATCGATCAACGCGTATTTCATCGCCTCTGGCGCGACGATGTTCATTGGGTTTGCGAAGACCTGCAGGCGCGCGGCGATGTTCACGGCTGGGCCAAACACGTCATAGACATATTTCTGAATGCCCACGACCGACCCGACAGCTGGCCCCATACCCAGACCGATCCGGGCCTGCCATTTATGCGGATGGCTTTCGTTTCGACGCTCGAGATACCGCAAGAAACGCACCGCGCAATGGGCGACAGCCGTGGCATGGTCGGGCGTCTCATCCGGCATGCCAGATACGGCCAGATAGGCATCCCCAATCGTTTTGATCCGCTCGCAACCGTATTGCTCGACGATCCGGTCGAAGGCCGTGAAGATATCATTCAACTCGCTCAACGTGACCGTAGGGTCGGTTTTAGCAGCAAAATCCGTGAACCCGACGAAATCCAACATCACCACCGAAACTTGATCAAACAGCTGAGGGGTCACGACGCCAAAGGTCTTGAACTCTTCATACACGGCACGGGGCATCACGTTCAGCAAGAGGCGTTCAACCCTCTCCTTCTCGCGCTCTAATTCACGCGTGTTGCGCTCAACCATGGTCGAGTAGCTGTCAATCATGCTCTCAAGCTCGCGAATGCGCGTGATGTTTTGGCATTCCACGATCAGCACCTGTTCCGACAACCCACTGGCCAGTGAGACAGTGACCGCAAAGATCAGTGTCCGGCGCTTGGGTTTGATCTGAAGCTCGACTGAATATCGCAGTCCCGATTGTTTGACGTCCTCCAGCTCTCTCGCGTCGAGGTCGGGCAGGATATCCAACAGAGACTGCTTTTTCTCAGGCTTGCCAAACCATTCGGCGAAAGGACTGTTGTGAAAAACGAATTTGAGATCAGAGGCACGCACAACGGCAACCCCAACGCCGATGGCACGCAGAAGCTGTTCATTGATGGCAAGGATGCTCATGCCGCGTCACGGCTGACGATGATCGAGCGTTTGCCTTCAATCGCGCCAAGGGCCGTTTTGATATCGCGCTCGGACATGCCATGCATCTCGAGCGCTTCGCCGAATAGCTCTGCCATGACATCGAAATGATCATGTGAAATGCCAAGGTGCCGATGAACGGCTTCGATCCTGTCGTCGCTAAACGCTGCAGGTCCACCAACCAGGGACGAGACGAATTTGGTCTGATGGTCAATCAAGCGCGGCATGTCGATATCTTCGAAGAAATGCCCAATTTCATCGGACTCCAGGGCTATTTCGTAGAAACTCATCACCACTCGGCTGATGGTTTTGAAGCCGCCGTATTTCTCGTAAAGCGTTTGTGACACCCCAACACCCAGTCAATAACTAGAAATAACGCCACAACCTTATATCAAATTGGTATTTTTGTTAATGCTTTTGAAAACTTGACGTCTTAGGCCACGGTTTGTTTCTGCGCCGGTGAGACTGGCCTCAGACCCGAAGGTCCTTTTCAACCGGAATGTACCCGACAAACCCACCCTGATCGAGTAGCTTTCTCCGCCCTCCACAGCGCCAACCAAGCTTGCGTTTTGCCGCGAATAGCTCGCGACGCGCGCGGAACCAGAACGGCCCCTTGTCCAAGCCTGTATTGGTGGATTGATCCCCTTCCCGCTCGCTGGTCTTGACCCGTTCAAGATCCTGCTGCTGCTTCGACCAGATCATCTGCACACCCACGGCCGGGAAAACCTGATACATCCGCCAGTCTGGCCGCGGAATCGATACGAAATCATCCAGATGGTCGGAGTACTTCTGAGACCATGCCAGCAGTTTGCGACACCCCTCCTGCGATAAGATATAGGCAGCAGCACTTGGGGCCATTTCCAGCAGAGGGCGAACTGTGACGCCGCCTATCTCCGTCTCGGCCCCAAAGCGCAGGCTGCGCGGCGAGTAGTCCATCTTTGCGAAATCGAACCTGTCCGCGTTCTCGACGAGGCTGTCGATCACCTGCCCCAGTCGGGACGACATCTCGACATCATCCTCGAAAATCGCAGCCGCCTTCAGGTTTTGGTCCACCACTTGCTGCCAGACGGCGCGATGGCTTTCAAAACAGGCGATCTCGCTTTGCTTCAAACCCCAGCGAGAGCCAACGCCCGGCACATACCCATTCCCCTCCAGAGCATCCGCCTGACGTGCATCAACTGCGCTAAAACGGATCGAGTCGGTCACGCCAGCTTTTGCGAACTGCGCCTCCATGAACGCGCGGCGTTCGGGAACCCGGTCGAGGTTTATGTAGAACACAGCCGTACTAAGCTGCTCATCCGCTTGCGTCACGCGTTGTCCTTTCGCTGCCTTTTATGTGCCATGCGACCGGTCATAAGCCGAGACACTGGGCTGCACATGCGACCGCCGCACGGGCTCACCCGGATCAAAGACCTCGATCAGCAAGGGGTAGCACGCGGCGGTATCCGAGGAATGCTCGGAGGAACAGTCCCCGCCCGGACAGGCTGAAAGGCCGACGATCAAGTCGATCTCGGCGTGGAATTCAAGGTAGTCACCTGGACGTACCGGGCTGGCCTTCATGAAGTATTGGCCGGTGTCACGCGTGAAGCCGGTACACATGAAGACGTTCAGAACGTCATGCACATAGGTCTCCGCCTCGTGCAGAGGCAGATCGCAATGCTGCGACAAAGCCCGGGTCAGGTTCGAATGACAGCAATAGTGGTAGTCATCCCCCGACAGCAACCGCCCGGTATACGGGTCGCAGCGAGTGCCGATCACGTCATGAACGGAGCCTCCAAAGGCGTCAAAGCCGTACCAGTCCAGCGTATCAGCCGTGATCGTCGCCATCGGCCGCATATTTGGGAAGGTCGACCACATGCGGTCACCGGTCGAAAGATGCGTTCCGTGCAGGGCACGGGTTTTACCCGAATAGAAACGTTCTGTCAGATCGTGTTTGTTCCAAAGGTTCAGATCGCCGACTTGAGCGCCCTCGACGGATGTGATGCGGAAAAAAGCACCGGCTGGCACGTCGATACAGGACGCGTCTCGCGGCGCAGCGGTGACCTCGGCAGTTTTCACGGATGTGTCCCGCAAGCGAGTCAGCCCTTCTAGGTCGGGGCTGGGCAGAGTCTCGGGCGGGTAGCAGATGACTGGGCGGATGGCCTTGCGGTCCTCGGCATCAGTTGGGGCCGGGAAATTTGGGGTTGAGAGTTTCACTTAGCACCTCCGCCAATTTGGGCTGTCTTGCACCTAACATCGCCAGACATAAAGCAAATACAGGACAGCGGCCAATGCTCAAATTGGTCCATTCTGACGCAACTAGCCCGCCATGCGCGCGCGCCGCCGTGCCATGGATTTGCGAAACGCCCAATCGCTGAACAGTGTCAAAGGCAACAGGACCCTCTCGCCCAACCCGTCAATGACGACAAGTTTGCCACCACGCTCCTGCGCGCGCACGATGTTTCCGATCCCCATGTCACCGACAATGATGCGTCCGCGCTCCAGATCATCCAGCAACTCCAGCAAGTCGGCCCGCAGCTTCTGAGCCACTTCCGGGTCACCATTTGCAGCCACCATTTCTGCATGCAGGGACGGGGCGAGATCCCCATCCGGGCCGGTCATCTTTTCCACCACGATTGCAGGCCCCCGTGAAGTTGGTGCATAGCCCATGAACTTCGCCAGACGCTCGATCTCGGAGCAGCCACGGTGCAGCGCGGCAAGGTATTCGTTCGCTTCGCGGTTCCACTGTCGCAAATTGCCGTAACGCCATTCCGCATAGCGCGGTATGAGGTGGTTTCGCTTCGGCTCATCCACGCGGACTTTCAACAGGGCGCCATCCATTTCGGGATGCTGGAAAATCTCATAATTCTGGCTTGTACGCAGAGGCACCTGCCCGGTCAGGTCAATCATGTTCGTCCGTCTGTCCTGTGCAGAAAATTCGCGTCGACCGGCACTATATGGCTGTCATGGAACTGATACAATGCAACCAGATCTCGCCACATAGAACGCTAGTATCTAGGTGCGGCATAAACTGATCAGGGGGATTGTGGCGGAGAGACAGGGATTCGAACCCTGGAGACGGTTTCCCGCCTACACACTTTCCAGGCGTGCGCCTTCGACCACTCGGCCACCTCTCCGTGAGCGCGATATGTGACGCAATGCAAAAGGATTTGCAAGGCCCCAATTCCGTGAATTCACACCCGTTTGCACATTAGTTTGCGGACCATTCCCAACGCGAGCAATGGTCAGACTTCGTCCCCTCCGTCGCCGTCCAGATCTCCCTCGGTCATGGCTGCGGGTTCGGTGCTGGGTGCTCGTTGCTCCGGGGCTGGCGAGGTTGGGTCTTGTGATTCAGTGCGCAGGGCTTCGGGGTTGCGAAGCCAAACGTCGCGTTGTGCGAATGGAATCTCGATCCCTTCTTCCACGAACCGGCGGTTGATTTCGTGGTTCATGTCGGATTTGACCGACAGAACCCAATTCACGTCCCGCAGAATACCCCGGATTTCAAAGTCCAGCGAATCCGCGCCGAACCCCTGAAACACCACGCTGGGGGCTGGGTTCGCCAACACCATAGGATGAGAATTCGCGATCTCTCCCAAAATGGTCTCGACCTTGCGCGTGTCGGTTCCGTATGCCACACCCACCGGCACGATCACCCGGCCAATCGTGTTGCCACGCGTATAGTTGGTGACAACGCCACTGATCAGATCCGAATTCGGAACAATGACATCCGTCCGGTCAAAAGTCTCAATCCGCGTGGATCGGACCGAGATATCGCGGACGTAGCCCATCATGCCGTTCACATCGATCCAATCCCCTTTCGAGATGGGACGCTCGACCAGAAGAATGATGCCAGAAACGAAGTTCGAAACGATGGTCTGAAGACCAAAACCAATACCGACAGACAGTGCACCGGCTACAATAGCGAGTGATGAGAGATCAAACCCAGCCACCGTGATTGCAACCAGCGAAGCGAGGAAAATACCGACGTAACCAGTGCCCGATACGATCGCATTTTGCCCGCCTGGATCAATACTTGTCTTGGGCAGCAGCGAATTGCGCAAGCCTCCCTGTAGCAGTCGTGTCAGGCCATATCCGATGGCAAACACGGCGACAAAAGTCAGGAAATTGGACGGAGAGATCGTAACCCCGCCCAAGCTGAACCCTTGAAGGATCTGCGACCAGATCTCGCTCAGATCCGCTTCGCGCGCGCCCCAGAAAAGGGCCAGGATAGGGATCGAAACCAAGGCCAGGAAGAAACCCACCAGGACCGCGAACAGAGATTCGCGGGCATGATCCCCCTGTCCCGTAAACCAGCCGTAAAGCGAGCTGATAAAGCGCTGCACGATCACAAGAATGGCGATCAGGATGAGCGTATTGACTGCAGGAAACACAATCGCTTCGGCCGCGTTGGTGTAGCCCAACAAGGCCAGAACAGGCGCGCTGACACCCAGCATGAGTACAATACGCCGGACAACCTCGACAACCTGCGAAAATCCACTGGCACGTGGGATCTCGCCGCCCTCGGTCGCTGGATCTGATTGTCTGATCTGACGAATGCGCAGCAGAAGAAGAGAGGTGACGACAATGACCGGGAAGATAACAACGGCGCGGGTGGAATCCGCTATGTTCTCAATCCTCTCGAACAGGCCAACCATGTCGTGCAGGATCAGCATCACTGCCAGAATATCGACATAGATACGTATTTCGGTGATCTGCCCCGCCGAGAATCTTTGGAAATTCTGTGCCGCGGCCATCAGGTAGACCTGCCGTCCGACCCAGTCGAAAACAAGCACGATCGCCGCCCAATACGGCACCTGCTGCAGCAAGAGCGTTCCGCGCAGACCAAGTACTCCGGTCAGGTCAATCGCAGCTGTTAGAGCCACCACGCCAATCCAGGGAAGGATGATACGCAGCAAGGAAATCACAAAGGTCCACGCACCGGTCCCGCGCCCACCGAAACGACGCAGATAGTCGCCTCCTCGTTCAGACCAACGGCGTCCGTAAACCAGTAAGATGACGGCCAGCGCCACCAAGGCCAGTATCGCGGGAGCCTGATTCTGAACGCGTTCTTTAGTTACGTCGGATGTCAGACTGGCCGTCGTCTCGTTGAACAGCCCGAACAGAGCCTCGCGGATATCGGACCATGCGGCGGGCCATGTCGACAGGTTCAGCGGCGATGGACCGCGTTCCAGAAACTGCTTTCTCTGACGTTCTCGCAGGATACGGTCAATTTCGCTGATCAGACCGTTGGCGCGGCTAAAGGCCTCCTCAGAGATAATCCGCGGCACCCGCAAAGCGTTGAGCTGTTCGTCCAGATGCTCGCGAAGTTGCGCGATATCCTCCGGCTCTGTGACACCTTCTTCAGGCTTGGGACCCAGCGCATTTACCTGGCTTTCCAGTGTCTGGATGCGGTCGGCATTGGCATTGCGGGCCGTATTGAACGTATTGCGATAGCCGTCGATCTCGGTACGCAACTGCTCCATTGCGGCGTCCGACGCTCTGTCGGCTTCAACAACGCTTTCGGCACGGTCCGCAGTGCTGAGCCAGCCCTTATAGAACTCGCTCTGCCGATCAGTCAGTTGCGCCGAGGCTACCCCCGCCAACCCGACAAAGATCAGCGCAGCGAGTGTCAGAAACAGGCGGACCTGTCGCAGCATCAGACGTCCTCGAATACGCCCGGTATCTTGCGCGGGGCGTCTGTCATCCAATCCGGTACCGGCAGTTCTTTTTCGCGCAGGAACTCGGGATTGAACAGTTTGGACTGATAGCGTGTGCCATAGTCACACAGGATGGTCACAATCGTATGCCCCGGCCCAAGGTCCTTGGCCAAACGCACCGCACCAGCCATGTTGATCGCAGTCGAACCGCCCATGACCAGACCTTCTTCGCGCAGCAGATCAAAGATGTAAGGCAAGGCCTCATTGTCGGTCGCCTGATAAGTGTAGTCGGGCTTGAACCCTTCGAGGTTCTTGGTGATCCGCACCTGTCCGATGCCTTCTGCGATCGAGCCGCCCTCCATCGCGATTTCGCCGGTTGTGTAATAGGAATACAGCCCCGCGCCCATCGGATCGACCAGGCCAATCTTCACGCCTTTGGGCTGCAGCGCATCGGCCACGCCCGCAAGCGTTCCGCCCGATCCGACCGCGCAGACAAAGCCATCAACCTTACCGTCGGTCTGTTCCCAGATTTCGGGGCCAGTAGTTTCCACATGGGCCTGACGGTTGGCGACGTTGTCGAACTGGTTGGCCCAGATCGCGCCATTGGGTTCGGTCTGCGCCAGTTCTTCGGCCAGACGGCGGGAGTAGTGAACGAAGTTGTTCGGGTTACGATAAGGTGCTGCAGGAACCTGAACCAACTGCGCGCCCGCAAGACGCAGCATGTCTTTCTTCTCTTCTGACTGGGTTTCCGGGATCACGATCACCGTTTTGAAGCCCATCGACGCGCCGACCAGAGCCAGGCCGATACCGGTATTGCCTGCGGTGCCCTCCACTATGGTGCCACCGGGCTTCAACTCACCCCGCGCAACTGCGTCGCGGATGATGTAGAGCGCAGCGCGGTCCTTGACCGACTGACCGGGGTTCATGAATTCAGCCTTGCCGAGGATCTCGCACCCGGTTTCTTCACCGATGCGCTTCAACCGGATCAGCGGCGTTTTTCCGACTGCGTCGGCAAGATCTCGTGCAATGCGCATGGCACCCTCATTTCATTACGTAACACTGCAGATTTACAGCCGCCGTGCGCCAACCACAAGCGCGATAGTCAACCACGCAGGCGGTCGCGATGGCGCGCCAGCCAATGGGCCAGAGTCAGCAGCGGTAAGTCCTTGAATTCACCGCGATCCACCATGGCGATAAACGTCTCAAACGTTAGAACACGAGAGCGTATATCCTCACCTTCGGTGGCCAGCCCCGCGGTTATTGCAGGATCAGTCAAATCGCCAAGCCCGACGTAGAGATAGACGTACTCGGTCGACGACCCACTGGAGGAATAACCTCCGCCTGCGCTATGCAGAGCATCGAAAGCGATGCCTGCCTCCTCCATTCCTTCACGATGTGCGGCCTGCTCTGGCGTTTCGCCGGGGTCGATCATGCCTGCGACCGGCTCCCACATCCAAGGTTCGGGATCATCAATCAGATAGATTGGGGCGCGGAACTGCTCGACAAGCAACACTGTATCTTGCACAGGATCATAGGGGAGAACAATTACTGCACTGCCTTGCAAGAGCGCACTTCGGTTCAGCGTCGGCCCCATAGCTCCATCGTGTTGACGGTGTTGCAGGTCGATCTCTTCCATCGTGAAGTAGTTGACATAAGCGCGGTGATGGCGATGGACGATCACGTCCTTAGACACATCGCGCGCATCCCCCGTTCGTCGCTGACGCGCGAAGAGTTTTGCCCAGGCCCGTGTCTGAATCGCCAGCATACTGCGCGCCATATCCGACGGTGCAACCCGCCCGAAATAGCTCATCTCTTCCTCGGCGGCGAGCGCGGTGACTTCACCGAGGCGTTCAACCCACGTTTCCAGAGACCAAGGCCCATCCGGCACCCAGGCCGCCGGTTCAGGGAAAAACACCTGAGCCTGCGCTTGGGTTCCATCCTCTAGCGTCACCGTCAACGGCCTCAGATCATAATCAACCCCGCCCTCATAATAGGCCAGTCGATCCAGATCCGCTTGCCTTAGGCCTTGCACAAACAATCCCAAGGCCTGTTCGCCATTTGCCTTCTGGATCATTGGGAAGTCCTGCCCCCGAATCGCTAAAACGACGTGGTCTGGTAAGATGCCTGGTGTCAGCGACAGCTCAGACGACGAGCGCCCCAGAACGGCCTCTAACAGCGGCACATGCCGCAGGGTTCCATAGAACAACAAATCGGACACGAGAGGGTAGACTTTCGTTAAGTGTTCACATTCAGCGCCAGCGTCGGCTCGCTATTTCTGTCAGCAAACCGGTGGCAACGGCCCCAACACCCAAAGTGATCAGGATTTCGGGCGCGAGCAACTGCTCACCGAATTCGACGCCAATCTTGAAGATGGCAATCAGCGCCTCGAAGGGGCCATCATAACGGTGGCGCATGGCCAGCCGGAACATCTCATAGGTGCCCTGAACGAAAAGACCCCAAAACACCAGTGAGGCCACGCCAGTCAGGCCGTTGTTGATCCCGGCCGTCCAGCCTCGGCCAGCGCGCTTGCCCATGATTTTCCAACCGCAGATCCAACCCAAGGCGATGTTGACCACGGTAAAATACCCGTAGTCCTTCCCCTCTTCTCCGTTTGCGATAACCATGCTGGACACGATGAACGCCAACACCACAAGACAAGCGGCGGCGACAAGGCGACTGGCGGTGGGCATGTATGAGTTCCGTTCGTTAACTAGGCTTTGCTATGGTGATCTGTGTCACATCGCAATTGCCCGTGTCAAAGGCTGCGCCGCAGGCCGTCAAATAATAATTCCACATGCGGCGGAAACGCTCATCAAATCCCATCTCCGAGATCTGGTCCCACTTGTCGTTGAACGTGTCGAACCAACGCCGCAAGGTCAGGTCATAGCTTTTGCCGAACTCCTTCGAGCGCACGACATTCAGCCCCGCCTGATCAATCTGCTGTCGCAAGATCGTAGGCGATGGCAGCATCCCCCCTGGGAAGATGTATTTTTGAATGAAATCAACGCCGTTCTTGTAGTAGTTCCAGCGATGATCGCCCACGGTGATGATCTGCAACGTGGCCTGCGCCCCCGGCTTTAGTCGCTCCCGCACTGAATCGAAATAAACCGGCCAGTATTTCTGACCTACGGCCTCAAACATCTCGATCGAGGCGATGCCGTCGTATTGCCCTTGTTCGTCGCGATAGTCTTGAAGCTTCAGATCAACAAGATCCGATATACCAGCCTTCTCAATGCGTTGTTGCGCGAACTTCAACTGCTCTTGACTGATGGTCAGACCCGTTACGCGCAGGCCCCGCTCTTTCGCGGCATATTCGGCGAAGCCGCCCCAGCCACAGCCGATCTCAAGCACATGATCGCCTGGTTTGACGCCCATCTCATCGACCATGCTGGCGTATTTGGCGGTCTGCGCCTTCTCGAGGCTTTCCTGCCCTGTCTGGAAAATGGCGCTGGAATACGTCATCGTATCGTCCAGCCAGAGCGCGTAAAAATCGTTCCCCAGATCGTAGTGATACGAGATATTCTTCTTGGCCTGTCTACGGTTGTTCCGATGCAGCCAAAAGCGCAGACGCTCATAGGCCTGCACGAGAAACTTGCCGGTGAACCCATCGTAGGCTGTCTCACTGCCCATATGGACCAAATCCATGAAGGCGCGCAAATCAGGCGTGCTCCAATGGCCTTCCAGATAAGCGTCGGAAAATCCAAGCTCACCTTCCCGGATCAGGCGGGCAAACACGTCGGGATCGTGAATTTCGACCTCGGCAACCGGGCCTGGCTTTAAGCCCTCAACACGGAAGGTCCGTCCGTCGGTCAAAGTAATATCCAAGCGCCCGGCTTCCATTTTGCTCAGCATCTTGAAAACCTGCGCGAAATATCTGGGCAGACCTTTTTGGCCTTCGGTCGTTGTCAAGATCATCCGCTCTCCCCTCTGCGGTGGTTGATGCAGGCTAGGACGCAATTGTGTTTGTGGCAAGTTTTCAGTTCCTTACTGGTTTTTTCGGCGTTCATACGCGGCCAGCGCGCGGGCGCGACCTGTTGGCAGATCGACCACCGGTGGCGGGTAATCCGCCTTGGGGTTCAGTCCCCAGGAACGGGGCGTGGCTTCAAAGTAGGACAAGGCCGTCGCAGACGGGTTTGGCCTGCCTTCGGCGATCCATTGCTTTAGGTAGACACCTTTGGGGTCGAATTTTTCCTGTTGAGTAACGGGATTGAAAATGCGGAAGAACGGAGACGCATCCGGGCCGGACCCTGCGACCCATTGCCAGCCCATCGCATTACAGGCCAGATCCCAGTCGATCAGGCAATCCTCGAACCACTTCATACCGATTTTCCAATGGGTCATCAGATGCTTGGTCAGGTAACTTGCCACAATCATCCGGGCACGATTGTGCATACGCCCAGTTACATACATCTGCCGCAGACCCGCATCCACAACCGGAATGCCGGTTCTGGCTTGCAGCCAAGCCTGCACCTCGGGCGAATCTTGGGCCTCGTTCCACGGAAAAGCGTCCCACTCGGGCTTCCAGTTGCCCGACACCAGTTGAGGCGTGTGGTACATCAGATGATAAGCGAACTCGCGCCAGACAAGCTGACGTAGAAATGAACCCGTGCCTTGGGTCCCTTCGAAAGCCGCACGTTGCACGCGATGCCAAGCGGTACGCGGGCCGATTTCACCCAATGAGAGGTATTCGGACAAGTTCGATGTCCCTTCCAAATCCAGCCTATCACGGTCCGCGCCGTAATTCGCGATCCGGTTCAGGAACCCCTCAAGATGATCAAGCGCCGCTTTTTCGCCCGGTTGCACATAGGGTTTGACGACCGCCGCCCCTCGGTTCATCGCCGCACCAAGGCGCCATGCCGCCAGATCATCCGAGGCGGGCCAGTGCGCGGGGGCGGTTAAACGTGTCGGGGCTGCCTCGGGCGGAGGGACCTCACGCCCCTGCACAACGCGCCACATCGGGGTGAAGACGCGAAACGGCTGACCGGCTTTGGTAGCAACCGTCCAGGGTTCGAACAGAAGATGACCGGCAAAGGATTTTGCCTCGATCCCCTGCTCCTTCAGCGCTGATTTGATCTTCGTATCCCGCGCAATTGAGGCCGGATCGTAAGCGCGCGACCAGTACACATCCGTCGCGCCGGTTTCAGAGATCAGTCGCTGCAACTGTTCCAAGGCATCGCCCTGTCGCAGGATCAGACGGCTGCCAATGTCGTTCAGCGCGCGTCCAAAGACCTCAAGCCCCAGCCCAAGCCGCCATTTCGGGGCCGCGCCCATGGTGTGTACCAGATCATCACACAGGAACACCGGCACCACAGGACGCCCCGTCGCCAGTGACGCAGCAAGCGCCGGATGATCGCTTAGCCGCAGGTCACGCCTGAACCACAAAATGATCGGAGGTTGCCCGTCTTCCATATTCGCCCCGCCGTTTTCTTTCCACTACGGAGCGTATCGAAAACTGGATCACAAAACCCGGTCAAGTGCATTCAATAACTGATCAATTTCCTGTTGGGAGGTGTAGTGCGTGAAGCTGACCCGCAACACGCCTTGATCCGGATCGACCCCCATTGCTTGCAATGCGCGTACGGCATAGAAATCACCACCGCCGGCCATGACGCCATGCTCCGCCAGCTCAGCCGCCACCGTAACGGCCGGTCGACCCAAAGCCAAGGCAACGGTGGGCGCGCGCCGAGTGGCCTCGGACGGGCCGAGCAGTCGCACTGTGTTTCGGTTTTTGACAGCATCCAGAACCGGTTGCAGAAGCGCCACCTCGTGATTGCGCATCAGGTCATGGGCGAAAGCGCCTTGCGCAGCCGTACCCTCAGTTGGGCCGCCATGGTGGGTACTGAGCAGCGAGATGTAATCCGCCATCCCCGCGCTGGCAGCGATTTGCGCATGGTCCGGCCCTGCCGGGGTGAACCGTTTGTACAGAGTATCGCCATTGAAATAATGCGCCTGATTGGGCAGCAACTCACCCAAAGCGCGCCGGATGACCATGCAGCCCTGATGTGGGCCGTAGGTTTTATAAGCCGAAAACAGATAGATATCCGGCCCCAGATCACCCACATTCGGAAAACCGTGCGGCGCGTAAGACACGCCATCGACGCACACGAACGCACCCGCCGCGTGGGCAATGGCGGTGATCTCGGTCACCGGGTTGATCTCACCCACCACGTTCGAGCAATGCGGGAAGCAGACCAGCCGAACTTTTTCATCCAGTAGGTTTTCCAGATCCTGCGGGTTCAGAGATCCCGTTTCGGGATCAATCTTCCACTCGCGCACTTCGATCCCGGCCTCGACAAGGCGTCTCCAAGGGCCGGAATTGGCCTCATGATCCTGATTGGTGACAATGATCGCTTCGCCGGGGCTCATCCATTGCCGGAAAGCCTGCGCAAGAACATAGGTGTTCTGGGTGGTCGAGGGACCAAAACTCAGTTCGTCAGTCTCAACCCCCAGAATCGCGGCCATCCGGGCGCGGGCTTCGTCCATCTCGGCACCCGCGAGGCGGCTGGCCTCATAGGGCGCGTAAGGCTGAACTTTGCGTTGAGTGTAGAACCGCGTCAGCCGGTCGATCACTTGCTGGCAGGTGAAGGAGCCACCTCCATTCTCGAAAAAGGCCTGCCCCTGAAGACTGGGTTCGGCAAAGGCCGGGAACTGAGCCCGAACGAAATCAATATCCAACGCTGTCATGGCCAAGCCTTTCGATGAGTAGAGGGAACGGGAATTGCTGAGAGCGCGCCTCAGCCTTCAACCTTGGTATAGGTCCCCTCACCGGCTAGAATGCCCCGGAAGCCACCCGGCTCATCCAGACCGAACACGATCAGCGGCAGGTTGTTGTCACGCGCCAGCGCAATGGCCGAAGCATCCATGACCCGCAGCCGTTTGGCCAGTACGTCGTCATAGGACACCGTGTCATACCTCTTTGCATCGGCATGTTCTTTCGGGTCCTTGTCATACACCCCGTCCACGCCGTTTTTGCCCATGAAGATCGCCTGGCAAGCCATCTCATTCGCGCGCAGGGTCGCGGCCGTATCCGTGGTGAAATACGGGTTGCCCGTACCAGCGGCAAAGATACAAACCCGTTTCTTTTCAAGGTGGCGCACGGCGCGGCGGCGGATATACGGTTCGCACACCTCATCCATGCGGATGGCCGAGATCACGCGGGTAAACACCCCGATCTCTTCCAGCGCCGACTGCATCCCCAGCGCGTTCATCACGGTCGCCAGCATCCCCATATAATCCGCCGTGGTCCGCTCCATCCCCTGGGCCGAGCCGCTGAGGCCGCGGAAGATATTGCCGCCCCCGATCACCATGCAAATCTCGACGCCCAGATCGTGGACCGATTTCACCTCCTGCGCGATGCGCTGGACGGTAGGCGGGTGCAGGCCGAATCCCTGATCACCCATCAGCGCCTCGCCGGAGATCTTCAGCATCACGCGATCATATTTGGGTTTTTGGGTGTCGGGGGACGAGGTCAGGCTCATATTGCGCTCCGGGCTGGCACGGGTTTATTTTCCGGCGCAAAATGAAGCAAAACGACCGCAGGTTCAATGCGGATACTGAGGGACCATGACCAATCACCCCACCGCATCGATTTGGGACCGGATCCCCGAGATACCGGATGACAAACCGGTTCTGATCGCTGGCCCGACAGCCTCGGGCAAATCCGAGCTGGCGCTGCGCATTGCTGAAAGGTTCGGAGGGATGATCGTCAACGCCGATGCAAGTCAGGTTTACGACTGCTGGCAGGTGATCTCGGCGCGCCCCTCGCCGGACGAGGAAGCCCGCGCCCCACATCGTCTCTATGGTCACGTCGCGTTTGATCAGGATTATTCCACTGGCCACTGGCTGCGTGAGGTCATACCGCTGCTGACAGGCAGCCAGCGCCCAATCATCGTTGGCGGCACCGGGCTGTATTTCACCGCTTTGACTGAAGGAATGGCCGAGATACCACCGACACCCCCGCATGTGCGTCAGTATGCCGATCAGATGGACTTAGCCCAGCTGATGGCTGGCGTGGATGCTGAAACCCTGACCCGGCTGGACACCAACAACCGCGCTCGCGTTCAGCGCGCTTGGGAGGTTCAGCAGGCAACCGGACGCAGTCTGGCCTCTTGGCAGGACGACACCCCGCCGCCTGTGCTGGCCCTGCAGGACGCGGTGCCCATTGTCTTTGACGTCGACAAATCATGGCTGCTGGACCGCATCACCCGTCGGTTCGATCACATGTTAGAGAGCGGCGCTCTGGACGAAGTTGAGGCCATGCGCGACCGCTATGATCCGTCGCTACCCGCCTGCAAGGCCATCGGGGTGCCGGAACTCATGGCCTATCTTGATGGCTCAATGACATTGGAGCAAGCACGCGAACGGGCCACGATCTCAACCCGTCAGTTTGCCAAACGCCAGCGCACATGGTTCCGGGCGCGCATGAAGGCGTGGAATCACCTCGATTTATCAAACTGATACGAAACGCGGTTGATTCCCCGTATCCAATCTGGCTGCCAATCGGAATGAACCTATATTTCTAGTACTTACGGCGCTAAGCGTCTAAGAGTTGGCGTCATGCCCCGCGTCGGGAATGGGTAAGAAACACTGGGCAAGTGACGCGCAACAACCGCCCAGACATGTCGTTTTTTTGCTCTTCATGCCGCATTCGAACATTGACGTCCTTCGGATTCTGTTGCCGAATACCGACATGGGGAAATCCAACGTTCAAAAAACCGAACCCTTCGACCTTCGCCTTGGCCTCAAGAACGCCAGCTAGGTTCGTTCATTCCATGCAAAAAAACAAATATGTCACAGGGAGAGACATTCATGACTAACCATACAACAAAGGGAACGTCGGTGCACTGGGCCGCAGAGATGCACGCCCAGGAATACCGCGACGGCAATCTTAGCCGCCGTGAGTTTATGGCCCGCGTCACCGCACTGGGCGTTGCCGCTCCGGTCGCCTACGGCATGATCGGTCTGCAATCACCCGCAGCCGCAGCGGAGCCGCAGCAAGGCGGTACCATCCGTTATCAGATGGAAGTCCGCGCACTCAAAGACCCGCGCACCTATGACTGGACGCAGATTGCGACCTTCACCGCGGGCTGGCTGGAATATCTTGTCGAGTACAACAACGACGGTACGTTCAAGCCTATGTTGCTGGAAAGCTGGGAAGCCAATGATGACGCCACTGAATACACGCTGAACGTCCGTAAAGGCGTCAAGTGGAACAACGGTGACGATTTCACGGCCGAAGACGTGGCGCGCAACATCGAAGGCTGGTGCGATGCATCGCTGGAAGGCAACTCGATGGCGTCGCGCATGGCGTCGCTGGTCGATGAGAGCACCCAGAAAGCCGCTGATGGCGCAATTACCGTGGTCGATTCGCACACCGTCAAACTGAAGTGCAACGCGCCGGACATCACCATCATCCCCGGCATGGCGGACTATCCGGGTGCTATCGTCCACAGCAGCTTTGACGCAAACGACATGCTTTCGAACCCTGTCGGCACAGGCTTCATGATCCCCGAAAGCCACGAGGTTGGCGTGAAGGGCGTTCTGGTCCGCAACGAGGGCTTCGACTGGTGGGGCTATGAAGCGGGCAAAGGCGGTTATATCGACCGTATCGAATTCATCGATTATGGCACCGACCCTGCCGCCTTCCTGGCCGCTTATGAGGCCGAAGAGATCGACATGAACTGGGAGTCGGTCGGTGAATTCGTCGACATCTTCGACGGCATCGGTCTTGTTCGCTCGGAAATCCCGTCGGGCTTTACCATCGTCATCCGCCCGAACCAGCTGGCTGAAGATGCGGACGGCAACAAAATCTACGGCGACAAACGAGTCCGTCAGGCCCTCGCAATGGCCGTGGACAACGAGGTTTGTCTTGAACTCGGCATGTCCGGTTACGGCATCCCTGCCGAGAACTGCCATGTGGGCCCGATGCACCCCGAGTTTGACTCGGCTGTGACCCGCATACCTTACGATCCGGCCGGCGCGAAAGCGCTGATGGACGAAGCAGGCATGGGTGATTTCGAGCACGAAGTGCAGTCCATCGACGATGACTGGCGCCGGAATACCACTGCGGCGGTTGTCGCTCAGCTGAACGACGCGGGCATCAAGGCCAAGCACACGGTTCTACCGGGCTCGACCTTCTGGAATGACTGGACCAAGTACCCGTATTCCTCGACCAACTGGAACCACCGCCCGCTGGGCACTCAGGTTCTGGCGCTGGCTTACAAGTCGGGCGTTGCGTGGAACGAATCCGGCTTTGCCAACGAAGAGTTCGACAATCTGCTGGCCGAGGCGAACTCGCTCGCTGATGTCGACATGCGCCGCGAGGTAATGGCGAAGCTGCAGGCGATCATGATCGACGAAGGTGTTGTCATTCAGCCTTACTGGCGGACTGCAATGCGCCACCATCGCGACAACATGGTCGGCGTCGAAAAGCACATCGCGGACCTGCCGCAGCTTTACAAGTTCGGCCTGACCTCCTGACCCAAAACACAAGGGCCGCGCCACACTGGCGCGGCCCTTCGTCCTCAATACGGCGACCATAAGAATAGCAACGCGTGAGGCGGAATGCCGTCCACGCCAGCCGACCAACAGGGGCTAACATGGGACTTTTCATTTTAAGGCGTGTGGGGATTATGCTGCTTACAGCATTGTGCCTGACATTCCTGGTTTTTTTCCTCACCAATCTTTACCCGAACCTGGAAAAGCTTGCGAAAACGCAGGGCAATTTCCGGATGTCGGATGAGCAGGTCGAGAGCTTTTTGGAAAAAGGCGGATACCTTCAGTCGACGCCAATAAAATACGGTGAATGGCTGGGCGTTCTGCCCTCATACCGGCACACGAATGAGGACGGCACAGTTCAGGGCCGATGCATTCTACCGGGCAAAACCGCCGAAGAGTCTCCTAATTTCTGCGGCATTCTTCAGGGCTACTGGGGGTATTCGACGGTCTTCAAAGAAGAAGTCGGGACCGTTGTCGGCACCCGGCTGGCTTTGACAGGCCGGCTGATGTTCTGGGTGATGCTGCTGATGGTCCCCTCGGCCCTGATCCTTGGCATTCTGGCTGGGATGAAAGAAGGGTCGGCCACGGACCGGACGCTTTCGACCTTTGCCATTACTACCACCGCAACGCCGGAATACGTCTCGGGTGTGATCTTCATCGCGATCTTCACGTCATCCGCTGTGGGCCTGAAATGGTTCAAGGGCACGGCGACGCAAGCGATGGAGAACCCGACGTTTGAGAACTTCTTCTTACCGGTGCTGACAATTGCGCTTTATGGGATGGGCTATATCGCCCGCATGACCCGCGCCTCGATGACCGAGGTGATGACGGCGCAATATATCCGCACCGCGCGCTTAAAAGGTGTCTCGTTCCCGAACATCGTCATGAAACACGCGCTCCGGAACGCTCTGATCGCACCGTTCACCGTCATCATGTTGCAGTTCCCATGGCTGCTGAATGGCGTGGTGATCGTCGAGACCCTTTTCAACTATAAGGGCTTTGGCTGGGCGCTGGTGCAGGCTGCAGGCAACAATGACATCCAACTGTTGCTCGCGATCTCGGTCGTGTCGGTCTTCGTGGTGCTGGTGACGCAGCTGATCTCGGATATCGGCTATGTCTACCTCAACCCGCGCATTCGCATTTCTTAAGGGAGGGTCAGATCATGGAACCACTTACCTGGACCGGCTCTATCGCCTTCCTCAACCCGCTACTCGCCCTGGCACTGGGGGTCATGGCCCTGTCCATCGTCGTCTGGATGCTGGCCAGCATTGTGCTGCCTGAAGATCAGATGACGGTGAACCCCGATGGTACGTTGACCTCAAGCTCGGGCCTGCGAAACATGATCCAAGCCGCGCTGCGCTATAGCTTTCTGGCCAGTGTGGCGATCGCGGTTGCCTATGTCGTGTTGGGCATCCTGATGGGTACCAGCGCCGGGATCATTGGTGCGATCTCGCAGCAATTCCTACCCGTCTGGCTGTCACTGATCATCCTGTATGCGATGTCGATCGCGTTCAAACGCAAGCTGGGCCTGTACGGCAAGCTTTTCGACAGCCCCATCGGCATGATCGGCTTTGGCCTTGTGATGTTCTGGGTTTTCACCGGCATCTTTGGCGCGCTTGATTTGATCGTGACCCACGACCCGCTTGCGCAGGTCTCGGGCATGAAGAACAAGGTGCCCGGTACGCCGCTGCCCAATCTGGAGGACGGCGAATACGCCTGGTACCTTTTGGGCGGAGACAATCTGGCCCGCGACGTATTCAGCCGGATGGTCAAGGGCGCGTGGATCGTGGTGCAAATTGCGCCGCTTGCCACAATGTTTGCCTTTATGGTTGGGATCACTCTGGGCCTGCCTGCCGGGTACTACGGTGGTCGCTTGGATACGCTGTTGTCGTTCCTGGCAAACCTGATCCTCGCCTTCCCTGTGATATTGCTGTTCTACCTGTTGGTGACACCCGAGATCGTGGCGACCGGTGTGCCGAACTATATGGCAGCCATCCTGTTTGTCTTCCCGATCATCTTCCTCGGTGTCCTGCTGAATTCGCGCTACTACACGCGTCCGAATTTCCGAACACCTCTGCTGATCGGGGTTCTGGGCGTGGCGCTGTGGTTCTACCTGTCGCTGATTTCGACCGGAGGCTACATCATCAGCACCGACAGCTACCATGTCTGGGGTCTGCCGACCTATCTGGATTTGTTCGACATTCCGGGCGGTATTCTCGTCGTGTTCGTTTCGGTGGTCTTCGTGAACTCTCCCACGGTGTTCCGCATCGTGCGCGGGTTGGCGCTGGATATCAAAACCCGAGACTACGTGGCTGCAGCTCAGACGCGTGGCGAGGGTCCGTGGTACATCATGCTTTGGGAGATCCTGCCTAACGCGCGTGGTCCGCTGATCGTCGATTTCTGTCTTCGGATTGGCTATACAACCATCCTTCTGGGGACCTTGGGTTTCTTTGGGCTGGGCTTGCCGCCCGAAAGCCCGGACTGGGGCTCAACGATCAACGAAGGGCGCAAGCTGCTATCGATCTATCTGCACCCTGCCCTTCCGCCTGCTTTGGCACTGTTGTCCCTGGTTCTTGGTTTGAACCTGCTGGCGGACGGTCTGCGCGAAGAAAGTCTGAAGGACTGATGTGATCAAGGCCGGGGGCTCTGCCCCCGGACCCCCGAGGTATTTTTAGCCAGATGAAGGGGATCCCCCTGACTCTCGCGAGGAGTAACAAGATGAACAAACTGGCGGACTATGACGGGCCTATTCTGGAGATCGACAAGCTTTCGATTTCGTTTTTCACCCGGCTGAGGGAAATTCCTGCCGTTATGGATTTCTCGGTCAGTGTGCAGCCTGGTGAGGCTGTAGGATTGGTTGGTGAATCCGGCTGCGGTAAGTCTACGGTGGCGCTGGGTGTCATGCAGGATCTGGGCAAGAACGGGCGGATCGTCGGCGGCTCGATCAAGTTCAAGGGGCGCGATCTCGGTGAAATGACCACCGAGGAACTGCGCGACATTCGCGGCAATGAAATCGCAATGATCTATCAGGAGCCGATGGCATCCCTGAACCCGGCAATGAAGATCGGCAAGCAGCTGATGGAAGTGCCGATGATCCACGAAGGCGTCGGTCAGGAAGAGGCTTATGCGCGTGCTTTGGAGGTCGTCACAGACGTCCGCCTGCCCGACCCTGAACGGATGCTGAACTCATTCCCGCACCAGCTATCAGGCGGTCAGCAGCAACGGATCGTCATCGCGATGGCGTTGATGTCGAAGCCCGCCCTGTTGATTTTGGACGAACCCACTACGGCGCTGGACGTGACCGTTGAGGCCGCTGTGGTCGAACTGGTCAAGGATCTGGGCAAGAAATACGGCACATCGATGCTGTTCATCTCACACAATCTGGGGCTGGTTCTGGAAACCTGCGACCGACTGTGCGTGATGTATTCGGGCGAAGCGGTCGAGCGCGGCTCGATCCACGATGTGTTCGACGAGATGCAGCACCCCTACACACAGGCACTGTTCCGGTCGATCCCCCTGCCTGGTGCCGACAAGAACGCGCGTCCGCTGGTGGCCATTCCGGGGAACTTCCCTCTGCCGCATGAACGCCCGCCGGGATGTAACTTTGGCCCGCGTTGCGACTATTTCGAAGAAGGCCGCTGTGATGCTCAGAACATCCTGATGGAGGCTGTGCCAGGCAATGACCGCCACCATACGCGCTGCCTAAAGTTCCAGGAGATCGACTGGAACGCGCCGATCACCGTTGGCGAGCAAAAGGAAAAGGGCGAGATCGGGCGGACCGTTCTGAAGATGGACAACCTCAAGAAGTACTATGAGGTGGCGGCCAACGCCCTGTTCGGAGGCGGGACGACCAAAGTGGTCAAAGCCAACGAAACCCTGAGTTTTGAGGCTCATGAATCTGAGACTTTGGCTATCGTAGGCGAATCCGGTTGCGGCAAATCCACATTCGCCAAGGTTCTGATGGGGCTTGAAACGGCGACCGACGGGCAAATCCTGTTGGACAACCGCAATATCGAGGCCGTTCCGATCGAGGAACGCGACGCCAAGACCGTTGGCGAAGTTCAGATGGTGTTCCAGAACCCGTTTGACACTCTGAACCCTTCGATGACCGTCGGACGTCAGATCATCCGGGCGCTCGAGATATTTGGGGTCGGCAATTCCGAGGCCGAGCGCAAAAAGCGCATGCTGGAACTATTGGATCTGGTGAAACTACCCCGCGCCTTCGCGGACCGGATGCCGCGACAGCTCTCTGGTGGTCAAAAACAGCGTGTCGGTATCGCGCGCGCCTTTGCGGGTGATGCACGGATCGTGGTTGCGGACGAACCGGTCTCGGCCTTGGATGTGTCGGTGCAGGCGGCCGTGACCGATCTTCTGATGGAGATCCAGCGCGAACATAAGACCACCTTGCTGTTCATCAGCCATGACCTGTCGATCGTGCGCTATCTCAGCGACCGTGTGATGGTGATGTATCTCGGCCACGTGGTCGAGCTGGGCACAACCGATCAGGTCTTTTCGCCTCCGTATCATCCCTATACCGAAGCACTGCTGAGCGCGGTTCCGATTGCCGATACCTCGATCGAGAAACAGCATATCGTGCTGGAGGGCGATATTCCGTCGGCTATGAACCCACCGCCGGGTTGCCCGTTCCAGACGCGCTGCCGTTGGAAATCTGAGGTGCCGGATGGGCGTTGTGAATCAGATGTCCCGCCTGTGAAGACTTTGGCCGACGGGCATCAGGTCAAATGCCATTTGGCCGAGGATGTCCTGGCCCGAATGGAACCTGTGATCAAAATCGCCGCTGAATAGGCGCTTGTGCGAACTTGAAAGGCCGGTCCCTGACCGGCCTTTTTCGTTGAATACTACGGTCAAATTGCGCTGTTCTGCGCCTTAGCCGCCCCAGATCACCTTCACGTAATTCTGGGTTTCTGCATAAGGCGGAATGCCGCCGTGTTTCTCAACGGCCTTAGGGCCCGCATTATATGCTGCAAGCGCCAAGGGCCACGATTTGAACTTGCGGTATTGCCATGACAGATACCGCGCGCCGCCTTCTAGATTCTGCTTGGGGTCATGTGGGTTGACGCCCAACAGCTGAGCCGTCTGCGGCATTAGCTGCGCCAGACCAAGGGCCCCTTTGTGAGATTTCGCTGCAGGGTTCCAGCCGCTTTCCTGCTGCACCAGACGCAAAAACAGCTCTTCAGGGATATTGTGCTGGCGGGCTGCTTGACGGGCAAGCTTCAAATATTCTCCACGGTACTTTCCAGTGTAGCGCTTGTCGAAACGCCCCTGAGCCACTTTCGGCTTGAGCCGCTCGGACCCGCGATACTGCGTCGCCGCGCGCGAATCCAACACTTTGGATTGCTTGAGGAATATGTCTTTTCTATTCTTGGTAGACAGCGTCTGGGCCTGCACCGGGGCCGTGGTCAGCAGCAGACACACACCGACAAAACCTAAAACCAAAGACCGCATAAATGCCTATCCTGCCCGATCCGAAAACAAGCGGAGTATATGGTCCCGCCGCTTGAATTAAAAGTGTGCAGAACGGGGCAAGCAGATTCTTGTCCGACACTGTGTCATCAACGTGTTTTCACCCTGATGCAGGCCGTATAGGGTCTCTGGCATATTCAGCGCCAGATTCGGCGCATTCAAGTGAGAACAAAGCGGGGAACTATATGGCGGGTTCAGTTAACAAGGTCATTCTGGTCGGAAATCTCGGCCGAGATCCCGAGGTTCGGTCGTTTCAGAACGGCGGTAAAGTGTGCAACCTGCGGATTGCGACGTCAGAGAACTGGAAAGACCGCAACACGGGCGAACGCCGGGAGCGGACCGAGTGGCACTCGGTCGCGATCTTCTCGGAACCTCTGGCCCGCATTGCCGAGCAATACCTACGCAAAGGCAGCAAGGTCTACATCGAAGGCCAGTTGGAAACTCGCAAGTGGCAGGACCAGTCCGGCCAAGATCGCTATTCGACCGAGGTTGTTTTGCGCCCTTATCGCGGTGAACTGACTCTGCTGGACAGCCGTAGCGAAGGTGGCGGCGGCGGCGGCTACGGCGGTGGCCAATCGGGCAGCTACGGCGGCGGTCAGGCTGGCGGCGGCTACGGCGATCCCTATGGCGCACCGTCCGGCTCACCTGCCCCCGCATCCGGGGGAATCGACGACGACGAGATTCCGTTCTAAACGAAACGGAGACACAATATGGCATGGTCCTTCGCTCTCGGCCGACTTCTCGGGTCCGAACTGAGGGTCCATGTCACCTTTTTCCTGTTGTTGGCCTGGGTCGGATTTGCGGCCTATTCCAGCGGAGGTTGGCCCGCCGCGATCGAGAACCTGATTTTCGTTTTGGCGCTATTCGCCTGCGTTGTGGCGCATGAGTTCGGCCACGCGCTCATGGCGCGCCGCTTCGGCATCAAAACCCCTGACATCACCCTGTTGCCCATCGGCGGTCTAGCCCGGTTGGAGCGTATGCCGGAAAAACCAATGCAAGAGGTCTGGGTAGCCCTCGCCGGTCCGGCCGTCAATGTCGCGATCTGGTTGGTTCTGGTGGGATTTGGCGCCGGGATGCCCTTTGAGACGATCAGCCAGATAGAATCCGCAAATATCGGGATGGTGGACCGTCTCGCCTATATCAATCTTCTGCTGGCCGCGTTCAACATGATCCCCGCCTTCCCGATGGATGGAGGTCGCGTTTTCCGGGCCCTCCTCTGCCTTCGTCTGGACCGCGTTACAGCCACGCGCATCGCGGCGCTGAGCGGTCAGATGCTTGCCGTTGGGCTCGGGTTTTATGGGCTCAGCTCGGGCAATCCGATCCTCGTCGTGATTGCGGTTTTTGTGTTCTTCGCAGCCAATGCAGAAAGTCAGGATGTTGCGCTGCGCTCAGTCACGCGGCACGTTTTAGCACGCGATGCGATGATTACAGAATTTCACGCGCTGTCACCTCAGGACACGTTGAATACTGCCGCGCAGGCCGTGATCCATACAACGCAACATGAGTTTCCGGTTCTGGACGACAAAGGCCACCTTCAGGGCTTCGTAACCCGAGATCACTTGTTCAAAGCGCTGGCAGGCGACCACCCACGCTCTGACCCCGCCGTTTCGATCATGGAGCGTAACATCCCGCAGGTCGGCTTGACCGCTGGATTGGCAAAGGTTTTGGACGGGTTGCACAAAGGCGCGCCGGCGGTCGCCGTGATCAATCGCACCGGGCTTATGATCGGCTATATCACCCGTGAAAACATCGGTGAGTTGATGGTGATCCGAGGGCGCTGACCGCCTACGTCAGACAGTTGACAACGCGTCTTCCAGCACCGACAGAACAGCCTCTCGTGAGACATCCGAGGTGACAAAGGCCTGACCAATCCCTCGCGCCAAAATGAAACGCAACTGACCGTCGATCACCTTTTTGTCTTGCGCCATCAGGTCCACCAAGGCCTCGGCTCCGGGAAGATCACCGGGAATATCGGCCAAATCGGTTTTCATCCCCATAGCCTTCAGATGCGCGCGCACGCGGCTTGGGTCTTCCTGCGAACACAGGCCCAGCCGGGCCGACAATTCAAAGGCCAGCGCACAGCCGATGGCCACGCCTTCGCCATGCAGCAGCCGGTCGGAATACCCCGTCGCGGCCTCCAACGCATGGCAGAACGTGTGCCCGAGGTTTAAAAGCGCGCGATCCCCCTGCTCAGTCTCGTCGCGCGCGACGATATCCGCCTTCATCTGAACCGAGCGTGTCACGGCGCCCACCCGCGCGGCCCTATCGCCCGAGGAGACATCGGCTCCGTTCCCTTCAAGCCATTCGAAGAAATCGGCGTCGCCCAGCAGGCCGTATTTGACCACCTCTCCATAGCCAGATAGGAAATCACGCTGGGTCATGGTGCCCAGAACCGAGGTATCGGCCAGCACCAGAGATGGCTGGTGAAACGCTCCGATCAGGTTTTTGCCCTGCGGCGCGTTGATCCCGGTTTTGCCACCAACCGAGCTGTCGACCTGCGCCAGCAACGAGGTCGGGATTTGAACGAAACGCACGCCACGGCGCAGCACAGCAGCAGCGAAACCTGCGAGGTCCCCGATCACTCCGCCGCCAAGGGCGATGACGATGTCCCGACGTTCGACCTTTTCGGCCAGAAGCCATTCGACCGCGCGTTCAAAATGCGGCCAGCTTTTGGTCGCCTCACCTGCTGGCAAGGCCAGTGAGGACATCTCGATCCCCGAAGCCGCCAAACCGTCGCGCAGGGCCTCCAGATGAAGGGCGGCGACGTTTTCATCGGTCAGAACCGCAACTTTCGGACGGTGCAGCAAAGGCGCGATCCGCGCGCCGGATTGCACCAGCAGGTCCGGGCCAATCTCGACATCATACGAGCGTTCGCCCAATTCCACATGTACGGTTTCATGCATCTATTTTCGTTCCAAAACATCGGGTCGCGCCAGAAGGGCGTCGACCACGCGGTCTACCATATTGTCGATCGAGGTCTCCCCGTCCGAGGCCACCGTCAGATCAGCCTCGGCATAGACCGGCACGCGCGCCTCGTACAGCGCCTTCAGCGTCGCATAAGGGTCATCAGTCCTCAGTAACGGGCGCGTATCCTTGTGCCGCACCCGGTTCCACAACACATCCAGATCCGCCCGCAACCAGACCGAGGCACCCCGTTCGGTGATCATATCGCGGTTTCCCTCCGACAGAAACGCGCCGCCACCCGTCGATAGAATACCTTTCTGCTCATCCAGCAAGCGACCGATAACCTGAGTTTCCTTGGCGCGGAAAAACGGCTCTCCGTCGCGCTGGAAAATCTCAGGGATGGTCATATTGGCGGCTGATTCGATCTCGGCGTCGCTATCGAGGAAAGGAACACCCAGCCGCGCGGCTAATGCGCGGCCCACAGCGGTCTTTCCGGCCCCCATCATGCCCACAAGAACAACGGTTTTGTGCAGATCAAACCCGCCCTGTGTGCCTGCCGCGTGTGTGTTATGCTTAATTTCGCTCATTTCAACGTGAATGACGTGATCTTAAGAAAAATGCCAGTTATAACTTGGTCAAAACCAAAAATTGAGGCAGCGTGGCGCCATGGGTCGTCTGATCAAGTTCCTGATATATATTGTTTGCCTGGCCTTCATCGGGCTGGTGGCCTACGCCTATGTGGGTCCTTATTTCGGTGCCGATTTCTCGGCCCCGCAAAGCGAAATCCGTGAACCGGTCACATTGGATGTCGATTAAGCATGTGTTGGTTGCGCTGTCTCTGGCCGGAGCAGCGCAGGCGCAGCAGCCGCTGACTGCGATTGATTGGCTGAACGACCCGCCCGAGAACCTGCCGGGAACGGTGCTTCTGGAGCCTCCGGTCGCGCAGAACGGAGGCCAGCCTGCAGTTGAGGTCACGCCACTGGACGCGCTGTCGCAACCGATCGGTCTGGTGTCGTCGAGTGTAACCGGGCTACCCGTCGACCTCTGGTATGGCAGCGACCCCGAGCGGATTTCAGAACTGATTGCTCGCATCCCGGTCAAGCACAACCCGGCCATGCAGCGCCTGCTGTTCACCCTTCTTCTGTCCGAGGCCCGCGCGCCCGGCGGTGCGTCTGGAGAAGAAACACTGTTACTGGCGCGTCTGGACCGACTGATGCAGCTCGGCGCGGCGGACCCGGCGCAGTCACTGGTACAACTCGCCGGTCCAACGGACACGCATGCCCGGTTCGAACGCTGGTTTGATGCAACGCTTTTGACTGGAGACGAAGATCGCAGCTGCACGGCGCTGATTGCCCAGCCCAACCTATCCAAGGACTATGCGGCCCAGATCTTCTGCAAGGCCCGCCGGGGGGATTGGCCTTCTGCCGCTTTGACGCTTGAGGCCGCCCACGCGCTAGAGCTGTTGCCGCCTGAGGAACTGGACCTCCTCGACCGTTTCCTCAACCCCGACATTTTTGAGGACGCGCCTTACCTGCTGCAGCCCGAGGACCCGGATCCGCTGAGCTTCAGGTTGTTTGAGGCCATTGGGGAGCGTTTGCCCTCAGCTCCTCTGCCGCGGGCCTTCGCCAATGCCGACCTTCGCGATGTGGCAGGCTGGAAGGCGCAGATCGAAGCCGCTGAACGCCTGACCCGCATTGGCGCGCTGACTCCGAACCAGTTGCTTGGTCTTTACACCGAGCGTTCTCCGGCAGCATCAGGTGCCGTTTGGGATCGGGTGGCCGCTGTGCAGCAGTTCGAGACCGCCCTTGAAACCGGCAATGTCGAGGCGATCAGCAAGACCCTCCCCCTCGTCTGGAAACAGATGCGTAGCGTCGGGCTTGAAGTGCCCTTTGCCGATCTCTTCGCCGAACGCCTCTATGGGGTCGAATTGCAGGGGGCCGAAGTGGAAGCTCTGCGCTGGCGTATCCTGATGCTCTCGGACTTCTATGAACGCGCCGCGATGCAAGCGCCGGACACAGCGGTTGAGACGCAGTTCCTGGCAGCTTTGGCGCAGGGTGATCCGGGCCGCGCTGTTTCGCCGTCGCCCTTGGCTGATGCGGTCGCGCAAGGGTTCGCCTGGGCCGCGCCTGTGCCATCCGATATCGAGGCCCTGCTGGATAACGGTCAACTCGGTGAAGCGATTTTAGAGGCGATGCAATTGTTTGCCCACGGCGCGCGCGGCAATCTGGTGGACATGACTGCAGCCATGGCTGCCTTCCGCCGTGTCGGGCTAGAGGAAACCGCCCGCCGCGCCGCACTGAACCTACTGATCCTGAACGAGCGCGGATGATGAGTGGCCCGGCATCAAATTATCTGTGGATTTCGACCTTTCTGCAGGCACAGGCCGCCGAATTGGGCGCGGCCACCAATACTCTGCTGGCCTATGGGCGCGATCTGAAGGATTTTGCCGCGTGGCTGGAGCATCGCAAAACCAGTTTCGAGCAAGCAGATCGGGACCGGATCGAGGCCTATCTGATCGACTGCGATGCGCAGGGCCTGTCCCGCGCAACTCGTGCCCGCCGGTTGTCGGCGATCAAGCAGCTGTACAGGTTCGCGTTCGAAGAAGGCTGGCGCGAGGCGAACCCGGCCATTCAGATCAAAGGTCCTGGCCGCAAGAAGCAACTGCCCAAAACGCTGGACGTCCCAGAGGTCGACCGCTTGTTGGAGGCCGCCCGCCAGACCGGACGCAGCCCGGCCGACCGTATCCGCAACACCTGCCTGATGGAGCTTCTCTACGCGACCGGTATGCGGGTGACGGAGCTGGTCTCCCTGCCCGTCTCATCCGCGCGCGGCGATCCCCGTATGTTGCTGGTTCTGGGCAAGGGCGGCAAGGAACGCATGGTCCCCTTGTCTCCTCCGGCCCGCGATGCGCTGGCCGTTTGGCTTGAAGAACGAGACAAGGCTGAGGAAGCAAGTGTTGAAAAAGGCGGCGCCCGATCAAAATTCCTGTTCCCGTCACGGGGCAAATCCGGGCATCTGACCCGGCACAGGTTTTTTTTGCTGGTCAAAGAATTGGCGGTTCAGGGCGGTGTCTCGCCTGAAAAAGTCACGCCGCACACGCTGCGCCATGCCTTTGCCACCCATCTGTTGGCAAACGGGGCCGACCTGAGATCAATCCAGACCTTACTGGGTCACGCAGACATAGCCACGACCGAGATCTATACCCATGTGCTGGATGAACGGCTGTCAGAACTGGTGCTGGAACATCACCCGCTGGCGAAAGACAAGGGTAGCAAGGGCTAACCCCTTGATTGCAAGGGTCCGCATCCCCATAACGGGTGCAGAAACACGAACAACCAAGGACCGATGGAACCCACATCCTCTCTGATCGACGGCGCATTCTGGTTTACCACTGGCGCTATCCTGCTTTTGCTTGTCCTTTCGGGCTTTTTCTCAGGCTCAGAAACAGCGCTGACCGCATCGTCCCGAGGGAAGCTGAGGGCACAGGCCGACAAAGGCTCTCGCGGGGCGCAAAAGGCGCTCGATATCACCGATGACAATGAGAGGCTGATCGGCTCGGTCCTGCTGGGCAACAACCTTGTCAATATCCTTGCGGCCTCGTTGGCGACGGCCTTGTTCACCCGACTGTTCGGTGAAAGCGGTGTGGCACTTGCGACGCTGGTCATGACCCTTTTGGTTCTGATCTTTGCCGAGGTTCTTCCCAAGACATATGCCATCACCAATTCGGAAAAAGCCGCCTCTGCCGTGGCCCCGATCATCAGCGTTGTCGTCACGGTGTTCTCGCCCATCGTGGCCGCGGTGCGCCTGTTGGTGCGCGGCGTCTTGCGCATTTTCGGTGTCCAGATCGACCCCGATAGCAACATCCTCGCCGTGCGCGAGGAAATCGCCGGTGCGTTGCAGCTGGGCCATTCCGAAGGTGTGGTCGAGAAAGAAGACCGTGACCGCATTCTGGGCGCACTGGATCTGGGGGATCGCGCGGTTGAGGAGATCATGCTCCATCGCTCGAACATCGAGATGATCGACGCCGATGCAGAGCCGGATGCCATTCTGGAACAATGCCTGCAAAGCCGCCACACCCGCCTGCCCGTCTTCCGCGACGAGCCCGAGAACATCATCGGCGTGGTTCATGCGAAAGACCTGTTCCGCGCGATGTATGCGCAGGTCGGCGGATCCGAAAGCAACTCGGACCGTTTGGCCGGGTTCGACATCACCAAAGTGGCAAACGATCCCTATTTCGTACCGGAAACCACCACTCTGGACGACCAGATGCGAGAGTTCCTGCGCATTCGCAGCCACTTTGCCCTTGTGGTCGACGAATACGGCTCGCTGCGCGGCCTGATCACGCTTGAGGATATTCTCGAAGAAATCGTTGGTGAAATCGCCGACGAGTTCGATATCGAAGAAGAGGTTCCCGTGACCCGCACCGAGGATGGCCAGTTTCTGGTCGAAGGCGCCATGACCATCCGCGACGTCAACCGCGCCCTCGACTGGTCCCTGCCAGATGAAGAGGCGAACACCGTCGCTGGCCTTGTGATACATGAGGCGCAGATGATCCCCGTGGTCGGTCAGGTATTTTCCTTCCATGGGTTCCGGTTCGAGGTCACCGCGCGCGAGGGCAACCGGGTGACAGAGCTGAAGATCAGACCTCTCTAAGCGCGGGATGATGTGCACGACATTTTTTGTCGTTTTTATACTTGCGCCCCCGGAGCCTCCGGTCAGACTTCCAGAAAATCTGGGAGTCTTTCATGAAACTGCAAACCCGCGTGGCGGTCATTGGGGGCGGCGTTGTTGGCTGCTCGGTTCTGTATCACCTGACCAAACTGGGGTGGTCCGACGTCATGCTGTTGGAACGGTCCGAGTTGACCTCAGGCTCGACCTGGCACGCGGCGGGCGGGTTTCACACGCTGAACGGCGACACCAACATGGCGGCGCTTCAGGGCTATACGATCCGCCTGTATAAGGAACTGGAAGAGATCACCGGCATGTCCTGCGGCTTGCACCATGTTGGCGGGGTGACGCTGGCTGACAATCAGGATCGGTTCGACATGCTGTTGGCCGAACGCGCCAAGCACCGGTTCATGGGGCTGGAAACCGAAATCGTCGGCCCGGATGAGATCACGAAGATCGCACCGATCACCAATACCGACGGAATCATCGGTGCGCTTTACGACCCGCTGGATGGGCATCTGGACCCATCGGGCACGACCCATGCCTATGCTAAGGCCGCTCGGATGGGCGGAGCCACCATCGAGACCCATTGCATGGTGCGCGAAACCAACCAGCGGGCGGACGGCACATGGGATGTGGTCACCGACAAGGGCACGATCCATGCCGAGCATGTGGTCAACGCAGGCGGCCTCTGGGCGCGTGAGGTCGGTGCAATGGCGGGTGTCTATTTCCCGCTACATCCAATGGAACATCAATATCTGGTCACCGACTCGATCCCTCAGATCGAGGCCATCATCGACGCAGGCGGAGAGCATCCGCACGTGATGGATCCTGCTGGTGAGAGCTATCTGCGGCAGGAGGGGCGTGGTCTGTGTATCGGCTTCTACGAACAACCCTGCAAGCCCTGGGCCGTGGACGGAACGCCGTGGGAGTTCGGGCATGAACTGCTGCCCGACGACTACGACAAGATCACCGACAGTATTGAGTTTGCCTATCGCCGCTTCCCGGTTCTGGCCGAGGCCGGGGTGAAATCGGTGATCCATGGCCCGTTCACATTTGCGCCGGACGGGAACCCTCTGGTCGGGCCGGTGCCCGGGGTGCGCAACTATTGGTCTGCTTGCGGTGTCATGGCCGGGTTCAGCCAGGGTGGCGGCGTTGGCCTGACACTGGCGCAGTGGATGATCGAAGGCGAGCCGGAGCGCGATGTGTTCGCCATGGATGTGGCGCGGTTCGGCGACTGGATCAGCCCGGGCTACACCCGCCCGAAGGTCATCGAGAACTATCAGAAACGATTCAGCGTCGCCTACCCGAACGAGGAACTGCCCGCCGCGCGCCCCAATCGCACCACGCCGATGTATGACATCTTCAGCGATCTGGGCGCGGTTTGGGGCCAGCAATACGGGCTGGAGGTTGCCAACTATTTCGCGCAAGGCGACGAGCCGGGTTATGAAACCCCCTCATTTCGACGCTCGGACGCGTTCGACGCCACGGGGCGCGAAGTTCGCGCTGTTCGCGAAGGTGTAGGGATCAACGAGGTCCACAATTTCGGCAAGTATCGCATATCGGGCCCGAATGCCCGCGCGTGGCTGGATCGGATCATGGCGGGACGCATCCCTCAACCGGGCCGAGTCACCCTGACCCCGATGCTGTCGCCCAAAGGCAAGCTGATCGGTGATTTTACCGTGTCTTGCCTGAGTGAGACTGACTTCCGCCTGACCGCCTCATACGGCAGCCAAGCCTACCACATGCGTTGGTTCCAGCAGAACGCAGCCGAGGGCGTCTCAATCAGCAATTTCAGCGACCAGCTGAATGGCTTCCAAATCGCAGGCCCTAAGGCGACCGAGGTACTGGCCGCCTGCACGCGCGAGGAAGTCTCGACCCTCCGGTTCCTCGACGTGCGTCCAATGACGATCGGCATGACGGATTGCCTCGTGCAGCGGGTCAGCTACACCGGCGATCTGGGCTATGAGATCTATTGCGATCCGATGGCGCAACGACAGCTCTGGTGGACTTTGTGGGAGGCCGGGCAACCCCATGGGATGGTGCCTTTCGGCATGCGCGCCATGATGTCCTTGCGTCTGGACAAGTTCTTTGGCTCGTGGATGCGTGAGTTCTCACCAGACTACACAGCCGCAGAAACGGGGTTAGATCGGTTCATTTCGTTCTCCAAAAACACCGACTTCATTGGTAGAGAAACAGCTGAGGCAGAGAGACATAGCGGTACGACTCGCAAGCTGATCGCATTCGAGGTCGAGGCCGAAGATGCGGATGTGAACGCGTACGAGCCGATTTGGCTGGACGGAGAGGTCGTTGGTTTTTGCACCTCAGGCGGCCATTCCCACTATGCCCAAACCTCCGTCGCGATGGGGTTCCTTCCGACGGACCGTATCAAAGACGGGCTGGAGGTTCAGATCGAAATCCTCGGCCAGATGCGGACCGCGCGGGTGATCTCGACCCCGCTGTTTGATCCTGAAGGAGACCGAATGAGGGGCTGACAACGCTGCAACCGGACGGCATGTTGCCCCTATGACAGACATACCCATCATACTGCTTGCGGCAGGGCAATCTCGGCGCATGCGCGGTGCAGATAAGCTGCTACAGGCGGTCGACGGCATACCCCTTTTGCGACAATCTGCCATGACAGCCTTAGGAGTCGGACCGGTGATCGTTGCGCTCCCTCCCCGCCCGCATGCGCGCTACGACGCGCTGGACGGTTTGGATGTGCAGAAGGTCCCAATTGCGGACGCGGCAGAAGGCATGAACGCCAGCTTGCGCGGCGCGTTGGCCCGGGTGGATGCCGCTTCGCAGGCTGTCATGGTGCTGCTGGCGGATTTGCCTGAGCTGACCGCGAACGACCTAAGAGCTGTGAAGAACGCGAGACGCGCCAATCCCGATAATCTGATCTGGCGCGGGGCCACGTCGGCTGGCAAACCCGGTCATCCAGTGATTTTTGATCGCCAGCTTTTTCCAGAACTTCGGAAGCTGACCGGAGATCAAGGCGCCCAATCCGTCATTCGCGCGCATAAGGACAAGGCCTACCTGACACGTCTTCCCGGCGACAATGCCCTGCTTGACCTCGACACACCTGAGGCATGGGTGGATTGGCTCAGAAAACGAGGGTCGTAAATGAACACGACCCGGTCGTTAAAGACCGGGTCGTGTGCCCAAAACAGGACTACCACTTTCAGCAATCAATAAAGCTAAACCAAATCACCTATATAGGTGGTCAGGCGTACAGCAGCTAAAACCTAAACAAGACCCCCTCGTTAACATGCCACCAGCGCTTTAAGACTGAGCAAGCCACGGGCACCCCCTAGTGCCTTTGGCTCCCCCTCACTTGGGCACTTTCATATTTGCTGATCCGATCCTTCGAAACAACGTAAAATTGGAAGAAATGGTTAACTAGGGACGTCTCAGTTTGGTTTTTAGGCAACATCTCGTTGCGTCAAGATCAACCCTAAGGGGATTTCCGTTAGCAGAACCTCCGACAATGGCCCCATTAAACGTGGTCTTATTCAATAATAACCATGTAATTGCAGTAATATAGTTTACATCGTCAGAATATTTTTCGGCCACCTTCTACTTTAAGTAGAGTGCTCAAAAACACCGCCAAACGACCTGCCATTTGTTCATGCTCAATATTCAATTCAACTAAATTCAAAGTTTGACAGCCAATTCAGCAACAATCCTCCGATTCGGAATGTGTCAGCAGGCCAGAATCCGCGAATCCCAACAGCGTTCCGACGACACGGAACATGTGCTTTGTGGCAAAATTAAGTTTTCTTAATTCATCAGTCAGGAAAGACACAGATTGAGGGCTCATTTGCTGTTTCAACGCGCGCCTCAATTCGCGCGACGTGAACAGGAGACAAGAAATGAGCATCCGTAAATCCTCACTACTATTGCCGAGCAAATCCAGCTGGGTTGGCGCCAGTGCCTTGGGCGCAGCCCTTCTGGCCACAACCGCCCTGCCCTCGATGGCTGATGAAGCGCTGGCCGATCTGGTCGAGACAGTCTCGCCTTCGGTCGTGACCATCATTGCAGAACAGGACGCGGTCGCGACGCCTGCTCGGAGTCAGGACTTTGATCTGGAAAACCATCCCTTTGGTGAGTTCTTCAAAAGGTTCGGAGCGCCCGAAGGCTTCGACATGCCACAGCGCGGTCCGTCCCAGGGTCTGGGATCCGGTTTTGTACTGGATGCCGAGGGTTACATCGTCACCAATCATCACGTGGTCGACAATGCCTCGACCATCACAGTCCGTCTGAGCGACGACCGCACTTATGACGCCGAGGTCGTCGGCACCGACCCGTTAACCGATATCGCCGTCCTGAAGATCGAGCCTGAGGCTGAGCTGCAAGCGGTGACTCTGGGTGACAGCGACGTGATCCGTGTCGGTGAAGACGTCGTGGCCATCGGCAATCCCTTCGGTCTGAGTTCCACCGTCACCACCGGCATCGTGTCCGCCAAAGGGCGCAATATTTCGCAAGGACCATACGCCGAATTCATCCAAACCGATGCCGCCATCAACAAAGGCAATTCGGGTGGCCCACTTTTCAACATGGAGGGCGAGGTTATCGGCGTGAATTCAGCCATTTACTCGCCAAGCGGCGGTTCGGTCGGGTTGGGCTTCGCCGTTACATCTAACATCGTGGATCACATCACGACCGATCTGCGCGATGATGGAGAGATCAGCCGCGGATGGCTGGGTGTTTCGATCCAGAATGTCAGCCCTGAATTGGCAGCTGCGTTGGGCATCGACGCTTCAACCGGCGCGCTGGTGTCAGATGTCGTGACTGACAGCCCGGCAGATGGTGTACTGCAGCAAGGCGATGTGATCCTGAGCTTCAACAATGAACCCGTGGACAACAGCAGCGACCTGCCTCTCCTTGTGGGCACCACCAAAGTAGGCACCGACAGCGTTCTGACTGTCCTGCGGGATGGCACCGAGCAGCAGCTGGAACTGACCATCGGCCAACACCAGACGGCGTCTGCCCAGACGGACGCGCCGGTCGAAGCCGAGGTCTCGGGCACATCGCTCGGCGTCACCGTTGCCCCACTGACCGAGGCCGCACGCGCAGAAATGGGTGTTGGCGAAGGGATCGATGGGGTTGTCGTGACCGATCTGAAGCCCGAAAGCCCTGCCGCCAAGGCCGGACTGCAGCGGGGCGATGTGATCGTCAAGCTGGGCAGCCAGGAGACCGCTTCGCCGGATGCCCTTAAGGCGGCTTTGGACAGCGAGAAGACCGACCCTGCCCTCGTGTTGATCAACCGCGGCGGCAACCAGATCTTCGTAGCGGTCGAAATCGTCTGACCTCAGGCCCGCGCGCGCCACATGATGGGGAGATCTGGTGCGCGCCTCCTGGCGGATTGGTTTGTCCGCAATTCGCCAGGCGTGCCGGGTGCGCAAGGACGCACCCGGCTCGTGTTTTCCTCAGGCCATGTGCTTTGGCCAAAAATTGTGTTTAAATTCGAATAGAAAGGAGCCTCCATCATGAGCAGACGCCTGCTGATCGTCGAAGATGACGCGGATACACGGGACTTCATCGCAAAGGGATTCAGCGAAGAAGGCTATGTGGTCGAGGTTGCCGCAGATGGCCGCGAAGGTCTGTACCACGCCACTGACGGAGGTTTTGACGCCATTGTTCTGGACCGGATGTTGCCCGGATTGGATGGCCTGTCCCTGATCAAATCCATGCGCGCTGCCGGGCTGAAGACGCCGGTTCTGATGCTGACCGCCATGAGCGCCGTTGATGAGCGTGTCAAAGGTCTACGTTCGGGCGCGGATGATTATCTGGTCAAGCCCTTCTCGTTCCAGGAGCTTCATGCACGGATCGAGGCGCTGCTGCGCCGCCCGCAGGACGCCGAAGAAACACCGACCCTGACTTGCAAGGACCTTGAGATGGACTTGCTGACCCGCAAGGTCACGCGTGACGGGCATGAGATCTCTTTGACCCCGCGCGAATTCCAGATCCTTGAATTCTTCCTGCGCCGCAAGAACCGCGTTGTGTCACGCACCATGCTGCTCGAGGGCGTTTGGGACTATCACTTCGACCCGAACACAAACGTAGTGGACGTCCACATCTCAAAACTGCGGCGTCAACTGGACGAAGGCGGAGATGTACCGCTGATTGAAACAGTCCGGGGCGCGGGTTACATGATGTCTGATGGATAACCTTCGGCTTTCGGTAAATAATTCCAGAACAAGACTTGTCGTCGCCAGCATGGTTCTCAGCACCATTCTTACGGCGACGGTGCTGGCTTTGGTCTATGTGACGGCCAATCGCAGCATCGAATCCGAAACACGTTCGGTCGTCTCGGCAGAGCTGACCGGGCTTGCCGATGAATATGAGCGGCGCGGTCTCATTGGCCTTATAACCGCCATCGAACGCCGCCTGCCCAGTGCCTCGGAACGCGACGCGCTTTATCTTTTGACCGACCGGTTCGGCAACAAGCTGGCGGGCAATCTCAAGCATTGGCCCGAGGACATCACGGCAGGCAGTGGCTGGGTCGATCTTGAGGTCCGCCGGGCCGACAATGATGAGCTGGTGCCAGTCTCTGCCGCCTCGATCCGCCTGCCCGGTGGCGAGCGCCTTATCGTCGGGCGTGATGCCGTTGCCCGTCAGCAATTTGACCGCGTCCTGCTGCGCTCGGTTGCGCTGGCGCTCGGGATTGCGCTTCTCCTCAGCCTGTTGACCGGATGGCTGTTCACCCGGCTGGTGTTTTCGCGCCTGTCCGACATTGCCAGCACGGCGGAGAACATTGTCTCGGGTGATCTGTCCCGTCGGATGCCTATACGCGGCACCGGAGATGAGTTCGATCAGGTCGCCGGGACTTTGAACACCATGCTCGACCGGATTGAAGAGCTGATCAGCAACCTGCGTACTACCTCGAACTCAATCGCGCATGACCTGCGATCCCCTCTTTCCCGGTTGAAACAACGGGTTGAAGCGCTGTCCGACCCGGACAAAAGCGATCTGGACCGCGAGATCGACATCGCTCGGGCCACCACCGAGGTTGATCATGTCTTGCGTGTGCTCGGACAACTGACCGAAATCTCACGCGCTGAAGCCGGGCTGGGGCGCGAACAGTTTGAGGATGTCGATCTGCACCAACTGGTTGCGGATGTCGTGGACCTTTATGAGCCGGTTGCGGGAGACCAGAATGTCCGACTTGAAGTTACAGGAAAGGCCAGCCCCATCCAAGGTCACCGCCCCCTTCTGTCGCAAGCCTTGTCCAACCTTCTGGACAACGCGTTGCGCTATGCGCCAGAGGACTCGACCATCACCGTATCCCTTGCAGAGGACACCGCCTGCACCCGCCTCAGCGTGCGCGATGAAGGACCCGGCGTTCCGGAACAGGACCTGCCTCGCTTGCAACAGCCTTTCGTAACGCTCGACCCCGCGCGGACAGAGCGTAACGCCGGGTTAGGTCTTGCCTTGGTGGCTGCAATCTCAAGGATGCATGGCGGCGCGTTCGAGGCGCGCAACTGCGATCCTGGCCTCGAAACTACGTTGAAACTGGCGCGCTAACTCGGGCGTCCTTTGATCGCCATATTCTTGTTTTTATAACGCTTATCCTCGGTCACATCCGCACCGAACCACGCGGGCGGCGTGTAGCCTTTCGCATCTTGCTCCGAGGTGAATTCGACCTCAACCAGACACAGCGGTGCCAGATCGCCTTCGAACACATCCAATTCAAACACATGCCCATCCGGCAGCGTGCCTGTATACCGCACCTTTTCTACCCGCCGCCCCTCGGTCTCGGGCCAGAAGGTTTCGAACTGATCGGCTGAAATCTCAGCCTCCCGTTCGACCCGAACCAGTCCGCCCGCGCCTTTGAGGGTCAGGAAATAGCTGTCATTCTTCTGCCGCAGGCGCATCTCCACCGAGTCCTCGCTGGCCGTCAGATAACCCTGCCGCACCACGGCCTTCGTAGTGCCACCCAGATCAGGCAGTTCAGCGACCAGAAATTTGCGTTCGATTTCGATGCTCATTTCGATGCAATCACCCCGTTATCCAATTCATTATAGAGCGCCTGATATGCAGCGCTGGCCGCACTGCGTGCAGCATAGGTGCTGACCGGAGCGCGGTGCTGGCCCATTTTCTCGATATCCGCAGTGAAGGGAATCGAGGTTTGCAGAAACCGTTTGCGGTATAGCCCCCGCATCTTCTCCATCGTCTCCTGATGCAAAATCTTGCGCCTCTGCACCATCGAGAAAAACGCCCTCAGCTTCTTTTTCCGCAGCTTGTGCTCCTCGAAAAAGCCGACCAACTGGTCGAAGGTGCGTTCCGAGAGTGTCGTCGGGATCACCGGTACGACAATCTCATCAGCGGCGCGAAAAATGTTCTCGGACAGGGTCGAGAAGTTCGGCGGGCAATCCAGAATAATCACGTCATAATCGCTGCCTGCCGCGACCAGAGCCTTCTTCAAACGCGAGCGCTTGTTGCGCATCCTGGACAGGAACACGTCAAAATCGCGAAATGTCAAGTTGGCGGGCAACACATCCAGACCTTCGAAGTCACTGGCTCGGATGGCCTTGGTAAACCGTTCCACATCCTCAAAAAAACGCGCGTCTGTCAGCTTTTTCGAAGGCTTGACCCGGAAATAGAACCCCGAGGCCCCCTGCGGATCCAGATCGCATAAAAGCACCTGCTGACCTGCCTGCGCAAAGGCATAGGCAAGGTTCACCGAGGTCGCGGTCTTCCCTACCCCGCCCTTGTTACTGTAGCAGGCAATGATCTTCATTCCTCACTCCTTTGTATGGTGAAACAGGCTGCGGAAAAGATGCCGAATCTCCGGGCTGTCGAAATGCTGAAAGTTTGAAATCACGCGTGCGCGTTCGGCTTTTTGGCGTTGGTCGAGAACGGCGATCAGCCCTCCTGCGGCTAAACCAAGCTGTGCGTCCACGCGGCCTTGGGCGGTGCTTTGGTCCGCAACAAAAGCCAGCAGCGCCTCTTGCTGGACCGAGTAATCGTTGAACAGACCCAGATTATCTTGCAGCTTTTTCAGAGGCTTGAGGATCGTTTTGAAATCCTTCGCGTCGAACAGAGGCCCGAAGAACTCCATCAGATAACGCAGTTTCTTGCAATCGATCCGCAGGTCGTGAACGGTTTGGTCTGGCGTCTCGTCACTAATACTGCGGGCGAGTTTGCAAGTCTTGCGATAACGTTTCCAGATTAGCGCGCAGGCATAGCTATAGGCTCCGCGATCAGCGCTCGGCCCGGGTATCAGGTTTTCAGAGCTTGAAAATTTCTGCGCCAGATCGGTCATCGCAGTTTCGTAGGCGGAGCTGCGCAAATGGCGGGTCAGACGGGATAGTTCCCTTGCGCGCTCTTGTTCGAACCGGTCGAACATGGCCTGTACACCAGCATGAAGATTTTCCGGTACAAAGCTGAGATACATATCCTTTTCCAGAAGATATACATCCAGATCCCGCAATCGCCCGGTTGGGGCCATAAGGTCCGAGAAAACCCGTTTCAACTCTGCCGTCTGCTGGTCTGAAAACACCCCTTTGAACAAGCTCACGACTGAGCGGATGCGCCGCAAAGACACCCGGTAGTCATGCAGAAATTCAGTATCAATATCCGCCACTATGCCAGCTTCGTTCTGACGTGCGACGCCCAGATAGATCCGGATCAGGTCGGCCGCGACCTCCAGGGACGGTTCTTGCGTGCCAAGCGCAATCTCCGGTTTGGCACGGTAACGCGCCATGTCTGGGAACAAAGCGTCGAACAAGTCGTCAATGCCGCCCGAAGTTATCCCCTCAAGACTCTCACAGGCCGCAGCAAAAGCGCGATCATAGCCGCGCAGTTTTTTCAGCCAGACAAACGCCACCTGCCCGCGATCCGTGCGCGGCGACAGGATATGCCCCCGAACCTGCGTCTTTTGCAGATCGTCGAGAATCGTGAGCGTGCCTTCCTCAACCTCGCCGGTGCCAATTGGCGTCAGGGCGCGCAAAGTAGGAAAGGCGCTCAGCGCCGCCTTCACCGGCCCGTCAGGCAGGTTCTGAACGAATTGCCCCTTGCCGTCTGCGTGCTGCTCTGAGACCTGCCCCTGCATGGAGACAAGCCGCAAGCTCCCTCTGCTCTCGAACAGTAACCGGCCGGAACTGCGCAGCGACTGATCGTGGCAATCAAGCATAAAGACACGCGCGGCGCTGCCCATCTCGATATCGACAGTGTGATTGGGCAAAGCGCGCTCGAACGCGGCCTGATCAAGCCTGCCGGGGAGGATGAAGAACCCGTTTGTTCCCTGCGACACGTCTTCCCCCTGCCAGATCCTTCTACATAAAGTTATGAGACCGTGAATCGCGCCCTGCATCAAGAACAAGATCAACCAAAGCGGGGATTTGTGCGGGTGACAGGTCAAAACCGTCCGGCTAAAACCAAGACATGTCTGATCCGATCTCCTCCATCCGCAACCTCGGCCCTGCCTTCGAACAGGCCTGCACCCGCGCGGGCATTCATTCGGCGCAGGAGCTGCGCGAGCTGGGCGCCGACGCTGCCTATGCCAAGCTGTTGGCAGCAGGAACAAAACCGCATTTCATCGGCTACTATGTGCTGGTGATGGGGCTCCAGGGCCGCCCTTGGAACGACTGCAAGGGAGATGAGAAAAAGGCGTTAAGACAAAGGTTTGACACGATCAAATCCGGCACCAAGGCGGCCCCGGAAAGCCAAATGGTCTCAGACCTGGATGCCATCGGAGTACGGGTTGCAGCCCACGATCTGAAGCAGATCTGAAACGAAAAAGGCCGCCCCTAGCAGGAGCGGCCCAATCTGTTCATCAAAGTGGTGGCTTAGCCGACCAGTTCGATGCCCGAGAAGAAGTAGGCGATCTCAACCGCTGCTGTCTCAGGTGCGTCCGAACCGTGGACCGAGTTTTCGCCAACCGACTCAGCGAACTCGGCGCGGATGGTGCCGGCAGCTGCGTCTGCGGGGTTGGTTGCGCCCATGACTTCACGGTTCTTTGCAATGGCGCCTTCGCCTTCCAGAACCTGAACAACGACCGGAGCCGACGACATGAATTCGCACAGTTCGTCATAGAACGGACGCTCGGCGTGGACTTCGTAGAACTTGCCGGCTTGTTCTTTGGTCATGTGGATGCGCTTTTGCGCAACGATGCGCAGGCCCGCCTCTTCGAACTTGGCGTTGATTTTGCCGGTCAGGTTGCGGCGGGTTGCATCGGGTTTGATGATCGAGAATGTGCGTTCCAGTGCCATGTCGGCCTCTCCTTACAATGTGGCGCGGGGCCCGCGCCGAAATACATCGCGCGCCGCCTAACATGGTCTGTGGCTCATGGAAAGTCTTATGATGCCTTGCCCCGCGCTTTGCGGTTCAGATTGTGTCAGGCAAAGGCTCTAGACGGTCGACACGGCGAACGTAGAGCACCGCAAGCAGGCCAATGAAACTGCTGCCACTCATCATGCCCAGAACCAGATACGGGCCGTTTTCGGCGTTGACGAATGTTCCGGTGATGGAGGTCAGCACAGCCCCCAACGCGACGATCATCGCGCCCGAAAGACCTGCGGCGCTGCCTGCCAGTTTCGGGCGCACCGACATGACGCCAGCCGACGCGTTGGCGTTGGTCAACCCGTTGCCAAACCCTACGCAGATGGCCGAACCGAAGAATACCCAGACCGAGCCCATCTGACCCAGAAACAAAAGCAACCCCAGGAAAGGGCCCGTCGAGGCCACAATTCGCCCGATTAGGATCATCGTGGTCAGCCGGGTCCGTGCAGCAATGCGACCGGTGATGAAATTGCCCGCCATGAAGCCGCCGGTGATGATGCCAATGCCTAGACCCAGCATCGCGGGGCTCAGATCGAACCACGCTGCAGCCACTAAGGGCGCACCGGTGATAAAGCTGTAGAACCCCCCAATTGAGAACGCCGCGCATAGGGCATAGCCCCAGAACCTGCGGGCACGGAACAGGTGCGGGTATTCTCTCAGCTGTGCAGCAAACGTTGAGGAGCGATTGGTATTGGTCTCACCCATATCGAACCAAAGCAAGGTCAACAGTCCCGCCCCCAACAGAGAATACAAAACAAACCCGGCCCGCCACCCGAAAAGCATATCAAGCGCCCCGCCCAGCATCGGCCCGAGCATCGGTGCGAGGGCCATCGCCATAGCGACATAGCCAAGTTTGCTGGCGGCTTCATTCGGTGGGTACTGATCCCGGATCGACGCGCTGGACAAGACTGAGCCCGCCACCACAGCGGCTTGCAACAGGCGGAAGCCAAGGAATAGCCAGATCGACTCGGCGAGCGCGCAACCGATTGAAGCGCAAACAAAGATCGTCATAGAGGTCAACAGCACAGGTCTGCGTCCGTAACGATCCGACAGCGGCCCCATGATCAGCTGAAGTACGGCCGAAACCGCAAGATACCCCGCAACTGACAAATTCACGAGACCATAGTCGACCGCGAAATCTTCACTCATATGCGCCAGCGAAGGCAGGAACATATTCAGCGAAAGAACCGACAGCGCCGTAGCAAAGATCAGCGTGATCAAAGTTGGAGGCGTCTGGGCGGCGCGCATGGTCAAAACCGTTTCAAATTGGCAAACGAGAAAGCGCTAACACATCGCTGGTCTGTTGAACATGCTTAGCCGCTGGCGGCGGCATCACGGCTCTGCTAAGAGCGCGTCATGCTACGGATCGAAGACATCACTTACGCCGTTGAGGGCCGCCCTCTGTTCGACGGGGCCAGCGCAACCATCCCGGATGGGCATAAGGTTGGCCTTGTTGGCCGCAATGGCACCGGTAAGACCACCCTCTTCCGCCTGATCCGGGGTGAGTTGGCACTGGAATCGGGCAATATCTCGACCCCGAAACGCGCGCGGATTGGCGGTGTGGCGCAAGAGGTGCCCTCGTCCGACGTGTCGCTGATCAATACCGTTCTGGCCGCCGATACCGAACGCGGCGCCCTGATGGCCGAAGCTGAGACCGCTGAGGACCCCGCCCGCATTGCCGAGATCCAGACCCGTCTGGCCGATATCGACGCCTGGTCGGCCGAGGCGCGCGCGGCCTCGATCCTCAAAGGTCTGGGCTTTGATGACGACGACCAGTTGCGCCCTTGTTCCGATTTCTCGGGCGGTTGGCGGATGCGCGTGGCGCTGGCGGCGGTGCTGTTTTCCCAGCCCGATCTGCTGCTGCTGGACGAACCGACCAACTATCTGGACCTCGAAGGCGCGCTGTGGCTGGAAAGCTATCTGGCGAAATATCCACATACGGTCATTATCATTAGCCACGACCGTGGGCTGTTGAACAGAGCCGTGGGGTCGATCCTGCATCTGGAAGATCGCAAGCTTACCTATTACGCAGTGCCCTACGACAAGTTCGCCGAGCGCCGCGCGGAACGTCTGGCGCAGGCGGAATCCGAGAACGCCAAGGCCAAAGCCCGCATCGCGCATCTGCAAAGCTTTGTGGATCGCTTCCGCTACAAGGCGTCCAAAGCTGTTCAGGCCCAATCCCGCCTGAAGATGATAGAACGCATCCAGCTGGTCTCTACCCCGCAAGAGGCCGCTTTGCGCGCGTTTTCCTTCCCCGAGCCCGAGGAACTGTCGCCGCCCATCATTCAGATCGAAGGTGGTGTAACCGGCTATGGCGAGGTCGAGGTTCTGCGTCGCCTGAACCTGCGCATTGATCAGGACGACCGGATCGCGCTGCTGGGTAAGAACGGTCAGGGTAAATCGACTCTGTCCAAACTCTTGTCAGACCGTCTGCCCCTGATGGCCGGCAAAATGGCCCGCAGTAACAAGCTGCGGATCGGTTACTTCGCGCAGCATCAGGTGGATGAGCTGTATGTGGACGAAACCCCGCTGGACCACTTGCGCCGTCTGCGCCCGGATGAAGCGCCGGGCAAATGGCGCTCGCGCCTGGCCGGGTTTGGCCTGAACGCCGACCAAGCTGAGACAGAGGTTGGCCGCCTGTCCGGTGGGCAAAAAGCCCGCCTGTCGCTGCTGCTCGCCACCATTGATGCGCCGCATATGCTGATCCTCGACGAGCCGACCAACCACCTTGATATCGAAAGCCGCGAGGCGCTGGTTGAGGCGCTGACCGCCTATTCCGGTGCGGTTGTGCTGGTCAGCCACGACATGCACCTGCTGTCTCTGGTAGCAGATCGATTGTGGCTGGTCTCGGACGGGACGGTCAAGCCGTTCGACGACGACCTTGAGGCCTATCGCACCATGCTGCTGGCGCGGGACAAGCCAGTCAAAACAAAGCCGCAGGCTGCAAAGCCCAAACGCCCGTCTCGCGAGGCGATGCTCGCCCTGCGCGCCGATCTACGTAAATGCGAGGACCGGATTGAAAAGCTGACGGATATGCACGAGAAACTCTCGGCCAAGCTGGCGGATCCAGCGCTGTACGAGGATGACAGGATCAACGATCTGGAGACCTGGAACCGCAAATTCGCCGAGGTCTCGGAAGCCATGCAAAAAGCCGAGGCCCTATGGGTGGCCGCAGCGGAACGCCTTGAACAAGCCGAGAATGCCGCATGATGGATCTGGCCTTTTTCATTACAGCCTTCACCACCTTGTTCGTGGTGATCGACCCGTTTGGCACCACGCCGATTTTCGTGGCGCTGACACAGGACATGGATGCGAAGACTCGGCGCAAAACTGCCTTTCGTAGCTGCCTCACTGCCGTCTTTATCTTGATCGCCTTTGCCGCCTTTGGCGAGGCGCTGCTGGGCTTTGTCGGGATCTCAATGGCCGCCTTCCGTGTTGCAGGTGGGGCCTTGCTGTTCCTGACCGCTTTGGACATGCTGTTCGACCGCCGCACCAAACGCCGCGAAGACCGGGCCGAAGAAGAGGAACATCCCGACCCGTCCGTGTTCCCTCTGGCCATTCCGCTTATCGCGGGGCCGGGTTCGATCGCGACGATAATCCTGCTGGCCGGCCAGCATCCCGGCGTGCTGGGCATTGTCGAGGCCTGCATCGTCATGCTGGCGGTTATGTCTGTTGTCCTGATCTTCTTCCTGGCTGGCGGGTTGATCGGCCGCATTCTGGGCAAGACTGGGCTGAACGTTCTGACCCGGCTGCTGGGTATGTTGCTGGCGGCTTTGTCGGTTCAGTTCATTCTGGATGGCCTCAAGGCCTTTGGATTCGCGTCCTGACCCCCCATATACTGCTGTGTAGCGAGTAAGGATTTCGGCATGGACACCGACAATGTAATGCGTTTGGTCTACCTCAGCGTGCTGGGCACAGCTGTTGTGTTCTGGTTCCTGGCACAGAACCGCCAATCGCTGAACAAAACCCTGCAGCAGGTCATGGCCTGGGTGTTCATCTTCGTGGGTGTCGTGGCCGTGGTTGGCCTGTGGGAGGATATCCGCACGACGGTCGGCCCTGCTCCGCAGATGACGGTGACAGGTGAGTCGATCGAGGTCCCCCGCTCGGCGGACGGGCATTACTATCTGCCGGTTCAGGTGAACGGAGAACCGATCACCTTTCTGGTCGATACCGGTGCCAGCCAAATTGTTCTCAGCGACAAAGACGCCAGACGCGCGGGGATCGACCCGAACCAGTTGAACTACTTTGGCCGCGCCCTGACCGCCAATGGAGAGGTCCGGACCGCTCCGGTGCGGCTGGACACGCTGACGGTGGGGCCAATCACCGACCAGAATGTCTCGGCCTGGATCAACGAAGGTGATTTACACAAGTCGCTTCTGGGCATGGACTACCTGCATCGTTTTTCGAACATCCAGTTCACCGATGGACGTATGATCCTTTCGCGCTAGGCATGTGTAGCGCTTGAGAACAAAATGAGAACATGATATGAGTTGCTCATGTCTGTTCAGCTTCTTGGTCAAAAGCCCGCGCGCGCCGCGCCGGGGGTTACGCTACAGGATGGGATCACCCTGCAACTGGGGCGCGTGCATGAAGGCTGCGGCCCCGCGCGGCGCAGCTTTGCCATGTGGTTGGCCGGTCAGATGCAGGGGCCGGTCCTATGGATTTCTCCAGCGTGGGAGCCCGGGCAGCTGAATCCAGACGGGATGATGCCCTTTGCCGATCCCGCCCGGTTCATCTTTGTCCGCCCCACCCGCGCCGAAGACCTGCTGTGGTGCATGGAAGAAGCGCTGCGCAGCGGAGCCATCCCGCTGATCGTCGGGGATCTGCCCGGCGCGCCGGGGCTGACGCCCGTGCGCCGGATGCATCTGGCCGCCGAACAGGGCGGCACCATGGGGCGGGCCCCGCTGGGTCTGCTGCTGACGCCCGGTGATGGAGGCGCGCAAGGGATCGAGACCCGCTGGCACATGGCCGCCGCGCATCAGGGCGAGGCGCGCCGCTGGACCCTGACCCGCCGCCGCGCCCGCGCCCTGCCTCCGGTCAGTTGGATCGCCACGCAGATCAAACCGCGCGTCGGGCTGCAGCTTGACCAGATCGCCGCCGTGGACTGAACACACCTAATCACGCATTTTTTTGTTGGTCCAAGGGGCCGCGCGCCCTAGCGTCCGGTCATGAGAGATTTGAACCGACGTGCCGTTCTTACGGGGCTGGCGACCCTACCATTCGCCCAAACGCTGCATGCAGCGCTCAGCCCCTATGCCCTGTCGGAAAGCGATACGAAGGTTGGTTTCAGCTTCGATCTGTCCGGCGTCGCGCAAAGCGGTACCATGCCGATCCGGACAGCGGATGTTCAAGTGGATACGACCCGCCTGCAAAACAGCCGGGTGCAGGTGGCATTGGACGTGAGCAAAGCCAAGACCCGACTGCCCTTCGCGCGCGCGCCGATGCTCAGCCCCAGTGTTCTGGACGCCGAAAGCCATCCGACCATCACCTTCGTCTCAACCGAGATCGAACTTGGGCAGGATGGGCGCATCTCGGACGGGGCCCGTATCACCGGGGACCTAACAGTTCGGGGGGTGACGCGTCCGATCACATTGCAAGCCAGCCTCTACCGTCCGCAGGGCACAGCGGCGGGTGATCTGGATCGCCTGTCGATCAGCTTGAAGGGCGCGCTGAACCGGCACGACTTTGGCGCCTCGGGCTATCCCGATCTGGTGAATGACACCGTCACACTGGACATTCGAGCCGAGATCAGCCGCCTTTGACCAAAGGCGAAAGTTCAAAAACGACTCCTTGACGTCGATTAGCTACGCGCATTGTCTGAAAGCCTCGCCAAGGTAGAACCATCATGCGCACGATCATTTCCTTTGCCGCCCTGTTCCTTTCTGTCATTCTGCTGCAACTGTCGACCGGCGGCGTTGGGCCGCTCGATGCCATTTCCGGCATCACCCTGAACTTCACCACCGAACAAATCGGTCTGTTGGGCTCGGCGCATTTCATCGGTTTCTTTGTTGGTTGCTGGTGGGCACCGCGCCTGATGGGCAGCGTCGGGCATTCCCGTGCCTTCGCCGTCTGCACAGCGCTGGGCGCGATGGGCCTGATTGGCCATACCCTGACCGAAAACCCCTATGTCTGGGCGTTCCTGAGGATCGCATCCGGCACCTGTGTCGCCGGGTGTTACACGGTGATCGAGGCCTGGCTGAACGCGAAAGTCACCAATGAGACCCGGGGGCGCGCCATGGGCACCTATCGCATCGCCGATATGGGTGCATCGCTGTGCGCGCAGTTGATCATCGCGGTCCTGCCGCCTGCCTCTTACGTCTCGTACAATCTGCTGGCGATCCTGTGTTGTGCCTCCTTGCTGCCGCTGACCCTGACACGCGCCAGCCAACCCGCAACCCCAGACGCTCCGCGCCTGCGCCCCAAATTGGCCTGGCGCAGTTCGCCTCTGGCGGTTGCCGGAGTGATTGTTGCGGCGCTCAGCTCTGCCTCATTCCGTATGGTCGGCCCCGTCTACGGGCAAGAGGTCGGGCTGGGCATTGATCAGATCGCCTTCTTCCTCGCCTCATTTGTTTTGGGTGGCGCGATGGCGCAGTACCCGATGGGATGGCTTGCGGATAAATATGACCGGCGCTGGGTGCTGATCTGGTTGTCTGCCGCTGCGGTTTTGAGTTGTGGAATAACCATGATGGCCAGCAACACTGGGACGCTCGGGGTGATGCTGGCGGCATGGGTGTTCGGGTTCACCACCTTCCCGATCTTCTCGGTCTCTTCGGCCCATGCCAACGACTTTGCCACCACTGAGCAACGAGTCGAGCTGTCTGCGGCGCTGATGTTCTGGTACGCTCTGGGCGCGATTGCCTCGCCCTACATCTCCTCCACGTTGATAGAGAAATTCGGCCCGGGCGCCCTGTTCGCCTTTGTCGCTGTTGGTCATTTGGGTCTGATCGCCTTCGGTCTGGCCCGGATGCGTTCTCGCCCCACCCCAGAGGAGCGAACGAACTATGTCTATGCCCCCAGAACATCCTTCACGATTGGGCGTTTGTTGAAACGCTCGCGCGAGGAATAGAGGCAGCGACGAGACACCCTTGGTGCTATGGTTCTACGGATTGGAGATCTGTTCTATCGGACAGTCCGACCAGCACGAAACGGTCAAGGAATCTGTCCCGCAGAACAAGAACGTCCGTGCCTTGCTCAAGCGTGTCCCGGTCCTGCAACGGCTCTGCCTTCACATAATGCGCATTGCCGAACCGATCCATGACACGCACCTCAGCCGGTCGTCCGCGCGACGCAGAGCCTTGGGTCACTACCCCCCTGCGCCGTGCCAGCTCCCGTTCAGGCATTCCGTCCGTTTTGGTTTTTGTCAACAAACGAGTAAAAACCGGGCCGAAACCGCGCGCAAACCAAAGGCTAAAAATACCCGCCGGGATGGTGGCCAACCCAACAGGCCAATCAGAGCCCAACAGATCCTCGACGATCAGTTGAACGCCAATCCCAGACATCGCAAAACCGGCCAACAAGACCACCAGCCAGATCATGACCGGCACATCGCCAATCCCCAACCGCGTCAGAGTTCCTGTTGCAGAGGCCGCCGGAGCCTCGGCCTCAATCTCGGCCAGTTCCAACGCACTCAGATCAATGCCAGCTTCGATATCGAGATCGAAATCCGCAACACTCAGACCGGGGGCCTTTAGTTCGACCAGACCTTCGCTTGCCAGAAGACTTCCACCAAAAAGCGCGGCGATGACCTCGCCCCCCAACAGGCCAAACAGCAGCGCAAGCGCCATAGTAAAGGGCGTTAATGCGCTTTGGAGAAGAAAATCGAACATAAACAAATACCATGAAATCGAAGTTCTTTCGCCTGAAAAGGGCGCAGAACGTCGTGCAACAATAAATCAAAAGGCCGAAATTAAATTGGCCACCAAAAGGGTATCGCGCGCCCTTGCCCGAATACAATCGACAATTTGGTCGTGGGGCCTTTTTTCACCGCAACCATGGTTTTCGTGCCATCCATGACAAACCCGGTCTTTTGCTGACCGGTTACATAAGGTAGACGGGCGCGCAGACAGTTACGTGGACACGCAAAATGGCTCGGATTCTCATCACTTCGGCGATCCCCTACATCAACGGGATCAAGCACCTCGGCAACCTGATCGGCTCGCAATTGCCTGCCGACCTGTACGCACGTTACCAGCGTGGCCGTGGGAACGAGGTCATGTTCCTGTGCGCCACTGACGAACACGGCACCCCGGCTGAGCTGGCCGCTGCCAAAGCGGGCAAGCCCGTCGCCGAGTATTGCGCCGATATGTATGCCGTGCAGGCCGATATCGCCAAACGCTTTGGCCTGAGCTTCGATCACTTTGGACGCTCGTCCAGCGAACAGAACCGCCACCTGACGCAGCACTTCGCTGGCAAGTTGGATGAGGCCGGTCTGATCCGTGAGGTCAGTGAAAAACAGGTCTACTCGAATGCCGATGGCCGGTTCCTGCCTGACCGCTATATCGAGGGCACCTGCCCCAACTGCGGCTACGACCGCGCGCGGGGTGACCAGTGCGAGAACTGCACCAAGCAATTGGACCCGACGGACCTGATCGAACCTCGCAGCGCCATCAGCGGCTCGACCGACCTTGAGGTGCGCGAGACCAAGCACTTGTATCTGCGCCAATCGGCGATGAAGGATCAGCTGGATGCCTGGATCGACAGCAAGACCGATTGGCCGATCCTGACCACATCCATTGCCAAGAAATGGCTGCACGACGGAGATGGCCTGCAGGATCGCGGCATTACCCGCGATCTGGACTGGGGTGTTCCGGTCAAGAAAGGCGATCAGGACTGGCCTGGGATGGAGGGCAAGGTCTTCTATGTCTGGTTCGACGCGCCGATCGAATACATCGCCTGCGCCAAGGAATGGGCCGACGCCAATGGCAAGACGGATGCAGATTGGGAACGCTGGTGGCGCACGGACAAGGGCGCGGAAGACGTGCGTTACGTGCAGTTCATGGGCAAGGACAATGTCCCCTTCCATACGCTGTCCTTCCCGGCAACTATTCTCGGCTCAGGCGAGCCCTGGAAGATGGTCGATTACATCAAGTCGTTCAACTACCTCAACTTTGACGGTGGCCAATTCTCGACCAGCCAGGGCCGTGGCGTCTTCATGGACCAGGCGCTGGACATCCTTCCGGCCGACTACTGGCGCTGGTGGCTGCTGAGCCACGCGCCCGAAAGCAGCGACAGCGAATTCACCTGGGAGAACTTCCAGCAATCGGTCAACAAGGACCTGGCCGACGTGCTGGGCAATTTCGTCAGCCGCATCACCAAGTTCTGCCGCTCGAAATTTGGCGAAGCCGTGCCCGAAGGCGGTACATTTGGCACGCGCGAACAAGAGCTTATCGCGGACATCACTCGCCGCGTTCGCGCCTATGAAGGCCACATGGAGGCGATGGAAGTCCGCAAATCCGCGCAAGAGCTGCGGGCGATCTGGGTGGCCGGTAACGAATACCTGCAATCCGCAGCCCCGTGGTCGACTTTCAAGGAAGACCCCGAGCAAGCGGCCGCACAGGTACGCCTTGGTCTCAACCTGATCCGCCTCTATGCGGTTTTGAGCGCGCCCTTTATTCCCGACGCTTCAGCCAAGATGCTGAGTGCAATGAATACGCTGGATACAAGCTGGCCCGAAGATGTCGAGGCCGCGCTGAACGCCCTGCCCGCAGGTCATGCGTTCTCGGTACCTGATGTCCTGTTCGCCAAGATCGCCGACGAGGACCGTGAAGAGTGGCAGGAGAAATTTGCGGGTACGCGCGACTGACACAAGCTGCATGAAGTTCTGAAACGGGGGCCTCGACGGCCCCCTTTCTATTGGGGCCTGCAATCTGCACGACACCCGTAAACCGGCCTGGTTGCACGGGATTTTCGCTACCCGCCAACCACTCCACCCCTTCAATCACCTTGAGATATATTTGCAAAACGGCCATCCTGCCCTCAAGTTCTGCCGACTCGTCGCTTTTTAAGGCTGCGAATAGGCTCAGTTTTTTGAAATGTATGAGGCTTTTGACATGTCCGTCGCTCTGAAGCAGCCCCGCAACCGGTCTCGTGGTGCTGTCACCGCACTGTGCCGCCCTCTGGTCATTTTGTCATGCATCGGTTTTGGCTATCCGGCACTTGCGCAAGAAGAAAGTGAAGCACCCGCCGCAAAAGTGTCGATTGCCGCAGCCTACACCGAAGAGATCACCGATGAGGCAAGCTTCATCGGCCGTGCAGAAGCCATTAATAAGGTCGACATTGTCGCGCGCGTCAGCGGGTTCCTAGATAGTCAGGAGGTCGAAGATGGCGCTCTAGTGACCGAGGGCGATCTTCTGTTCAAGATCGAACCGGACCTCTATGAGGCGACGCTTGAGGCCCGCAAAGCAGATCTTGATCGCGCCGAAGCTAATTTGGAGCTGGCCAAGGTCGATCTGGCGCGGAAAGAGGAGCTGTTCCGGCGTGATGCAACGCCAGAGTCGGAACGCGACATCGCGCGCGCCAACGAACTTGTCGCCGAGGCCGAGGTCAAAGCCGCAAACGCCGCCATTCAACAGGCGGAGCTGGACCTCAGTTATACCGAGATCCACGCGCCCTTTACCGGTCGCCTCGGTCGGGTCACCACGAGCGTAGGCGACGTGGTTGGCCCCACGAACCCACCGCTAGTCAACTTGGTCAGCGAAGCGCCAATCTACGTGAATTTCTCCTTGAATGAGAAACAGTTTACCTCGGTTCTTCAACAGGTTGGTGAAAGTGCTGCCTCTCTGGCAGAAAGCAACAAAAGCCCCAATGTGCATGTCATTTTGCCGAACGGAACCGAGCTGGATGAAACCGGTGAGATCGTCTTTGTCGACAACCGCATCGACCCGCTGACCGGCGCCATTACGGTGCGGGCCGAGTTTGAAAACGCAGATCGCCTGATCATCGACGGCGCGTTTGTGAATGTTCAGATCGAGGCGCTGGAGCCAACCCTGCAGGTTCTGATCCCTCAGGCCGCGTTGCAGCGTGACCAGCGCGGCGAGTTCGTACTGGTCGTCAACGACCAACAGATGGTCGAGCAGCGATATATCACGACCGGCGACTCCGTGGGCACGGCCATCATCGTCTCAGAAGGTCTGCGCGAAGGTGAAAGCGTGATTGTCGAGGGCCTGCAACGCGTGCGGCCCGGCGTGGCGGTGGACGCGGTTGTTGCGTCCGAGCAGCCGGGAGAATAAGGCATGTTCTCAGCCCTGTTCATCAGCCGGCCGAAGCTGGCGCTTGTCATTTCTCTCGTCCTGACGATCATGGGCAGTATCGGCTATATGGTTCTGCCGGTCGCCCAGTTCCCGGACATTACACCTCCGGTGGTCAGCGTCTCGACCACCTATACCGGCGCCAATGCCGAGACCGTGGAAAACACCGTCGCCGCGCCCATCGAGGCGCAGGTCAATGGTGTGGACGACATGATCTACATGACGTCGACCTCATCCGACAACGGCTCCTATTCGTTGAACGTTACCTTTGAGGTCGGCACTGACCCCGATATCGCCTCGGTTAACGTGCAGAACCGCGTGGCGCAGGCCATGTCGTCACTTCCGTCCGAGGTAACCTCATCCGGCGTGGTGACGCAAAAGGCGTCAACCAACATGCTGTTGCTGGTCACTCTGACCTCGCCCAACGGGACCTATGACAGTGTGTTTCTGTCCAACTATGCCTCGATCAACCTGAAAGACGCTCTGGCGCGGGTTCAAGGTGTGGGTAAGGCGGATGTTCTGACCAATCTGGAATATGCCATGCGGATCTGGATGGATCCCGACCAGATGGCCGCTCTGTCGATCACGCCCGGCGATGTGATCAATGCCATTCGCGAACAGAATATCGAAGTCTCCGCAGGCTCCATCGGTGCGCCTCCGGTGCCCGAGGGACAGACCTTTCAATACACGATCAAAACCAAGGGCCGCCTGACATCGGCCGAAGAGTTCGGCGACATCGTAATTCGAACGGGTGACGCTGGTTCTATTGTGCGCGTACGTGACATTGGACGCGTTGAATTGGGCGCCGAATACTATGCGGCGTCAGGCTATTTCGATGCGGTGCCAGCGACCGTGATCGGCATCTATCAAGCCCCCGGTGCCAACGCGCTTGCTGTGTCCGAGCGAGTGCAGGCCGAGCTTGACCGCCTCTCCCGGTCCTTCCCCACAGACGTGGAATACAGTGTCCCCTTCAACACCACCGACTTTGTCGAAGCCTCGCTGAACGATGTGGTCTCGACACTTATCCTGACCTTCATTCTGGTGATCTCGGTCGTGTTCGTGTTCCTGGGCAGTTGGCGAGCAACGATCATTCCAGCGGTGGCGATCCCGGTCTCATTGATCGGGACATTCGCCTTCCTACTGGCCTTCGGAATGTCGCTGAACACGATTTCGCTTTTCGCCTTGGTTCTGGCCATCGGGATCGTGGTGGATGACGCCATCGTGGTTGTCGAAAACGTCGAGCGGATCATCGCGGATGAGGGGCTGCCCCCTGCCGAGGCGACCCGCAAGGCGATGGGCCAGATCACCGGTCCTGTCATCGCAACAACGTTGGTTCTGCTGGCCGTGTTCGTACCGGTGACCTTCATGCCTGGCATCTCTGGAAGGCTCTATTCGCAGTTTGCAGTGACCATTTCGACGGCGGTTGTGATCTCGTCCATCAACGCTCTGACCCTGTCGCCTGCCCTGTGTGGCTTGGTTCTACGCGCACGCTCCGGCCCGCCCAAAGGGCTGCTGGCGCTGTTCGAAGGGCTGATCGGGACCGTCCGAAACGGCTATGTCGCCATCGTGCGTAAATTGCTGATCCTGCCGATTGTCGCTCTGGGTGTGATTGTCGCCTTGGGTATGGGAACCGGGACGATTATGTCCAACACCTCCAGCGGGTTTATCCCGCTTGAGGACAATGGCTATCTGTTCGTGGATATCCAACTGCCCGATGCGGCAACGTTGGAACGGACCGAGACGATCTCGGCCCGTGTGGACGAACAGATCCGCGAAATTCCGGGCGTTGCCAGCACCGTTCTGATCAACGGCTTCTCGCTGCTGAACGGCACCACGACCAACGGCGCGGCTATCTTCGTAAACCTCGAAAACTGGGCCGACCGGCAGGAAGAAGACCTGAGTGCGGACGCCATCCTCGCCAAGGTGCTTGCGATTGCGAACGGTGAATCCGCGGCCTCGATTGTGGCCTTCAACCCGCCGCCCATTCAGGGCCTCGGCATGTCGGCCGGTGTCGAGATGGAGGTGCAGCAGACCGGTGGCGGCACACCTCAGGATCTGGCTTCGGCTGTTGGCTCGTTCGTTTACGCGGCGAACCAACGGCCCGAGATCGGCCAATCATACACCACATTCCGCGCCAACGTTCCGCAGCTTTTTGTTGATCTGGATCGTGAAAAGGCCAAGACCCTGCAGGTCTCGGTCGCCGAGATTTTCCAGACGATGCAGGCGCAGCTGGGGTCCTACTACGTGAACGACTTCAACCTGTTCGGCCGTGTCTACCGCGTGATGATTCAGGCTGATGGTACCTATCGCGACAATGTCGAGGATATCTCGAACCTCTATGTCCGCTCGCAACAGGGTGAGATGGTGCCTCTGGGCACGTTGATTGACGTCGAAAACGTGTTGGGACCGGTCTTGCTGAAGCGGCACAACCTGTTCCGGTCGGCAACGGTGACGGCGGTGCCCGCTCCGGGTCTGTCCACGGGTGACGCGATCAATGTGATGACCGAGGAATCGGCAACCGCCCTGCCGCCCGGGTATGCGTTCGAATGGACCGGCACGGCCCAGCAACAGCTGGCCTCGGGCGGTCTGGTCATCGTCATCCTTGGGCTGGCGATCCTGTTTGGCTACCTGTTCCTTGTTGGCCAATACGAAAGCTGGACCTTGCCGGTGTCGATCTTGCTTTCGGTGATTGTCGCCCTGTTCGGTGCGGTCGCGGCCGTGGCGATCGTGGGCAGTGACATCAACCTCTATACGCAGATCGGGATGATCATGCTGGTGGGGCTTGCCTCAAAGAACGGCATTCTGATCGTTGAGTTCGCGATGGAGCAACGCGCCAAAGGCCTTTCGATCAAGGACGCCGCAGCCGAGGCCGCCTATCAGCGCTTCCGGGCCGTGATGATGACGGCGCTATCCTTCCTTCTGGGGGTTGTTCCGCTGCTAGCCGCCAATGGCGCGGGGGCGGCGAGCCAGAAGGCCATTGGTGTCGCCGTGTTCGGCGGCATGTTGGCCGCCACACTGGTCGGCGTGATCCTTGTGCCAGTCCTCTACGCCCTGATGCAGGGGCTGCGAGAATGGATCAAGGGTAGCAAGAATGATCCCGGCCCGTCCGAGGAAACCGCTTAAGATAAAGCCCCGCCAAATCGGCGGGGCTTTTTGTTTTCAAGCTGCGTCGTCCGTTTTCAAACGCTCTGACATCCACTGGTCAATGCGCGCGATCTGGTCAGCACTCAACCGCAGGCCCAGCTTGTTGCGACGCCAGACCACGTCCTCGGCGCTGCGGGCGTATTCTTTGTCCATCAGCCATTCGAGTTCTCGCGCGGTGAGGGTTGCACCGAAGTCTTCACCCAAATCAGCGACGTCTTTTGCCTCCCCCAACACGGTACGCGCCTCTGTCCCGTATGCGCGGATCAGACGAGCCGCCCATTTTTCAGTGAGGAACGGATAGTCCTGGATCAACGCCTGCTTAAGGTCCTGCACGCCATCGACGGGAAAGTTTCCACCAGGCAAAGACACGCCCGCTGTCCAGGGTCCGGGAAGGTTCGGAAAGTGTTCGGCAACTTTCTCAAGCGCGCTTTCCGCCAGACGACGGTAGGTCGTGATCTTGCCTCCGAACACGTTCAAAACAGGCGCTCCACCCTGCGCATCAACCTTCAATGTATAGTCCCGCGTCGCCGCCGTCGCGCTGCTGGCCCCATCATCATAGAGCGGCCGTACGCCAGAATAGGTCCAGACGATATCGTCTTGCGTCACCGGTTTCTTGAAATACTTGGTTGCGAACTCGCATAGGTATTTCTGCTCGGCCTCGGTGCAGACCGGAGGCTCAGAGGGATCCGAATGGTCCTGATCCGTCGTACCGATCAGGGTAAAATCCTGCTCGTAAGGAATGGCAAAGATAATGCGGCCATCTTCGCCTTGGAAGAAGTAACACTTTTCGTGATCGTAGAGCTTCTTTGTCACGATGTGACTGCCGCGCACCAGACGAACCCCCTCGCGCGAGTTCACCCGAATCTTGGTCTGGATGATATCCCCTACCCACGGACCGCCTGCATTGATCAGCATTCTCGCACGGATCAGTTGGCTTTCCCCGGTCGGCCGGTCGCGGATGGTGATATGCCACAACTCGTCAACACGCTCGGCTGAGACAACTTCGGTCCGCACCATGATCCGCGCACCACGGGATTCGGCGTCGCGCGCATTGAGCACCACCAGCCGCGCATCTTCAATCCAGCAGTCCGAGTATTCATAGGCTGTTTCGAACTTATCCTGCAAAGGACCACCTTCCGGAGCGCTGCGCAGATCCAGCGACTTCGTTCCCGGCAAAATTTTACGCCCCCCAAGGTTGTCGTACATGAACAGACCCAGACGGATCAGCCACGCGGGGCGACGCCCGCGCATCCAGGGCATGACGGTGCTGAGCAGCTTCGATGTCGGCGTCTCAGAATCAAAGCGCATGTCCTTGTGATAGGGCAGCACAAAGCGCATCGGCCAACTGACATGAGGCATAGCGCGCAATAGTGTCTCACGCTCGATCAGCGCCTCGCGCACCAGCCGGATCTCAAAATACTCCAGATAGCGCAGTCCGCCATGAAACAGCTTGGTCGAGGCTGACGACGTTGCCGAAGCGAGATCATTCATCTCGGCCAAGGTGACAGACAGACCCCGGCCCGCCGCATCCCGCGCGATGCCGCATCCGTTGATCCCGCCGCCGATGATGAACAGGTCGCTGATCTGATCGTCCGTCGCTTGCATGGCTTGTGATTCCCTATCCAATCTGGTTGTGCGCATTAATCAGCACTGCATTCGCACAATCAACGTTTATGTTCGTTTATTTTCGTTTTGCAACACAAATATGAAAATTCTGCATAGCGGCTTGCTTATTTTAGTCAAAAGAAGAAAAACGAAAGCAGCAAACCTGAATGGGATCCATATGTCGCTCTCTTTCCGCCAATCCGACATTCTTGAGATCGCCAGCACCGAGGGCCGCGTTACCGTCGATGGTTTGGCCGAGCGGTTTGGCGTGACGGTCCAGACTATCCGCCGGGACCTGTCCGAGCTGGCTGATGCCGGCAAGCTGGACCGCGTCCACGGCGGGGCTGTCCTACGCTCCGGAGTTTCAAATATCGGGTATGAGGACCGCCGCACTCTGAATGCAGACGCCAAGGTCAGAATGGCGAAGGCCTGCGCCAATGACATTCCGGACGGCGCGTCGGTCTTCATGAATATCGGCACCTCAACCGAGGCCGTGGCGCGGCAGTTGCTAAACCACAAGGACCTGATGGTGGTGACCAACAATACGAACGTCGCCAATATTCTCGTCGAAAACCCGGATTGCGAGATTGTTGTGGCCGGTGGTGTCCTGCGCCGCTCGGACGGAGGGTTGGTGGGCAATCTTACCGTCTCGACCATCCGTCAGTTCAAGTTTGACTATTCGGTGATCGGCTGTTCCGCGCTGGACCCCGATGGTGATCTGCTGGATTTCGATTTTCAGGAAGTCCATGTCAGCCAGACGATCATCGCGCAGGCCCGACGCACACTGCTGGTGGCCGACCACTCAAAATTCCAGCGACTTGCCCCTGCCCGCATCACTTCCCTGGCCAAGATTGATGGCTTCTACACCGATCAACCGCTCACCCCCGATCTCTCGGCAAAATGTGCCGAATGGGGCACGGGGTTGATTGTCTGTCCTGACTGATCCGCCGTGTCTCAACCACGGAAACGTCAGGTCCCAACACAAAGTCATTGACGAGACAGGGGCCTACGTCTGAGGATGAGATAACCTTCCCGACAGGAGGCATCGAGCATGGGACTTTTGGGGCAGCCGCTAGGCTACTACGACTATCTGACATTCGTGGCACTGATCCTGCTTCTGGCAGCGGTGATGGCACTGTTTCTTTTTCTTATGGGGCTGCCCGGACGGATCGCGATCAAGCGCAATCATCCACATGCCGAAGCGGTCAAGATCATGGGATGGATGGGTTTTTTGGCCGTTGTCCCGTGGGTTCATGCCTTCATGTGGGCGTTCCACGATGGCGTGACGGTCGACATGCGACGCGGTCCGGAGGAGGAGAAAGACGCTATCCGCAAGGATATCGAACGCCTGGGCGGTACGGTCAAAGAAGAATACCAGGCTGCGCCTGACGAAACGAAGAAAAGCTAAGGCCAAAGGAAAAACTCAGACATGTTCGTCGCCCTCGGCATTACGCTGTTCTACATCATTTTCGTCTGGTTCATCTTCTTCAAAATGGAGTGGCTCAAGTTCAACATTGCCTGGGGAATTGTCTCGTTCTGGGTTGGGGCACATTTGCTGCTGATCTTCCTGGTCGCGCTGCGCTTCTTTCAGCCCTTCTCGGTCGACAGCCATGTGGTGCGATCGACAATTCAGATCGTGCCAAAACTAACCCAGCCGACGATTCTGACCGAAGTCTTAGTCGAGCCGAACACTCAGATCACCAAGGGCGACCCGCTCTATCGTTTTGACGACACCGTCTTTTCGCTGGCCGTCGACAATGCCAAGGCACAACTGGTTGCTGCCGAGCAGAATGCCAAGATTTTGGAACAGGACGTCATTGCCAAAACCGAAGCCGTCGAGCGCGCCAATGCGCAACTGGCCTACGCGTTGACCGAACAGGCGCGGTACGAAAATCTGGTGCCAGCGGGCGGTGCGCGTCAGGATGAGTTGGATCGCTGGAACGAACAGGTATCCGAGGACACCGCCTCGGTCAAACAGGCGGAAGCCAATCTTGAGAAAGCAAATTTGGCACTGGCCTCGCAGATTGATGGCGTGAACACGGGCATCCTGCAGGCACAGGCGCAGCTGTCCGAGGCCCAGTATTTTCTGGACAACACCACGATCTACGCACCGGAAAACGGCATGATCGTCTCACAACAGGCCCGTCCGGGTTTGGTGGTGGGTGACATTCGTCTGGGTGCGATAGCCAGTTTCGTCACCGAAGACAGCCCCTATCTTCTGGCAACCTTCCGCCAGCAGAACCTGAAATTTGTTGAAGTAGGCCAAGAGGTTGAAGTCGCCTTGGACCTCTATCCCGGTGAAATCCTAACCGGCAAGGTCGAGGCGATTTGGTGGGCCACCCGTCAAGGCCAGTACCTGCCCTCGGGCCGCCTGCCCGGCTTTGAGCTGCCCAAGCTACCCGGTCGAATTGCTGTTCAGATCACCGTCGATCTGCCGGAGGAGCACATCCTGCCCGCTGGCGGTCATGCCGCCGTGGCGATCTACACCGGTCAGGGCAAAAGCTTCGAGTTTCTGCGGCGCATCAACATCCGCCTGTATTCCTTCGCCAATTTCATTCGACCGCTAGACATTTGAGGACGCGCATCATGACACGGGCCACGCCCTTTCGACACTTGATGGGAACAGCCCTCTGCGCCGCGTTTCTGACGGCCTGCGCGCCGGTTGGTCCTGATTTCGTGCGTCCGGACTCTCCGGTCGTGAAACAATGGATCGAGGTGAACAGCCCCAGCACCGGGCAAAGCGGCCTTACCTCACGCAGCGCGCCGGTCGTGAAATGGTGGGAGACGTTCAATGACCCCACTCTCAACAGACTAATCGCTGAGGCCTATGCCCAAAACCTGTCTCTGCAGGTCGCTGGCGCGCGGGTTTTGCAGGCGCGGGCACAGTTGGGTATCGCCTTTGGCGAGTTGTATCCGCAGTCACAGGTGCTTGGGGCCTCAACCGAGCGGCGGCAGATCAGCGACAATCTTGGCCCAATCGCCGATATCAACCGGATCATTCCGCTGGATACCGAATTCTCGACCTCTCAGGCCGGGTTTGATGCGCAGTGGGAATTGGACGTCTGGGGTGCTCAAAGGCGCGGTGTTCAGGCGGCGCGGTCGAACTTGGCGTTGCAGGTGGCGAACTATGATGACGCACTGGTGACGCTGACGGGTGACGTCGCAGCGCTCTACGTCAACATCCGCGCCTTGCAGGAGTCGCTGGGCGTCGCGCGCGAGAACATCAAGCTACAGCAGGAATCGGCAGACCTGACCCAATTGCGGTTCAACAACGGGGTCACCACCGAGTTAGACGTGCAGGAATCCACCGCTCTGCTGAACAATACCAAGGCCCTCGTGCCCGAGCTTGAGAGCGATCTTCAGCAAACCAAGAACGCACTGGCCGTTTTGCTGGGAACCACCCCGTCGCGTATGTCGAGCCTTCTGGGCAATTCCGGTCGCATCCCCTCGGCCCGGTCCAACGTGGCCGTCGGTGTCCCTGCTGAGCTGCTTCGCCGTCGTCCGGACGTGAGAGCTGCCGAGCTGGCCGCAGCCACGCAATCGGCCGAGGTCGGCATTGCCATGGCGGATCTCTATCCGCAGTTTATTCTGTCCGGCTCGGTCGGGTTGCAGGCCTCGGGCGGACGGAACCTGTTCAGCTCGAACAGCACTACGGGCCTTGCCAGTGCTGGGGTTGTTTGGAACGTACTGAACTATGGCCGCATCAAGAACAACGTCCGGGCGCAGGATGCCGCCTATCAGGCGCTGATCGCCAACTACCAAAACACCGTTCTGACTGCTTATTCCGAGGTCGAAAGCGCCATGGTTGCCTATGCACAGGCACGCAAGCAGGTCGGGTTCTATCAGCAAAGCGTCGATGCTTCTCGCAAGGCGGCAGAGATCGCCGTCAATCAGTACACCGACGGGATCGCCGACTACTCCCGCATATTGAACACGCAGACGGCCCTGTTGCGGTCTCAGGCCAATCTGATCGAGGCGCGCCAACAGGTCTCAAGCAATCTGGTCGCCGTTTACAAAGGCCTCGGAGGCGGTTGGCAAATTCGCGAGAACAGAGAGTTCCTGCCCGACACCGTTCTGGCCGAGATGGCCTACCGCACCGATTGGGGCGACCTGCTGCAGGAAACACCAACCCGCGCTAGCTTGAACTAGACGCTATTTGGTCAGCCCCCGCAGGCCGCCCGAGATCAGGATGTTCACCTCATACAGGATACGCGGCGCGGCAAGCCCTCCTGGGCTGGCGAGATAGTTCGGACTCCATTCCGGATCGAACTTCTGTTTGAACGCGCGTAGCCCTTCGAAGTGATAGAATTGCTCACCATGTTCGTAGACGAACCCTCCGATCCGGTTCCAAAGGGAGGCGAGCTGCCGGTTCTCGATCCCCGAAAACGGCGCCGCGCCAAGTGAGAACCAGTGGAAACCCTGCTCGGCCCCCCAGGACATCATCTCGGCAAATAAGGCATCCATTACGAAGCTTGGGCTTTCCGGCTCGTAGCGCATCAAATCTAGGGAAAGTTCGGATTTTTGGCCACCTTGAAACAGGTTGGCAAAGGCCATGATCTTACCGGTTTCTCCGTTCCGCAAAACGGCGTGATCGAAGTAGGACAGGTAGTCATCATCAAATCCACCCAAGGCGAAGCCTTTCTCAGCCCCTGCTTTTTGCTCAAGCCAGTGGTCGGAAATCGCCCTCAGCTCCGGCAGAACGGGTGCAAGGTCTTCTTTTGGAATGATCTCGAACACATAGCCTTCGCGCTCGGCCCGGTTCTTGGCCTGACGGAAGCGTTTGCGGGATTTGCCGTCCAGCGAGAAGTCTTTCAGCGGCACGCGCGCGACCTCGCCGATCTTCAGTATTGACAGGCCGAGGTCCAAAAACGTCGGCAGGTATTTGGTCGAGACGCTGTAGAAGGCGCAGAGCTTACCTTCTCGATCCGCCATTTCACGCAGCTGCCAGACCAGTTGCTTGCCAGCCTTTTCATCGCCAACAGGCTCACCCTTTGAGATGATGGCATTGCCCGTGTCGGCATAGGCGATGAACGCAGACTCATCAGGTGCAATTAAGAATTGCTTGTCACCTGTCAGGGAAATCTGGGCTTCGGTATCTTCGCTTTCCATCACCAGTCTTTCGACGCATTCTGGGATTTCCGTCCGCACAGGCGCCGGGATCTCGCGCCCGAACAACGACGTAACGGCCACAATCCCGAGGATGACCGCCACCACGAGGCTGGAGCGGAGGAAGCGGGAGGCATCGCCATTCCACGCGAACTCCCACCACAAGGCATTCTGGTATTGCACGTGGGAATAGGCGAAGAGGCCGATCCAGAAAATGACAGCGAGCAGCGCCATAACGCTGACCAGCCAAGGGATGTTCAACCGGAAGATCGACGCTCCGCTAACACGGTAGAACGCTCCGCGGAACAGCGTCAATACGGCGATCGTGGCCAACATGCCCAACGCTTCTTGCGTATCCAACCCTTTGGCCAGAGACGCGGCAAAGCCCGCGACCATCAGCAACATCGCGACCACCCACGCGCGGTAGAGCTTGCGGAACAGCCCGCGCGACACAAGCAGCAGCAGAACACCCACGGCGCTGCCGGCCAGATGCGAGGCCTCGACAAAGGACAATGGCAAAACCTCGCGCAAAGCACCCAGGCTTTTGCTGTCCGTCGGCAACGCGCCCGAGACCAGCAGGATGATCCCAGCAGCCGCAGTCACCCCGGCCGCAACCATCGGCACAATAGGACGAATGGCGCGGTACACCCATGTCCCGGCCCCGATGATCCGATGGCGCTGGGTCAGCGCCGAGGCGACTGCGATGGACAGGCTGGCGATGGCGAAAGGCAGGAACGTGTAAACGACGCGGTAAAGCAGCAGCGCCGCAATAACATCCGACCGACCCGAGGCACCCAGCCCCGCGATCAGCGTCGCCTCAAACACCCCGATACCGCCCGGTGCATGACTGACAATCCCAACGGCAATCGCGGCGATGAAGATGGTGAAGAAATACGGATACCCAACCCCAAGGTCGTCCGGCATCAGCACGTAAAGAACCATGGAAGCCCCGACCAGATCGCCAATCGCCGCCAGTGTCAGGCATGAGGCCAGCTTCCCGCCCGGCAGTTGGAAGCCGATCCCCAGAACCTCTAACCGACGCCCACCGGTGGAGAGCCAGACAAAAACCGCTACCAGCGCGCCAAGCAGTCCCAACCCGATGACGGTTTCAACCGTCGCGCTGATCGGCAGAGCGTTCGAGATACCGTCAGGATGAAAGGTCAAAAGCAGGCCGAGGACCAAAACCAGTCCCGTCCAGAACGCCACCCAGGACGTGGCGATGACCCCGGCAACGCGGCTTAGATCAAGGCCCAGAGACGCATATATCCGATATCGGATGGCCGTTCCGGTGATGTAGGAAAAGCCCAAACAGTTGGACACCGCATAGCCACTGGCTCCCGCCATCCCGGCGACCGGCAGAGGGACCTCCCCGTCTGCCACGCTTTGAACCGCGAAGACATCGTATAAAGACAGCGAAAAGAAACTGACCGCCGTCCAACACAGAGCATAAAACATCACGCGCCAAGACGTTTCCGAGATATCCGCCTGAACGTCTGCCCATTTCACATGAGAAGACAGCTCATGCAGAACCGTCAATGCAATCAGGGTGACAAAGATCGGGATGGCAATGCGGACCCATGGCTTCTCAAGGAATGCGGTGATCTTTTCGGCCAATTGCACGGCCCGTGGTTCGTGCTGCTCAGTGGTCATCTTCGATCAATCCTGCCTGTATCTCCGCCGACTGTGGCACAATTTCCTTGGCCGACAAAGCGTAACGGCCCGTTTCACGCAGCGTTTTCAGAACCTTCCCTTGCGCGTGGACAGCAGAAGGTTCGTCTCGGACCGAGTGATCCCTTCCATGCGGCGGATCTGGAATAAGACCTCATCGAGTTCGGCCAGCGTGTCCGTACCGATCTCAGCGATCAGGTCCCAGCTTCCATTTGTGGAATGCACGGCTCGCACCTGCCGTAGCGCTCCAATCCGGGCCATTGTGCGTTCGGTCCCGCGCCCCTCGATCTCAAGCATCATCAAGCCCCGGACCGGGCTTTGCGCCACATCGCGTTTGGTCTGAACGGTAAAGCCTACGATCTCGCCCGATTGTTTGAGGCGCTGCAGTCGACTACGAACGGTCGTGCGCGTGACGCCAAGCGTCTCGGCCAGCTCAGACAGCGACGCCCTTGCGTCCCGGTGTAGCGCGCTGAGCAACCTGTTGTCCAAATCGTCCATGAATAGCTTCCTTTTCGGATATTCATCTTTCTTATTGAGCAATTTGCTCTCTTCACGCAAGACAGACTGTCACGTTACATGAGGCATATGGATACGAAGAACATAGTTTTGGTTGGCGCCCCCATGGACGCTGGTAAGCGTCGGCAGGGTTGCCGAATGGGCCCCGATGCCTACCGTGTGGCCGGGCTGGATCGCGCGCTTGCGGATCTTGGTCATACGGTGACCGATTACGGAGATGTCGCCCCGGATGCGGTCGAGACCTCGGACCACCCGCACCTTTTCGCCCTGCCCGAGTGCATCGGGTGGACGCAGGCTTTGGCCCGGGTTGCAGCCGAGGTCTCGCCCCAAGGTGTGCCAATCTTCATGGGCGGCGATCATGCCTTGTCGATGGGAACCGTGGCCGGAATGGCGGATCATGCACAGCGCATCGACCGGCCTCTGTTCGTTCTGTGGCTGGACGCCCATAGCGATTTTCACACTCCCGGCAGTACCGACAGTGGCAACCTGCATGGAACACCTGTCGCCTACTTCACCGGCCAGCCCGGCTTCGAAGATTTTCCCCCCTTGTCTGCCGTGGTTCCAACCAATCGCGTTGGGATGATCGGGTTGCGTTCGGTCGACCCCGCTGAACGCGCCGCGCTTGAGAAGAACCACGCGATGCTGGCCGATATGCGCAGCATTGACGAGCATGGGATCAAAGCGCCCCTCATGGCCTTTCTGGACCGCGTAAGGGCTGAGAACGGCATCCTTCATGTCTCACTAGATGTCGACTTCCTCGACCCCGCAATCGCGCCCGCCGTCGGGACAACCGTGCCCGGGGGCGCCACCGAACGCGAAGCCCATCTGGTCATGGAGCTTCTGCATGAAAGCGGGCTGGTCTGCTCCCTCGATCTGGTCGAGTTGAACCCCTTTCTGGATGAACGCGGACGCACCGCAAAACTCATGGTCGATCTGGCTGCATCCCTGATGGGACGCCGGATCTTTGACCGCCCCACTCGGAGTTTCTGATGACTGTACCCTCAGACAAGGCCCTGGTGCCCTTTGTTTCCGTCGACAACATGATGCGGCTGGTTCACCATGTCGGCGTCGAAAAGATGATCATAAGGATCGCTGAGCAGATCGAGGCCGATTTCAAACGCTGGGAAAGCTTCGACAAGACCCCTCGGATTCCGGCGCATTCGCCGCATGGGGTGATCGAACTCATGCCGACATCGGATGGTGAGGCCTACGGGTTCAAATACGTCAATGGCCATCCAAAGAACACGTCTGAAGGGCTGCAAACAGTAACGGCCTTTGGACTGCTCGCGGATGTCTACACGGGCTACCCGACCCTTCTGACCGAGATGACCATTCTGACCGCCCTGCGGACGGCGGCGACATCGGCTTTGGTCGGTCGGTATCTCGCGCCCAAGGGTGCAACCACAATGGCCATGATCGGCAATGGCGCGCAGTCTGAATTCCAATGCCTCGCCTTCAAAGCCATGTGCGGTATCGACACCGTGCGGCTCTATGATACCGACCCGAACGCCACCGCCAAATGCGCAACCAACTTGCAAGGCAAAGGCCTGAAAGTAGTGCCCTGCAATACTGCGGAAGATGCGATCGAGGGCGCGCAGATCATCACCACCTGCACCGCGGACAAGAAATATGCCACGATCCTGACCGATAACATGGTCGGCCCGGGTGTCCACATCAACGCGATTGGCGGCGATTGCCCCGGCAAAACCGAACTGCATCGCGACATCCTTCTGCGCTCGGAGATATTCGTGGAATACCCCGAGCAAACCCGGATCGAGGGCGAAATTCAGGCTTTGAAGGATGACCATCCTGTCACTGAACTGTGGCAGGTTATGACCGGTCAGGCACGCGGTCGAACAGACGACAAGCAGATCACGCTTTTCGACAGTGTCGGCTTCGCCATCGAGGACTTTTCGGCTCTGCGTGTCATCAAGAGTGCGGTCGCGGAGACCGAATTCTTCGAACCGCTGGATATGTTGGCCGACCCTGACGATCCCCGCGATCTGTTTGGGATGCTCATGCGCGCGGGCTAACTTCCTTCCGATCCCGCACCGAGCCAATGTCGAATTGGGGGCTCTGCCCCCGCCGCCCGTTCCGGGCGACTCCCCCGGGATATTTTTAGCCAGATGAAGGAACGGGTCGTTAACCTAGGCTCGGTACTCTTGTTTTTGCGGTACAGGCGGGGACGCCGATGACCGCGCCAGGTGAAGCTCTCCGACGTTGATGTTGGAGAGCGGATCCCTGCTTCATCTGGCAAAAAATATCCCGGAGCGCGAGGCAGAACCTCGCAAACTCCTAGCCTGCCAAAGACGGCAAGTAGAGAACGATGCCCGGAAATGCCACAAGAAGCGCAATGGTGGCCGCGTCTGCCAGGAAGAACGGGGTAACCCCCTTGAAGACGTCCTGAACACTCAGGTCCGGCCGGACCCCTGCAACCACAAAGCAGTTCAGACCAATGGGTGGCGTGATCAGACAGAATTCAGCCATTTTCACCACCAATATCCCAAACCAGATCGCACACATCGGGCCAGACATGCCAAAAGCGCTGTCTGCTGCGCTGACGGTTTCCCCTCCGTTCAGGGCCATGACGGCGGGGTAGACGACGGGCAAGGTCAACAGCAACATCCCGATGGCATCCATGAACATGCCCAACACGGCATAAGCCAGAAGGATGCAGATCAGGATTAGCATTGGCGACATTTCAAGCGAGGTGATCCAATCCGAGAAGGCACCTGGAAGGTCTGCGAAGCCCAGGAACCGCACATAGATCAGTACGCCCCAGATGATCGAGAAGATCATGGCCGTCAGCTTGGCTGTCTCTAACAGAGCCGATTTGAACTCGGGCCAGCGCATGCCATGAACCAGGGCGAAACAGAAGACGATGAACGCGCCTATGGCCCCGCCTTCGGTTGGGGTGCCCCACGCCTGTTCGCCGAATGGGTTGTAAACGAAACAGATGATGATCAGGATGACGGCAACAATCGGGATCGCCCCGGGAAGTGCTTGGAACCGTTGTTTCCAAGTGAAACCGGTGACCGGAGGGCCAACGGATTTGAACACAACCGCGATTCCAACAATGAGCAAGCCATAGATCACGGCAGAAAACGCTCCGGGAATGAAGCCGGCCAGCAGTAGTTTGCCGACGTCCTGTTCGACGATGATGGCATAGATCACAAGGATGGCTGACGGCGGGATCAGGGAGGCCAGCGTACCTCCAGCGGCAACGACGCCCGCGGCGAAGCGCTTGTTGTAGCCAACGCTCAACATCTCGGGAATCGCGATCCGGGCAAACACAGCCGAGGTGGCGACCGAAGCGCCGGAGACGGCAGCAAACCCTGCCGTGGCGAAAATTGTGGAGACTGCGAGCCCCCCCGGAACCCATGCGATCCAACGTTTAGCCGCTTCGAATAGCGCGCGCGTCAGGCCCGCATAGTAGGCAAGGTAGCCGATCAGGATGAAGGTTGGGATCAGGCTGAGCGTATGGGCGGCAACCTTCGAATGCGGCACCTGCCCCGCCGTTTTGACGGCGACGGTGAGAGCTTTGCCAAACCGGTCGGGATCGTACCCGAACTTGGCCCAGAAAATCCAAACCAAGCCGAACAACCCGGCCAGACCTGCCGCAAAGGCCACTCGCATGCCCGTTACAACAAGGACCAGCAGCCCAGCCGTTACCCAAAGGCCGATGTCTATCGTGTCCATCTGCTAGTCCTGTCCTTCGAACTGCTCTGCCTCTGCGGCGGCCTGTGCGGCAGCGTCCTGAATCAAGGGCACCGCCACGGGTGCCTCAAGCCCAAGAACGAACGCGCGGCCATAGCCCCAGATCTGCAACACCAGCCGAAGTGACAAGACCGAGAACGCCACCGGGGCCAGCAGTTTCGCAGGCCAAAGCGGGATACCGATGTCGATTGAGCTGTCGCGGCTCCACATCGGCGCGCCGAAATCAAAGGATCGGTCGAAATGGGACCAGCTGCCCCAGACCAAGGCCAGCATCAGCACAAGGATCAGGATAACCGAGATCAGCTCGAACAACCACAGCGCCCGTCCGTGCAGACGCGAGATCACGATGTCCATGCGTATGTGGCCGCCGTCGCGTTGCACATAAGAGATGCCGAGAAAGGCGATCAGTGGCATCGCTTGTTCGATCCAGTCCACATAGCCCGGCAATGGCGCATTGAAAGCGTTGCGGCCGCTGACCGAGACAACGGCCAGAACCATCAGGCTAAAAACCGCAATACCGCTGATCAAAGCAAGAGCCCGCTCCACCTTTAGCAAGTGCTGATCGATCTGGCTGAGGCGACTGCCATCCTCCAGCACCGTGGCCTGTCCCGCCATTTCGGTGATCCCCTTAGTCAAGAAAGGCCGGGCGCTAGGACGCGCCCGGCGAATGCGATCAGTTGCCGCCGCGCTGTTGCGTCAGCGTGGTCTGAACCAGATCGTAGAGGTCCTGCGCTGGCAGGCCCTGCGCGCTCATGTCCGCAATCCACTGTTCGCGGATCGGATCTGCCGCCTTGGTGCGGAATTCCTCGATGACCGCATCGTCAATCATCACCTTCTGCACACCCTTTTCTTCCAGAACACCATCCCATTGCTCCAGAAGCCCAGCATAGTTGGCCAGATAATGCGCAATGGCCTCGTCAATCGAACTGTCGAGCGCTTCGCGGTGTTCGGGTGAGAGCGCTTCATACGCGTCGATATTCGCAACGACGGGGCAATTCACCGTGCCGGGGTTGAGGTTCGCAGTCCACCAATCCGCTTCATTGATCGTACCGAATGACAGGTGTGCGTGCTGCGCGAAGGCGACCGTATCGACCACACCGGATTCCATAGCGTTAAACGCCTCAGTCGCAGGGACAGAGGTTGGGACACCGCCCACGGCCTCAAACGCTTTGCCCAGACCACCTGTTGCGCGTACGCGCATGCCTTCGAACGCGGCCAGATTGTCGCGTGGATCGCCGGTGCCGACCAAATTGTACTGCGGCATGGGCGAGGTCATCAGAATACGCGCATTCCATTGCGCCATTTCTTCGGCCACCGCTGGGTGCTCATAGACCGCATGGCTGACGGCAACCTCTTCTTCCAGATTGTTCACTCCCAGAAACGGCAGCTCCAGAACGGTAATCGCGCGGTTCTTGTCGCGGTGATAACCGGCACAGAACTGCGCAATCTCGAATGCGCCGATCTCGATGCCATCCAGGTTCTCGCGCGGCTTCGACAGGCCGCCATAGCTGACATTGATCGTGAACTCTCCGCCGGTTTTCTCCGAGACCAGCTCGGCCAGTTTTTCGACATGTTCGGTAAAGGCGCGGCGCTTGCCCCAGACCGAGGCGTTCCATTCGGTGGCTGCGGCCTCGGACACGAAGGCAACGCCAAGGGCGGCGACGGCGGCACCGCTCAGCATCTTTTTCATAGTAAGTTCTCCCTTTGATGCGCCCCCTCCCGAGGCGCTTGAAAGGATGCTAGCGCCAACATGTATGTGTGCCAACCCCTGCTTCCTGATAGGTGATTTTCAGACTGATCTTTTAAGCTTTCATGCTTAGAGACATACGCGCGAAAAAACCGGTTTTCGCGTTTAACGGTCGAGCTAGCCACGTTACAAACTCAACATTGTTTTTAAACGTTTTTTCTCATATTTTCAAGTTTTGTTGACTATTTCACCCCCTTTGGAAAAATTTCTTTACAAACAAATCCAAAGAATACGGCAATTTATTTCATTATTTTCTGAACCCGGCCATACTTGGATCGGGGAGGAACGGGATCGACTATGCCCAAATAACTGGCAAGATATGTCCCAACGTTACTAGCCTAGAGGGAGGAGCCTCAACATGACCACCGCTGCCCAGGCAGATGCCAAGACCTATCCGCCAACTGCAGAAACCGTCGCGCACGCGCATGTCGACGCTGCGAAATACGACGAGATGTATTCTGCATCGGTAAATGACCCAGACGCGTTCTGGGGCGAACACGGCAAGCGGATCGATTGGATCAAACCCTTTACGCAGGTCAAGGATGTCAACTACGATTTCGGCTCGGTCAAGATCAACTGGTATGCCGATGGTACTCTGAACGTCTCGGCCAACTGCCTGGATCGCCATCTGGAAACCCGCGGCAATCAGACCGCAATCATCTGGGAACCGGATGATCCAAATGACGCGGCCCAGCACATCACCTATACCGAGTTGCACCGCCGCACCTGCCGCATGGCCAATATTCTGGAATCGATGGGCGTTCGTAAAGGTGATCGCGTCATCATCTACCTTCCGATGATCCCCGAGGCCGCCTATGCCATGCTGGCCTGCGCGCGCATCGGTGCGATTCACTCGATCGTTTTTGCAGGCTTCTCGCCTGACGCTCTGGCGGCCCGTGTCAACGGTTGCGACGCCAAAGTCGTCATCACCGCAGATGAAGCCCCTCGAGGCGGCCGCAAGACGCCGCTGAAATCAAACGCAGATGCGGCGCTGCTGCACTGCAAGGACAGCGTAAAATGCCTGGTCGTCAAACGCACGGGTGGTCAGACCACTTGGATCGATGGGCGTGACTACGACTACAACGAAATGGCGCTTGAGGCCGATGACTATTGCGCCCCAGCCGAGATGAGCGCGGAAGACCCACTGTTTATTCTTTACACGTCGGGTTCGACCGGCCAGCCCAAGGGTGTGGTTCACACTACCGGCGGCTATCTGGTCTATGCCGCAATGACCCATGAGATCACCTTCGACTATCATGAAGGCGACGTGTACTGGTGTACGGCAGACGTGGGTTGGGTCACTGGACACAGCTATATCGTTTATGGTCCGCTGGCCAATGGTGCCACAACCCTGATGTTCGAAGGCGTACCGACCTACCCGGATGCAGGTCGTTTCTGGGAAGTTTGTGCCAAGCACAAGGTCAACCAGTTCTACACGGCCCCAACCGCGATCCGCGCCCTGATGGGACAAGGAAGTGAGTGGGTCGAAAAGCACGATCTCAGCGACCTCAAAGTTCTGGGTACCGTGGGTGAGCCAATCAATCCCGAAGCCTGGAACTGGTACAATGAGGTTGTCGGCAAGGGCAAATGCCCGATCGTCGACACTTGGTGGCAGACTGAAACCGGCGGTCACTTGATGACCCCCCTACCCGGCGCGCATGCGATGAAGCCCGGCTCGGCGATGAAACCATTCTTTGGCATCGAACCGGTGGTTTTGGACCCGCAATCCGGTGTTGAGATCGAAGGGAACGGTGTAGAAGGTGTTCTGTGCATCAAAGACAGCTGGCCCGGCCAGATGCGCACCGTCTGGGGTGATCACGAGCGGTTCGAGAAGACCTACTTCTCGGACTACAAAGGCTACTACTTCACCGGCGACGGCTGCCGTCGCGACGAAGGTGGTGACTACTGGATCACTGGCCGCGTCGATGACGTGATCAACGTCTCGGGCCACCGTATGGGTACTGCTGAAGTCGAAAGCGCGCTTGTGGCGCATGCCGCAGTGGCCGAGGCCGCCGTAGTGGGCTATCCCCATGAAATCAAAGGGCAAGGCATCTATTGCTATGTCACTCTTATGAATGACCGAGAGCCTTCGGATGAGCTGCTCAAAGAGCTGCGCACCTGGGTCCGGACCGAGATCGGCCCGATCGCCTCGCCTGACGTCATTCAGTGGTCCCCAGGCCTGCCCAAAACACGCTCGGGCAAAATCATGCGCCGCATCCTGCGCAAGATCGCCGAGAACGACTTTGGCTCGCTGGGCGATACGTCCACTCTGGCCGATCCGTCAGTTGTCGACGACCTGATTGCAAACCGAGCGAATAAGTGAGGGCATGATGGACGCTGCGACCATGACAACTCCTGCTGTTCTCATCCTTCTCGGCCCTCCGGGCGCCGGGAAGGGCACTCAGGCGCGCATGCTGGAAGACAAGTTCGGGCTGGTGCAACTCAGCACCGGTGACCTTCTGCGTGCGGCTGTTGCCGCAGGTACGGATGCCGGAAAGGCCGCGAAAGCGGTGATGGAGGCCGGTGAACTGGTCAGCGACCAGATCGTCATCGACATCCTGCGTGACCGTATGGATGAACCCGACTGTGCCAAGGGGGTCATCCTCGATGGCTTCCCACGCACCACTGTTCAGGCCGAGGCACTGGATGGTCTTCTGGCGGAAAAGGACCAGAAGATCAGCGCCGCGATCAGCCTTGAGGTTGAGGATGCGGAAATGGTGATCCGGATCTCGGGCCGCTACACCTGCGCCGGTTGCGGTGAAGGCTACCATGACACGTTCAAGAAACCGTCGGTCGACGGCACTTGCGACAATTGCGGTGGGACCGAGTTCAAGCGCCGGGCGGATGACAACGCGGAAACCGTTGCCTCACGCCTGAGTGCCTATCACGCACAGACAGCCCCACTGATCACCTATTACGACGGTCAGAGCGTTCTGAAGCGGACGAACGCCATGGGCAAGATTGAAGACATCGCGCGCGACCTGGAGGACATCGTCGCCAGCGCGGTGAACTAAGGGAGGGAGACAGGCCGTAAGGCCTTGATCCTTAAACAGAATACTTCGATGCACCGCCTTGGCGGAACAGAGGAGTTTTGTCAGATGCCACGGGGTATCTGTCACATTCGAGAAGCGGTCCGGCGCGCTGGAGGAACGAAGCAAAGGACCGCCCAACGAGGAAGCGAAGGAGGAACCCGCAATGGCGGATCAATCTACCAACTCCGCGCAGACTGCCGAAGCCGATAAGGGCTATTGGCAGGCCAACCTGCGCCTCATCTACATCAGCCTCGCGATCTGGGCGCTGGTGTCGTTTGGATTCGGCATCCTGCTGCGTCCGCTGCTGTCCGGCATCTCTGTTGGCGGTACCGATCTGGGCTTTTGGTTCGCTCAGCAGGGATCAATCTTGGTTTTTCTGGTGCTGATCTTCAACTACGCCTGGCGCATGAACAAGCTAGACGCCGAACACGGCGTAGACGAAGAGTAAGGGAGAGCGGGGACAATGGATCAGTTTACCATCAACCTGCTGTTTGTTGGCGCGAGTTTTGCGCTATACATCGGCATCGCGATCTGGGCCCGTGCGGGTTCCACATCTGAATTCTACGCTGCTGGTCGCGGCGTTCACCCGGTCACCAACGGTATGGCGACAGCGGCGGACTGGATGTCTGCGGCCTCGTTCATCTCGATGGCGGGCCTGATTGCCTTCACCGGCTATGACAACTCGACCTTCCTGATGGGTTGGACCGGTGGCTACGTGCTGCTGGCTTTGCTGCTTGCGCCTTACCTGCGTAAGTTCGGCAAATACACCGTCTCGGAATTCATCGGCGACCGTTTCTACAGCCAGACGGCTCGCGTCGTTGCCGTGATCTGTCTGATCGTTGCATCGGTGACCTACGTGATCGGTCAGATGACCGGCGTTGGCGTGGCCTTTGGCCGCTTCCTTGAGGTTTCGAACACTTCCGGTCTGCTGATCGGTGCCTGTGTCGTGTTTGCATACGCGGTGTTTGGAGGGATGAAGGGTGTGACCTACACCCAGGTTGCTCAGTACTGCGTGCTGATCACAGCCTACACCATCCCGGCGATCTTCATCTCGCTTCAGCTGACCGGCACTCCGATCCCTGCACTGGGTCTGTTTGGCGACACCGCAAGTGGTGAGCCGCTGCTGACCAAGCTGGACGCGATCGTGACCGAACTGGGCTTTGCCGAGTATACGGCGCACCACTCGAACACGCTGAACATGGTGCTGTTCACACTGTCGCTGATGATCGGTACTGCCGGTCTGCCGCACGTGATCATGCGCTTCTTCACCGTGCCGAAAGTGTCTGACGCCCGCTGGTCCGCTGGCTGGACGCTGGTCTTCATCGCTCTGCTGTACCTGACCGCCCCTGCGGTTGGCGCAATGGCGCGTCTGAACATCACCGACATGATGTGGCCCAACGGTGGCATCGAAGGCGGCGCAGTTTCGGTCGAAGCAATCGATACCGATCCGCGTTATGACTGGATGCAGACGTGGCAGAAAACCGGTCTGCTGGACTGGGAAGACAAGAACGGCGACGGCAAGATCCAGTACTATAACGACAAGTCCGAAGCGATGACTGCGATCGCGGAAGAAAAAGGCTGGGTCGGAAACGAGCTGACCAAATTCAACCGTGACATCCTCGTTCTGGCCAACCCCGAAATCGCCAACCTGCCGGGTTGGGTGATCGGTCTGGTCGCTGCCGGTGGTCTTGCGGCTGCTCTGTCGACCGCTGCGGGCCTGTTGCTGGCGATCTCGTCGGCGGTGTCCCACGACCTTGTCAAAGGTGCGATCAATCCGCAGATCTCGGAAAAAGGTGAACTGCTGGCCGCGCGTATCGCAATGGCCGTAGCCATCCTGGTTGCAACCTATCTGGGTCTGAACCCACCGGGCTTTGCGGCACAGACCGTGGCCTTGGCCTTTGGTCTGGCGGCTGCCTCGATCTTCCCGGCGCTGATGATGGGGATCTTCTCGACCCGCATCAACAACACCGGCGCGGTTGCTGGTATGCTGGCTGGTCTGGTTGTCACTCTGGTCTATATCTTCCTGCACAAGGGCTGGTTGTTCATTCCTGGCACCAACTCGTTCACCGATGCTGATCCGCTTCTGGGTCCGATCAAGTCGACCTCGTTCGGCGCCATCGGTGCAATGATCAACTTCGCAGTTGCGTATGTTGTTGCCGGCATGACCAAAGAGACTCCGCAGGAGATCAAAGATCTGGTCGAAAGCGTACGCATTCCCCGTGGTGCGGGTGCAGCTCAGAACAAATGAGCCTGATGCGGCCTGAGGTTCTTGCCAATGGCCGCGTCTTTCGATCCACTACTCCCGTCCGGCACACCACCGGGCGGGATTTTTGTTCCACGGAGTTTTTAGATGCCCCTGTCCCATGACCAGATCACCCGGTTTCTGGAATCCGTACATCCCTATGACGCCCTGCCCGCCGACGTGCTGGATGAGGTCGCAAAACAGATCGAGGTCTGGGAGGTAGATGAGGATTACCCTGTTTACGATCTGGGCCACAAACTACCCGGCGTATTCGTGATCTATGAAGGACAGGTTGAAATCACGGATGAGAACGACGAGGTCGTTTCGCATCTGGGCTTGCGCAATTCCTTTGGTGAACGCGGGCTGCTGAAAGACGGGAAAGCCGCGACCAAGGCGCGCGCCCATACTCCATCTGTGCTGATCGTACTGCCACCTGAATTGGTGCGAGAGTTGATCGACAACCACGATGTGGTCTCGAAATTCTTCGATCGCTCGCGCGGGGGCCGCAGCGGTCCGCAGAGTTTGGCGACCAGTGCCATTGATGTCCTGATGGCACACAATCCGGCCACCTGCCCGCCTGCGACCCCGGTTCGCGACGCCGCGCGCCTGATGCGCGACAAAGGGATTTCATCGCTATGCGTAACAGAGGCCGACGATCTGGTAGGCATCGCCACCTTGCGTGACATCTCAGGCAAGTTAGTTGCCGATGCGATGCCCACGGATACTCCAATCTCACAGATTATGACGCCGAACCCAACCACCCTTTCACCTTCGGATATCGGGTCCGATGTGCTGCACGTCATGATGGAGCGCGGGATCGGCCACATCCCGATTTGCGAGGGCGGACGTCTGGTCGGGGTCGTTACGCAGACAGACCTGACCCATTATCAGGCCGTGAACTCGGCCGAACTTGTTCGCCGAATTGCCCATGCCGACACTGCCGAGGAAATGGCCAAGGTCACGGCAGAAATCCCCCAGCTGCTGGTGCAGCTGGTTGCGGGTGGCAACCGGCATGAAATCGTAACACGGCTGATCACGGATATCGCCGACACTGCCACGCGTCGGCTGCTGAGTCTTGCTGAAGCCAAACTGGGGCAGCCGCCGGTGCCATACCTGTGGCTGGCCTGCGGATCGCAAGGACGACAGGAGCAGACAGGTGTGTCCGATCAGGACAACTGCCTGATACTGGACGATGCGGTGACCGAAGATGACATGGCCTATTTCACGCAACTGGCCAAACATGTCTCGGACGGGCTGGATACCTGCGGCTATTTCTACTGCCCCGGTGACATGATGGCGACCAATCCGCGCTGGTGTCAGCCGCTGCATGTCTGGCGCGACTATTTCAAGGGGTGGATCGCAAAACCGAACCCCGAAGCGCAGATGTTGGCCTCGGTCATGTTTGACCTACGCCCTATCGGCGGCTCGTTCGAGCTGTTCGCCGATCTTCAGGCCGATACGCTGAACGCAGCCAATGCGAATTCGATATTTGTCGCGCATATGATCTCGAATTCGCTGAAACACACGCCGCCTTTGGGTCTGTTGCGGGGGTTTGCCACCATCCGCTCGGGCGAGCATCGCAATACGCTGGATCTGAAACATAACGGCGTGGTGCCGGTGGTTGATCTGGCGCGGATTTACAGCCTGCAGGGCAAACTGCCCGAGGCCAACACCCGTGCCCGCCTGAAAGCGGCTGAGGCAGCCGGTGTCCTCAGCCCCTCGGGTGCGCGTGATTTGCTGGATGCCTATGATCTGATTGCGGAAACTCGGCTGGAACATCAGGTCGCACTGGTCAAATCCGGGGAAAAACCCGACAATTACCTGCCACCAACAAACCTGTCGGACTTTGAGCGCAGCCACCTGAGGGACGCGTTTGTTGTGGTGAAAACCATGCAATCCGCCGTTGGTCACGGCAAAGGAATGCTGGGTTAAAAACGAGAGATCAGGGTCGTCCTCGGCGACCGTATTTGAACTAAAACGACTGGGCGAGGAACGCCCGAAGGCTGGAGAAGACCAATGTTTCTGGAATTGATCGGTACGATATTTGCGGGCTTTGCCTTTGCCGGGATCGTGCTGGTGCTAAACAAGCTGACCGGCGGACGGTTGCCCCGGTGGGCCACGCCGGTTGCAGCAGGGTTGGGCATGATCGGAATGACGATTGCCAGCGAATACTCGTGGTACGACCGCACCCGCGAAACGCTGCCGGACAGTGTCAGCATCATCCAAGAGGTCGAAAGCCGCGCGATTTACCGCCCCTGGACCTATGCCGTGCCTTTCGTGGACAGGTTTGCTGCCATCGACACAGACTCGGTGCGCAAGAACGAACAGGTGCCGGATGAACGGCTGGTCGAGCTTTATTTCTTTGGTCGCTGGGCGCCGGTCTCGAAGGTCCCTGTGGTCGTAAACTGCGCCGAAAACCTGCGGGCCAACCTGGCCGACGGGGCCGAGTTTGGCGACGATGGCCGCGTTCTGAATGCCGACTGGATCAAGGCCGGGACCGGCGATCCGATCATCGAGGCCACCTGCGGAGTTTGATCATGCTGACCAAGTTAAGTCTGCGTCTGAGAATCTTTCTGTTCTTCTGCCTGTTAGCGGCTGGTGGGCTGACGGTCAGCGCTCTGGCGCTTTGGTTCAGCTATGCCCGCGAGGGCAACCCCGCCCTTTTCGACCCGTTCCTTTTTGCCGGGATCGTGATTGCCTTTGGGCTGTTGGCGCTGATCGCCGGGGTCTGGTTGCTGTTTGACGACAACGTGGCAAAACCGATCGAGCGTCTGTCTGCCGAATTGCGCGCGCGCGCGCATGCAGGGGTCAGCAGCAACATGGATGTCCAAACGGCGAAATACTTGGGCGACCTTGCCCCGGCCGCCGCTGGGCTGGCGGATCAGCTATCGCACAAGACGCTCAGCGTGGCCGAGGCTGTCGCATCCGAGACCGCCCAACTGGCCGCCGAAAAGAACAGGCTCACTGCCCTGTTGACCGAAATCCCGGTTGCGATGCTGCTCGCCAGCCCGAACCACAAGATCGTCCTCTATGATGCGCAAGCGGCAGAGGTCCTAGCCCAGATCGCACATCCCCGTCTGAATGCCGCGCTTGAGGATTACCTACAGCCTGACGCGCTTTATGCCGCCTATTCGAAGCTGGTCAAAACCGGTCAGGACGTCACCTGTACGTTGACCAGCATCGACGGAGCGCAGAGCTATTCCGCGCGCGTGAAACCGTTGGGAGATGCGCCCGGGTACATGCTGATCTTCGACGACAGCGCTGCGCAGATCGCCCCGGACGCGGCGCGCCCTCTGGTCTATGATTTCGACCTGTTGAACATGTCCGCTTCGGGTAGTTTCGAGGCCCAAACGATTGAAGATCTATGCTTTGTGGTCTTCGACACCGAAACCACCGGCCTGTTACCGCATAAGGACGAGATCGTTCAGATCGGTGCGGTCCGCGTCGTGAAAGGACGCATCGTAGAGGGCGAGCGGATCGACATGCTGGTCAATCCCGGCATCGCCATTCCAGCGGCCTCGACCAAGGTTCACAAGGTAAGCGACCAGATGGTGCAAGGCGCGCCCGACATTGGCGAGGCTGGCCGCATCTTTCACCAATTCGCCCGGGACGCAGTGATTGTTGCCCACAACGCGCCATTCGACATGGCATTCCTGCGCCGTCACGCCAAGCGGATGGGTGTTGAATGGGATCACCCAATTCTGGACACCGTGCTTTTGTCTGCTGTCCTGTTTGGCGCCAGCGAGACGCATACACTGGACGCGCTATGTGACCGTTTGGACGTAGAAATCCCCGAAGCGCTCCGTCACACGGCGCTGGGGGATGCGGTGGCCACGGCCGAGGCGCTTGTGCGGATGCTGCCCATGCTGAAAGCGCGGGAAATCACCACCATCGGCGCAATCATCACCGAGACCCGCAAACATGGTCGCTTGTTGGAGGACTTGAACTGACCTAGTTTTTCAACGTGATGAACCAAAGTTACCATGGACAATACGGAACGGTCATGGCACCTGACGATCGGGCAGAGAACAGATGTGCAATGACCGAGAAGACTTTTATCCCGACCCCTGATCAAAGCAACGCGTTTCGTGAAGCGCTGGGGTGTTTCGGGACAGGTGTAACGGTCGTCACAACGCAAACGGCACTTGGGCCGCGTGCGATCACCGTGAACTCCTTCACCTCGGTCTCAATGGACCCTCCGCTGGTCCTGTGGTGTCTGGCCAAGGAATCCAACCGGTTCGGTGCGTTTTCGGACTGCCAGCACTATTCTATCCATGTCATGGCCCAAGAGCAGCAGGACCAAAGCCTGCGGTTTGCTAGGGACGGAGTAGACTTCTCTCACGCAGACTGGAGCGCAGATGATATGGGCCGGCCGCAACTGGCCGATTGCCTCGCGCGGTTTGACTGCCATCTGCATGCCTGCCACGAAGCAGGCGACCACCTGATCATGGTTAGCCATGTTGATCAGGTCATGTACCGCACGGGCCAAGGCCTAATCTTCAAGCGCGGTCAATTCGGCGGATTTGTCGACCTGATCTGACAGCCCTTAGTCGTCAAACGAACCATGAACCGCCAGCGCCTCGAGCTGCGTTTCCTGCGGGGTGATCACGCGAAACGCTTCATGCACGCCGCTTTCGGTCAATTCACGCGCAACGGTTAGCAGAGTGTTGGCGGCGTGTTCGTCGCATAGCTCGGACATATGGTCTATCTCCGATTGCGCCACGCCCATCGCGGCCTCGACCGATGGTGCGCCGTAGAATTTCACAAAATGCTCGGCCAGGTTTTCCACGATCTGATCTTTCTCGGCCGGTTCGATCTGGGTGACGGCCACAAAGGTCACACGCCCGAAGGTCTCCAACCCCAGCCAGCCATTGGCAAAGGCCTGACGGGCTTTCCCTTCCAGATCACCCTGCCCCCAATTCGAGAACTCAAACCCGCCCGAGATGCACCATTCCCCCGTTCGCGCGGGCGAGTGGAACACGTTCATGTCGCTTTCGTCGAAATGTATCGCGCGGGCCAGTTTCATCGTGTCGCCTCCAATAGGTCTGTGAGTGGGCGCAGGTGGGTCTCATCCTTGTCGCGGATCAGCATGCCGAACCGCTCATCCGTGCCAAGGAACACGCCCTGCCCCTCGACCGTTTCTCCGACGCCGCGCAGAAGGCCCAGCCATTCGCCGTGCAGCGGCGCGTTTCCATCCTCGGACCAGCGGTTGAGCCAGGTCAACATATGCCGCGACCAGCTTTCCACCAGTTGGGTTGCCGAAACCTCGGCGCAGCCCTCATCATAAAGCGCGGTGACGTCCGGCGTATGGCCGGGCGCGTCGCTGGTTTGCAGCAGTACCAACTCCCACCCGACGACCAGCCAGTCGGGTATCTTATCGGGATCACTGGTCGACGCGGCAACATGGAACTGCCCACATTTCGCGCCGTTCACGCAGATCAGGCCGTCCCAACCCAGATGCACCGCCACTTCTGGCGGGGCCAAAGCGCCCAGCGCGTTCTGAAACCCGACGGCACACAGCGGCAGCATCGCCATGGCGTCCCGCAAGACGACCTCGGGCGCGAATACGATGGCCGCGCGCAGGCGATCGGCCTGAATGTTGTACACGACCGAGCCGGAATCGCAGCCCAGCGCCGACATGGCCTGGGCCTTTTCGAACGGGTCTTCCCCACCCTTGGCGGGATGACCTGTTAGCAAGGGGGGAAAGACCGGTTCGCTCATGCGTTGCCTTTGGCAATCAGATCGCGCGCGATCTTGCGGAACGCGTCGGCCTGTGGGCTGTCGGGCTTGCTGACCACGATAGGCGCCCCCCCGTCCGCGGCCATCCGGATATCCAGATGCAGCGGGATTTCCCCCAAAAGCGGCACGCCCAGCGCCTCGGCCTCGGAGGCGACACCACCATGGCCAAAGATATGCTCCTCGTGCCCGCAGTTGGAACAGATATGGGTCGACATGTTTTCTATCATACCGAAGATCGATGTCTTGAGCTGGTTGAACATATCGATCCCCTTGCGGGCGTCGATTAGCGCCACGTCCTGCGGGGTTGAGACTACGATGGCCCCATCCACCTGGAACTTCTGGCTGAGCGTCAGTTGCACGTCACCAGTGCCCGGTGGCAGGTCAACGATCAGCACGTCCAACGTGCCCCATTGAACCTGGTTCATCATCTGCTGCAGCGCACCCATCAGCATGGGGCCGCGCCAAACAACCGCCTGCCCTTCGTTGGTCATCAGGCCCATCGACATCATTGTGACGCCGTGATTGCGCAGAGGCAGAATGGTCTTGCCGTCCGGGCTGGCCGGGCGTCCCGAGACACCCAACATCCGAGGCTGTGACGGCCCGTAGACATCCGCGTCCAGCAGCCCGACACGCCGCCCTTCGGCCGCCAAGGCGCAGGCGAGGTTCGCGGATACAGTCGATTTCCCAACACCGCCCTTGCCAGAGGCAACGGCGATAATACGATCCACACCAGGCACAGCCTGCGGACCGGTCTGAGAGGGCTTTGGTTTCGGCTTCAGATCCGGCGGAGCCTTGTCGGAATGCGCGGTCATCATCGCCGACACTTTCGAAACCCCTTCGACCATCTGCGCGGCCTGCTCAGCGGCGGCGCGAACCGGCTCCATACGCTCGGCCTGTTTGGGGTCGATCTCAAGTACGAAACGCACGGTATCGCCTTCGACGTTCAGGGCGCGCACGACGCCCGCGCTGACGATATCCTGACCGGAAACCGGGTCAGTGATCTTTTTCAAATTTGCAAGAACCGCGTCACGGACACTCATGCCATCATCCCCATAACCTGCCCCATCGCATGGTTGCTTTTCATTGCATGTGTCTCCGTCTCTTTTCGTTCATTTGACGCATTTGCCTTTTGGCGATTAGGCTTGAGCATGCGCTTTTTCCTTTTGTGCCTCAGCCTGACGCTCTCCGCCACCCCTTCCGGGGCGCAAGACGCGATTGGCCTGGCCAGCCCGACCGAAGTTTCAAACTCGGGCCTTTTGCAACATATTCTTCCGCGCTTTTCACTCAAGACCGGGATACGAGTAATCAGCGATGCTGAGGGCGTTATGTCGTTGAATACCGATGCCGAGGGCGATCCGGTCTTTGCACGTGGCGAGATAGTCTATCACCTGCGCATTCAGGGCGACCCGAAACAGGAGCGCTTTCGTGACTGGCTCCTGTCGGATATCGGCAAGCGCACGATCGAAAGCTATGCCCCGGATCAAGGCCCGCCCTTTAGTGCCAGTTTCGAAGTTGCCAGCGCCGAGGCCTCCGAAGTCATCGACGGCAACACCGCATTGGGTGAGGAGCTTTCGATGACCCATTGCGGCCGGTGCCATGTGATCGGCCCGCAGAACCGCATGAATGGGCTCGGCTCGACCCCGTCTTTCGCTGTGTTGCGCACATTGCCGGATTGGGATGAGAGGTTTCAGGCGTTCTTCGCGCTGAACCCCCACCCGGCCTTCACGCAGATCGAAGGCCTGACGCCCCCCTTCGATCCTTCGCGTCCGTCGCCAATACACCCTGTTGAGATGACGCTGGACGATCTGGACGCCATTCTGGCCTTTGTCTCGGTCATCAGCGCAGCGGATCTGGGCGCGCCGCTGCAGCATCAATGATCCTTCCGTTTTGAGAAATAGTCATCCGTCGTCACAACCTTGGGCCGCGGCTTGGACTGGAACGGATTGTCCTGCATGTTGAACTGCGCGCCCACCCGGCAATTGTCGCACATTTGGATCATCCGCGCCTGCTCGGACGAGGCAAACATCGGGTGTATCCCCGACAGCTTCTCCATGACCCGCTCAACCGTAGACTTCACACCGAACGGGGCACCGCATTCTACGCATTCAAAGGGCTCTTCCTCGTTCAACACCTGCTGAGACAACGCGGCATCGCTCAGGTCCAGTTGGGGAACCAGCGCAATGGCATCTTCGGGGCAGATGTTTCGGCACAGACCACATTGCAGACAGGCGTCCTGCTGGAAGTTAAGCTGAGGTTTATCCGGGTTGTCGATCAGGGCCCCAGATGGGCAAAGCGACACACAGCTGAGGCACAACGTACACGCATCCGTATCCACAGCGACGGCTCCATAGGGTGCGCCTTGGGGCAAGGCCAGAGGCTCTTCGGCCTTGGGGTTCAGAGCCTGCGCCGCCAACCGGGCGATTTGCCTGCGGTTGCCCAACGGCAGAACCGGATCGGTCAGTGCCGCCGGTACATCTTGCGCATAGAGCAGATCGCTCATCGCATCCGGGTCGGCCTCATCAATCAGTCCAAGCCCTGCGTCCGGCGCGATCGCCTGTGCAAGCTCCAGCTCGCGGTCCATCGCATCCCGCTCGGTCGTGGGGGCCAGAAGGATGTCGACCCGCGCAAAGCCGTGGGCCAAAGCGGCCAGCATTTCGGCATGGCCGAAACCGGAAATGACACTCAACTCCATCGGAATGACATCGGCAGGAAGTCCACGTCCGAACCGCGCGGCAAGGCGGATCATCTCAGCCCCGTGGGCGTCATGCACGAGAAGACGCGGCGCGGAGCCTCCGGCCCGGCGATAGGTCCGGGCCAGGACATGCATGCGCGACAGAACTGCTGATACAGGCGGGTCCTCATAGGTAATCGCGGTCGAGGGGCACAGCGCCGCACACGCCCCACAGCCCGCACAGATCATGGGATCTATGGCAACATGCTCTCCGGCGGGCGTGATTGCTCCGGTCGGGCAGATATCGAGGCAATTGGTGCAAGCCACCTGCTCGGCCCGCGAATGGGCACACAGAGTTTCCTCAAGACGCACATAGAGGGGTTTTTCGAACGTCCCCACAAGCTGCGCTGCATCAAACGCCAGTCTGGAGACAGCCAGCGGGTCCCGCGGGTCAGCCCGCAAATAGCCTTCGCGCTTGGCAGGGGCTTGAACCAGCGGCGTGTCTCCGGTCACATCAATCAGGATGTCACAGGCCGACTGCGCCCCGTCGCGCGGATCGGTCCAGCCAAATGCGCCACGACCACCGGGCGCGATCTGCTGCAACCCGTCGATCCGCAGGGCAAACCCGCCCAATGCGCCCGAAACCAAGCGAACTTGCCCACGTACAACATCAAAGGTGCGGCTCATGGGCGAGGTCTCATCACCCGTCACAACGGTCACCGCCAGCGTGGTCGACAAACGCTCGGCCAGATCAAAGGCGACCTCGGCAGGGCCGACGATGCAACAGGTGCCCTCGCTAACTACATCAACACTGGGCGAGATAGGCATCGGCAGCAACGCCTCAGCCGCCAGGGCCGCCATCTTGGGGGCCGCGTCGCCAGATTGGTCTGACCAGCCCGCGCGGTCCCTCAGATCAACAAAGGCGGGTGGCTCAACCTCAAGATCCTCGGCCAGATCGCGAAACACCTCTTGCTCCTGCCCGCAGGCAATCAGCAGTTGGTCATCCCCCTTCATAAACTCTGCAACGACACCCAGCTCTCGTGTGCAAAGTGCGGTGTGTGTTTTGCTGCACTCCAGCTCGGTGGCCGCGCCAATGCGGTCGGCGTCCACCTGCTGTGAGCCTTCGCAGTTACATAGAATAAGTTTGGTGGCCATGTCCCTCCCCCGGACAGCTTCCTGACTTGTTACCTTAGATGGTATCGCTCGGCTGGCAATCCAGTCTTTGTCAAACACTAAGGATCGCACATTAAATTCTTTGGGAGCGCCTGTTTTTCCTGACACAAACGCTCGGAATTTCACTTGTTAAACTTTAGTCGTACACGTGGTTTTTCACGCGATTGAGACTTGGCAGAGCCGCCCTATGTGTACCATAGTAGACCTAGGGTAAGGCAGGGGAGAGCCTTACGGGGAGGAGCCAGTGGCCAAGGCCGCAAGCCGTATTGAAATGCCTGTTGGCGTCATCGTGCGCAAAACACCCGGCGTTACTCGCTGGGCGAAGTGGAACTGGCGCGCGGTTGCCGTGCTGCCCGGCGCTGGCCCTGCTGATTGGGTCGAGCTTCGGCGCGAAGGCGATGCCGTAGAATACCACGCCGCCACCCTGCCCCTGACCCTCTGGGCCGATGAGACAGAAGCTTATATGGTTAACCTCTCCGATGGGCAGCCTTCCGTTTATCTGGTTCTGCGCAATGATCTGGACGGCAACCGCCCGATGGATGCGGCGCTAATCACTGCTTCGCCGTTCGAGGGGCAGGATTATGCAGATACTGGCGAGGAGATCGTTGAGAAAATCCCAATGACTGAAGGCCTGATCGCCTGGGTTCGGGATTTCACCTTAGAACACCACCGTGATGAGGTTTTCATCAAGCGCCGCCGTGACAAGAAACGCACGGACCTTGTGGACGACGGCAAAGGCGATGCGCGTATTCGGCAGACCTCGGACGTCTACCGCGCACCGAGGAAGGTGCTGCAATGACCCAACCCCACGATTTCTGGTCCCGCCGCAAGGCAGCCGTTCAGGCCGAAACTGAGGCCGAAGCGATCGCGGTGGAACAACAAACCATTGCCGCGCAACAGGCCGAGTTGGAAGAAAAGAGCGACGCCGAAATTCTGGCCGAGTTCAACTTGCCCGACCCCGATCAGTTGCAAGTTGGCGATGATGTGTCGGGCTTCATGGCCAAGGCAGTCCCCGACCGCTTGCGCCGCCGCGCCCTGCGTCGGTTGTGGCGGCTGAACCCGGTGCTGGCCAACGTGGATGGGCTGGTTGACTACGGCGAGGACTTTACCGATGCCGCCTGTGTAATCGAAAACCTCCAGACCGCCTATCAGGTCGGCAAAGGGATGTTGGCGCATATCGAGGCTTTGGCAGCCGAAGAGGATGAGCCTGAAATCGACACCCCCGAGCCTGTCGAGGAAGAAGAACCTGTCACCCTCGCCGAGCCTGAACCAGCCCCGGAACCGATGGCTCTGGCCGCAGCGGAAGAGCCTGAGGACGAGCCATATACCCCGGCCCCGCGCCGCATGAGATTTGAATTCGAAGGATAACGAATGACCGCAAGCAACGCGCAACACATGGATATCTCGGCCGAGGATCGGCTGCGCGCGGATTTCTACAACTTCCTGGGCCTGCTGCTGGCTGGCCCGCCGGATCAATTGCTGTTGGATCAGATGGCCGGACTAAGCGGCGATGACACCGATCTGGGGCAGGCCATTCAAGCCATGGCACGGGTGGCAAAGGTGACAAAACCCGCGGCCGCAGAACGCGAGTTCAACGCGCTGTTCATAGGTTTGGGGCGCGGTGAGCTCCTGCCCTATGCCAGCTTTTACTTGACCGGGTTCCTGAATGAAAAGCCTCTGGCTCACTTGCGCAACGATATGGCCGTGCGCGGCATAACCCGTGCCAAGAACGTGTTCGAGCCCGAAGATAACATCGCCTCGCTGATGGAGATTATGGCTGGCATGATCGTCGGCCGGTTCGGAACCGCTGCCCCACTCGACGATCAAAAAGCGTTCTGGAACAAACATATCGGCCCTTGGGCCGCACATTTCTATTCGGATTTGGAAGCTGCCGAAGCTTCGGTTCTCTATGCCTCGGTCGGGACGGCCGGTCGGGTGTTCATGGAGATCGAGCGTGAGGCCTTCCGAATGACGGCGGTATAACCCGCCACTCACCAGCGCCCAAGCAGGTGCTAGATCGCAAATGGGAGAGGAGACACCCATGAGCAAGACCAAGGAAGAAGGCGCAACCCGCCGCGACTTCCTCAAACTGGCCGGAACCGCAGCGCCCGCTGCTGTCGCCGCCGCCAGCCTGAGCGGTCAAGCCGAAGCAGCCGAGCTGCCGACGGACGAGACCCGCATGCAGGACACCGCGCATACCCGCGCGTATCTGGAAAGCGCGCGCTTCTAAGCCGCCTCGACTGCGCCCGGCCTCGCCGCCGGACGATGTCATCTACCCGACGGACGGTTGCGATTGGCCCTGATGTCGGTTCGCGAAGTACCAAGCCAGCCGTGGCTGACACGGCGCGCAAGGGAGGAAAACAATGCTTAGGAAAAAGACCAACGGGGTTGCGAGACGCCCCCAGCGGACAAGTATCCTGTCCCAGGTCGGCGAGAAAACCGTCGATCGCCGCGCATTCCTGCGTGGCTCGGGCCTGACGATCGGCGGCCTTGCCGCGATTAGCGCCACGGGTGGAACCGTGACGCAAGCCAGCGCCCAGACAGCGGCAAACCAAGCCGTTGAGAATATCAAATCCGTCTGCACTCACTGCTCGGTCGGCTGTACAGTTGTTGCCGAAGTGCAAAACGGTGTCTGGGTCGGTCAGGAACCCGGTTGGGACAGCCCGTTCAATCTGGGTGCACACTGCGCCAAGGGGGCTGCTGTCCGCGAACACGCCCATGGCGAACGCCGCCTGAAGTACCCGATGAAAAAGGAAGGCGGAGAGTGGAAGCGCATCAGCTGGGACGAGGCGATCAATGAGATCGGCGACGGCATGATGAACATCCGTCAGGAATCCGGGCCGGACAGCGTGTACTGGCTGGGTTCTGCGAAGCACAATAACGAACAGGCCTATCTGTTCCGCAAGTTCGCCGCCTACTGGGGCACGAACAACGTGGACCATCAGGCCCGTATCTGCCACTCGACCACAGTTGCTGGCGTTGCGAACACATGGGGCTACGGCGCCATGACCAACTCGTATAACGACATGCACAACAGCCGGGCCATCTTTATCATCGGTGGTAACCCTGCCGAGGCGCACCCCGTCTCGCTGCTGCATATCCTGCGTGCGAAAGAGCAGAACAACGCGCCTCTGATCGTCTGCGATCCGCGCTTTACGCGCACCGCAGCGCATGCGGATGAATATGTCCGCTTCCGTCCCGGCACCGACGTCGCATTGGTCTGGGGTATCCTGTGGCACATCTTCGACAACGGATGGGAAGACAAAGAGTTCATCCGCACCCGTGTCTGGGGGATGGACCAGATCAAGGAAGAGGTTGCCAAGTGGACCCCGGACGAGGTTGAGCGCGTCACCGGCACACCCGGCTCGCAGCTGCGCCGCGTCGCCCGGACCATGGTGAACAACCGTCCCGGCACCGTTGTCTGGTGTATGGGTGGTACTCAGCACACCAACGGCAACAACAACACCCGCGCCTACTGTGTGCTTCAGCTTGCGCTCGGCAACATGGGCACCACGGGCGGTGGCACCAACATCTTCCGCGGGCATGACAACGTGCAGGGCGCGACAGACCTTGGTGTTCTGTCCCACACCCTGCCCGGCTACTATGGTCTGTCGAAAGGGGCATGGGGTCACTGGGCCCGCGTCTGGGGTGAAGATCCTGAATGGCTGGCCGGTCAGTTCGCCACGATCAAGGACAAGGAAGGCAAGGATAAACCGCTCCAGAACGAGCGCGGCATCCCGGTCTCACGCTGGATCGACGGTGTTCTGGAAGATCCCGCCAACATGGATCAGGACAACAACGTCCGCGCCATGGTTCTGTGGGGCCACGCGCCCAACTCGCAGACCCGGATGACGGAAATGAAGACGGCGATGGAGAAGCTGGACATGCTGGTCGTGATCGACCCGTATCCCACCGTCTCGGCCGTTCTGCAGGACCGCACTGATGGCGTCTACCTGTTGCCAGCCTGTACCCAGTTCGAAACACGTGGCTCGGTCACGGCCTCGAACCGCTCGCTGCAATGGCGCGACAAGGTGGTGGATCCCCTGTTCGAAAGCTTGCCGGACGAGGTCATCATGGCCAAATTCGCCAATAAGTTCGGCTGGGCGGATCGTCTGTTCCGCAACATCGAGATGGACGACCCGGAAACCCCGAATGTTGAAAGCATCACGCGTGAGTTCAACTCGGGCCTCTGGACCATCGGCTATACCGGTCAGTCGCCAGAACGTCTGAAAAGCCACATGGCCAACCAGCACACGTTCGACAGAACCACGCTGCAAGCCATTGGTGGACCCAACGACGGCGAGTATTATGGTCTGCCCTGGCCTTGCTGGGGAACGCCTGAGATGGGTCATACAGGGACACCGAACCTCTATGACATGTCCAAACCGGTGGCCGAAGGCGGCCTGACCTTCCGCGCCCGTTTCGGGGTGGAACGCGATGGTGACAACCTGCTGGCCGAAGGGGTCTATAGCGTCGGATCGGAAATTCAGGATGGTTATCCCGAATTCACGATGCAGATGCTGATGGACCTTGGCTGGGATGGAGACCTGACGGCTGAGGAACGCGCGGCAATCGACGCCGTTGCGGGACCAGAGACCAACTGGAAAACCGACCTTTCCGGCGGTATCCAGCGGGTCGCGATCGCTCATGGCTGTGCGCCCTTCGGGAACGCAAAGGCACGCGCGGTTGTCTGGACCTTCCCGGATCCGATCCCACTGCACCGCGAGCCGCTCTACACGAACCGGCGCGATCTGGTGGAGGACTATCCAACCTACGAGGACCGTCAGGCCTATCGTCTACCCACCCTTTACGCTTCGATCCAAAAGAACGACTTTTCAAAGGATTACCCGATAATCCTCACGTCAGGTCGTCTGGTCGAATATGAAGGTGGCGGCGATGAGACGCGGTCCAACCCGTGGCTGGCCGAGCTTCAGCAGGACATGTTCGTCGAGATCAATCCGCGCGATGCCAACAACCTTGGTATTCGGGACGGATCACAGGTCTGGGTCGAAGGTCCTGAGGGCGGCAAGGTCAAGGTGATGGCGATGCTGACCAACAGGGTCGGTGCCGGCGTGGCCTTCATGCCATTCCACTTTGGCGGCCATTTCCAGGGCGAGGACCGGAGGGATAAATATCCCAAAGGCGCCGATCCCTATGTGCTGGGTGAAAGCACCAACACTGCCCAGACCTATGGCTATGATTCAGTGACCCAGATGCAGGAGACCAAAGCGACTCTCTGCAAGATCTGGTCAGCGTAAGGAGGAGAAGAGAAAAATGGCAGCAAGAGCAAAATTTCTCTGCGACGCTGAACGCTGTATCGAGTGCAACGCCTGTGTCACCGCGTGTAAGAACGAACACGAGGTGCCATGGGGCATCAACCGCCGCAGGGTGGTAACGATCAATGACGGCAACCCGGGCGAACGCTCGATCTCGGTGGCCTGTATGCATTGTTCGGATGCGCCTTGCATGGCGGTGTGCCCGGTCGACTGCTTCTATCAGAACGAAGAAGGCGTCGTCCTGCACTCCAAGGACCTGTGCATTGGCTGCGGCTATTGCTTCTACGCGTGCCCCTTCGGCGCGCCGCAATACCCGCAGGCGGGCAACTTCGGATCGCGCGGCAAGATGGACAAATGTACCTTCTGCGCCGGCGGCCCCGAAGAAACGCACTCGACCGCAGAGTTCGCCAAATATGGTCGCAACCGGATCGCCGAGGGCAAACTGCCCATCTGTGCCGAGATGTGTTCCACCAAAGCCCTGCTCGCCGGTGACGGCGACGTGGTCTCGGCCATCTACCGCGAGCGCGTCGTCGCGCGCGGGTTTGGCTCGGGCGCGTGGGGTTGGGGCACTGCCTACGACCAGAAAGACGGCTGATCCGTCTGCATAAGAAACAGGTGACCCGCACATGTGGGTCACCTGCATTTGGCATTTTGACCGAGGTTCAGATGTTCCGTCTACTCTTAGCCCTTCTGTTCACCCTTGGGCTGACTCAGTTTACCCTGGCCCAAAGCACCGAGACCGAGGCCCCTGCCGAAGACGCGCGCGCCTCGACTGGCGGTGCCACGACGCTCGAAGATATTCTGGCGCGACAGCGGGGTGAGAAAGTGGACAACGCCTATCGCTCGGAAAACACCGGTCAGGGCAATGTCGAGGGTCTGCTGGGCCAATTTGGAACAAGCGGCGTTGCCTCGGACAGCGATGTATATCGGGCTATTCGCTTTGGCTCGGCCGATACAACGGTTTCCTCGCAAGGCCCTGCCGCCGGTGTCCTGATTCAGGATGGCGGCATGTGGTGGTGGAACTTCCGAACGGGTCCACTGCGTGAATACGGCAGCTACATCATTGCTGGGATGGCAGCCGTCATTCTGCTGTTCTTCCTGATCCGCGGTAAAATCCGCATTGATGGCGAAAAGACAGGCCGCACTGTTCTACGCTTCAACAGTTTTGAACGGTTCGGGCACTGGCTGTTTGCCGGCTCGTTCCTGATCCTTGGTATCACCGGTCTTCTGACGCTTTATGGCCGCGACTTCCTAATCCCGATCTTCGGCAAGGAAGGTTTCGCCACAATCGCGCAGGGCTGTAAATGGCTTCACAACAATCTCGCCTGGGCCTTCATGCTGGGCTTGATCATCGTCACCGTGAACTGGATCGCCCATAACATTCCCAACAAAACCGACCTGAAATGGCTGGCCGCCGGAGGGGGGTTATTCACCAAAGGCAGCCATCCGCCCGCCAAGAAGTTCAACGCGGGCCAGAAAATCATCTTCTGGGCCTGTATCCTACTGGGTATCTCAATCAGCCTGTCAGGCCTGTCGCTGCTATTCCCGTTCGAACTGCCCATGTTCGCCAAAACCTTCTCGATCGCCAACTCCACCGGCATTCCACAGGCACTTGGCTTAAACCTTCCCGTCCAAATGTCGCCGCAGGAGGAAATGCAATACGCCCAAGTCTGGCACGTCATGGTCGCCTATGTCTTCATCGCCATCATCATCGCCCATATTTACCTCGGCTCGGTCGGGATGGAGGGCGCGTTTGACGCCATGGGTACCGGCGAGGTTGAAGAGCAGTGGGCGCGTGAGCATCACTCGCTCTGGCTGGAAGAGGTGCAGGAAAAAGAGGCGGGTAAAGCAGCGGCCTCTCCCGCTGAATAGATGCGCTGGCTCGCCGTCGCGCTGGCCCTGATCCCCCTGCCCGCATGGTCCGAGTTCTTTACGCTCAAGGGCCATGGCGGGCCTATAATGGGCATCGCCACCGCACCTGACGGGCGGATTGCCACGGCCAGTTTCGACAATTCAGTAGGCCTGTGGTCAGACCAAATGCCCGAATGGTTGGAGGGCCATGAAGCCGCCGTCAACTCCGTCGTCTTCAACGGCACCGCTATCTACTCCGCCGGAGACGACTTCACCCTGCGCCGCTGGCCGGGCGGAGAGGTTGTTGGCCAGCACAAAGGCAAAATCGTGGGCCTTGCAGCCTCAAAAGCCCATGTCGCCACAGCCAGCTGGGACGGCACTATAGGGTTGTGGCCGGTGGACGGCTCGACCCCACAAATGCTGGGCCCGACTGGTGGCGGCGTGAACGCGGTGGTGTTTTCACAGGATGGAACCCGGCTGTTTTCGGCCGGCGTGGATGGCAGCCTACGCGAATGGGACGTGGCTAGCGGTCAGGAAACCCGGCGCGTGGTCGAACATGGCTTCGGCATAAATGAACTGGCCCTGAACGAACAAGACGGCTGGATCGCCTATGGCGCTGTGGACGGCGGGACCCGTATCCGCGACCTCAGCACGGGTGAAGAGAGGGATTTCACCCTGGACCGACGCCCCATTCTGGCGCTGGCCCTCAGCCCCGATCGCAGCCTTTTGGCCGTCGGCGATGGCGAAGGCTACATCATGGTGATCGACACTGTGGACTGGCGTATTGCCCAAGATTTTCGCGCCACGTTGCGTGGGCCGGTCTGGGCGCTGGCGTTCTCGGCTGACGGGCAAAACATCCACGCGGGGGGAATTGATGAGGCCATGTATAGTTGGCCGGTCTCCGCCCTGAGGGATCAGGAGCAGATGGCCACTGCTGAACCCAGCTTTTTGAAAGACCCTGATCAGATGAGCAACGGCGAACGGCAATTCGCCCGAAAATGCTCGATCTGCCACAGCCTGACACCGGACGGGCAACGCCGTGCAGGTCCGACACTCTACGAGTTGTTCGGACGGCAAGCCGGAACCCTGCCCGGTTATTTCTACTCGGAAACGCTGCAAGACTCTGATATCATTTGGAATGACGAGACGATAAATGCCCTTTTCGATGAGGGGCCGGATCACTACATTCCAGGATCAAAGATGCCGATGCAGCGGATCACGCAAGAACAGGACCGGGACGACCTGATCGCATTTCTGCGCCGCGCAACGGTTGATCCGAACTGAACCGGAGGAAACGATGAAAGCCTTTCTTGCCGCCGCAACTGCAATGGTCGTCATCACTGTTGCCGCCCCCTTTGCGCTGAACCAGATCGGTTTCAGCGCGGAACAGGCGACCTCTGGCCCTGCTGTGCGCCTCGACTGAATGTCCGAATACCTGACGACGAAGGAGCTGGCCGACCTGTTGCGGATCGGCGAGCGGAAAGCCTATGATCTCGCTTCCTCGGGCGAGGTGCCTTGCGTCCGCGCCATGGGCAAGCTGCTGTTTCCCCGGTCCGAGGTGATTGCATGGCTCAACGCCTCCCGCTTCGGTCCACAGGTGGCGGAACCGCCCCTGCCCCCAATCGTTGCCGGCAGCCATGATCCACTGCTGGACTGGGCACTGCGGGAGAGCGGATCTGGCCTTGCGACGTATTACGACGGCTCATTCGACGGTCTTATCCGCCTTGGCAGTCGCAGCGCACAGGCAGCAGCGCTGCATATCCATGAGGACGAAGGCTTCAACACCCAATCCCTGCGCGATGCTTTGGGCGAGGCCCCTGTGGTCCTGATCGAGATTGCGCAACGACAACGCGGACTCTTGCTGTCTCCGGAAACCTCAGACATTGCAGGTTTTGACGACCTCAGAGGTCGCCGCGTCGTCTTGCGCCAGAACAGCGCCGCCAGCCAACGTCTGTTCGATGCCGAACTCACAACCCATGGTCTGACCCGAGACGACCTGACCGCCCTACCCACCTGCGCCCGCACCGAGGAAGAACTGGCCATCACTCTGCACGACAACAAGGCCGAGGCCGGTTTTGGTCTGGGCGCATTGGCCAGCCTCTACAACCTGCGCTTCGTGCCGACCCACTCGGAACGGCTGGATCTGGCAATTTGGCGGAGGGCCTTTTTCGACGAGCCAATGCAGAAACTGCTGCGCTTCATACGCTCGGATCAGTTCCGCACCCGCGCCTCTGAATTTGGTGGGTACGACCTGACCGGCTTGGGCCAGGTCCACCACAACGGCGCCAGCGGCTAGCGCTTCATCTTTTCAAAAATACTCTCGCCGAAGGCATTGGCCGCAGGCCAATCTACTGCGCATTAGGGAAAAACACCTGCTGCCCTTCCAGCCGGAAATCCGCAATCGCCGCCTGCCCGTCCGGCCCCGTCAGCCAATCAATGAACCTCTGCCCGGCATTGGCGCGCGTTTTCGGATGCCGCTCGGGATTCACCAGGATTACGCCATATTGGTTGAACAACCGCGGATCGCCCTCGACCAGAATTTCCAGATCGCCTCGGTTGCCAAAGGACAGCCAAGTCGCTCGGTCGGTCAGCGCATAAGCCCCCATGCCGCTGGCGATGTTCAGCGTGGCCCCCATGCCGGATCCGGTCTCGCGATACCATTCGCCCGACGCGCTTGTCGGATCCAAACCAGCATCCGCCCAGTGGCTCATCTCAGCTTTGTGCGTTCCACTGTCATCCCCGCGCGAGGCAAATACGGCCTCTGCCGCCTCGATCGCAGAAAGCGCGGAGAGGATATCCGCCCCTCCTTTGACGCCCGCCGGGTCCGATTTTGGCCCGACCAGAACAAAGTCATTATACATCAGATCCAAACGCTCAACGCCCCAACCATCTGCGACGAACTTCTCTTCCGCAGGCTTGGAGTGGACCAGCAACACATCCCCATCGCCATTCACCGCATTGCGAATGGCCTGACCAGTGCCAACGGCCACGACGCGGACATCAATACCGCTTTCCGCCTCAAAGCCCGGCAACAGATAGTCCAGCAACCCCGAATTCTGGGTCGAGGTCGTGGATTGCACCACGATAAATGGCTCTTCCGCTGTGGCTATGCCGGCCATCATCCCAAGCCCAAGCGCCGCAGCGCGCAAAATTGCCCGTCTCATCACATGCTCCAATGTTTTTGTTATGTAACCAATGCGCCCGAGAGATAGCGACGTGATGCGTCGCTTTCTGGGGCATCCAGAACCTGTTTGGCAGGTCCGTGTTCCACCACACGCCCGCCCTGCATCATGACAATATCCGCAGCCAACCGCCGCGCCTGTCCGATATCATGTGTCACCATAACGATCCGCACCCCACGCGCCGAGGCTCGCAGGATCATACGTTCAATCATCTGCACAGCGCTTGGGTCTAGTGCGCTGGTCGGCTCATCCAGAAAAAGGGTCTCAGGAGTCATCGCCAAAGCCCGCAGGATCGCCAGCCGTTGCGCCTCCCCGCCCGACAAAGACCGCGCGGGCTGGCGGGCCTTGCCCTCAAGGCCACCTTCGGCCAACAGCTCGGCAATCCGAAGTTTGCGCGCGCGACGCGCCAGCCCCTGCCGTTTTAGCACAAAGTCCAGATTGGCGGACACCGATCGACGCAGAAGAACGGGTTGTTGAAACACCATTGCCTGCCGCGCTGTATGAGAGGCATTTAGCGGAGTGCCATCTTGAACAACCTGTCCCTGATCTGGTGAGATCAACCCATGCAGACACCGCAAAAGCAGGCTTTTGCCCGCGCCGTTCGGACCCAGCAACAGTGTTGGACCAGGTCCGCCCAGCGTCAGATCGGCCACATCCAACAAGACCTGTCCGTTGCGTCGGATGACCAGATCGCGGACCTGCAGGGACTGTGTCATCTCGAAGGTCAGATCACGCATGGCGCAACCCTTCTCGTTCGGCGCGGAGGCTGGCAGCGCTGACCATGGCGTTCACAGCCACCGCGATACCGATCAGGATCGTACCCAGCGCCAGCGCCAAAGCCAGGTTCCCTTTCGAAGTCTCGAGCGCAATTGTCGTCGTCATGACCCGCGTTACGTGATTGATGTTGCCGCCAACGATGATCACGGCGCCCACCTCGGCAATGGCACGTCCGAACCCGGCCAGAAGCGCGGTGATCAAAGCCAAGCGCGCATCCCACAACAACACCGGAACCGAGGCCAAACGCGACACTCCAAGTGAACGGAGTTGTTCTGAATACTCCTCGGCCAGCATCTCGACCACTTGCCGGGTCAGTGCGGCGACGATGGGCGTGACCAAAACCACCTGCGCGATGATCATGGCGGTGGGCGTATAGAGCAGTTCCAACACTCCCAAAGGTCCCGAACGGGACAGCATCAGGTAGACTAGCAGGCCGACCACTACCGGCGGGAACCCCATCAGAGCATTCATCAGCACGATCAACGCTCGGCGGCCGGGAAAGCGCGCCACGGCCAGCGCTGCCCCAACGGGCATCCCAATCAGCGCCGAGATCAGCACCGCGAATACGGATACTTTCAGAGACAGGAAGACAATCGCCCATAGCTCCGCATCCCCATCGAGGATGAGAGAGAAGGCGTGACTGAATTCTTCTGCAAATCCTTGCATTTTATCCTTCTAAACGCGCCAAGATGGATGATTTGCGTTAAATTACAAGGAAATACTACTATAGATTCACCAAGAGTACATACACGAAACCGACAGTCAGAATAGAAAACGCGGCCCCGTTTGAGACCGCGTCTTTGTTTAAGAAAAGTCTTGGTGGTTTAGTTGAGCGCTGCGTCGGTCACCTGATGTGTCCATGCACCTTCCGGCTTCGCGGTGATGACCGGATCGGAACCACCTGCAAGCAGTGTGCTCACCGTCCGCTCAAAATCAGCCGGGTCCAGCGCCCCGTTCGATCCTGCGGTCAGTTTAGCAATCTCGCCCATCATGCGTTTTTGATGTTCTTCGGTCTGCGCACCGGTTGCGTCATTATCAAGAACGATCAGAGCGGCCTCATCCGGGTTTTCTTCGGCATATTTCCAGCCCTTCATCGAGGCCCGCACAAAGCGCTGCATTTTCTCAACAAAGGCTTCATCGCTCAGGTTCTCTTCCAGCACGTAGAGACCATCTTCCAAAGTCGCAACGCCCTGATCCTCGTACTTGAAGGTCACCAGCTCATCCGGATTCACGCCTGCATCAATGACCTGCCAGTATTCATTGTAGGTCATAGTGCTGATGCAATCGGCTTGACGCTGCAGCAAGGGATCAACGTTGAAACCCTGCTTCAGCACTTCAACACCGTTTTCAGCCTTTCCGCCCGTGTCGATGCCCAACTGGCTCATCCAGCTCATGAACGGAAATTCGTTGCCAAAGAACCAAACGCCGAGGGTGCGGTTCTTCAGATCCTCGGGTGAAGAAATACCCGCGTCCTTCCAGCAGGTCAGCATCATGCCCGAGCTTTTGAAAGGCTGAGCGATATTGACCAGCGGCAAGCCTTTTTCGCGCGCGGCCAATGCGGCCGGCATCCATTCGACAGTCACATCCGCACCGCCACCCGCAATCACCTGAGTGGGCGCGATATCGGGACCGCCCGGCAGGATGGTAACGTCCAGATCTTCTTCCTCGTAGAACCCCTTGTCCTTCGCGACGTAGTAGCCTGCAAACTGCGCCTGCGTGACCCATTTGAGCTGCAACGTCACCTCATCGGCGGCCAGTGATGCACTGGCGGCCAGGCTAAAGGCGGCAACCGCCCCGCTGAGTAGCTTTTTCATCTTCATCTTCTCCTTGTTACGAATTGCGCCCCGTTTTCGGGGTCTGGTTGGTCTTGTTATCTGCGTTGTGAGGGATGCCAAAAGGTTACCATTTTTTCGAGCCCTGCGACCAAAGCATAGAACACTGTTCCGGCGACTGCCGCCACTGCGATTTCGGCCCAGACGAGGTCGATCGAAAGGCTGCCCACCCCGGTTGATATCCGAAAGCCCATGCCGCGTGTGGGGGAGCCGAAATACTCGGCGACAATCGCCCCGATCAGCGCAAGTGTGGTGGCGATCTTGAGGCCATTGAATATGAACGGCATCGCCGCAGGCAGTCGCAGTTTAATCAGCGTTTGTGTATAGCTGGCCGCATAGGTCCGCATCAGGTCGCGTTGCATCGCGTCCGCCTCACGCAGACCTTGCACCGTATTCACGAGGATCGGGAAGAACACCATCACCACAACCACAGCTGCTTTGGAGTGCCAATCGAACCCGAACCAGCTGACCAGAATGGGCGCGATTCCGACGATAGGCAGCGCCGCCACGAAGTTGCCGATGGGCAGCAACCCTCGCGTCAGAAAGACGGACCGGTCGATCAAAACGGCAGTCAGAAAGGCAGCAGAGGCACCGATTGCAAACCCGGTGAATGCCCCTTTGAACACGGTCTGTTTGAAGTCCTGCCACAGAATGTCGGTCGAGTTCACAAAGGTCTGCGCCACCATCGACGGCGGCGGCAGGATCACGGGCGAGACGCCCAGCCCTTGCACCAGTCCCTCCCACAGGATCAGTAGTGTGACACCAAAGAGCACGGGCACAAAGACGCGCACGCCTTTGGAGTCCCGGTAGATTGACCGCGCCAGCCATGCGTTCAGCCACCAGGCACCGGCCCAGAAGACGAGGGAAAAGATCAACCAACTCATGCGCTCATCCCCATACGTTTCAGGGTCACACGCTGCAGTATGTCCAGTAAGGTCACCAGAATGCCCGCCAGAATAGCCGCCGCGAACAAGGCCGCCCAAATGGCCAAAGGCGTGCCGAATTGATCTCCGATCAGAATCCGCGCGCCGAGGCCCGAAATTGCTCCGGTGGGAAGTTCACCCACAATGGTCCCGACCAGAGCAGCTGCAATGCCCACCTTCAATGAAGTGAACAGGTAGGGTACTGAGGACGGCAGGCGCAGTTTCAGGAACGCCTGCAATCCGGTCGCGTTGTAGGTCTGAAGCAAATCCAGCTGCGAAACGGCTGGCGAGCGCAGCCCTTTAACCATCCCAACCAAAACCGGGAAATAGCATAGGTAAGCCGAGATAATTGCCTTTGGCACCCCACGCCCTTCGATCCCCAACTGAGAACTCAGGACGATGATCATAGGGGCCAGTGCCACAATCGGCACGGTTTGGCTGATGATGGCCCATGGCATCAGGCTCATATCCACAACGCGGGAATAGACGATGGCCACGGCCCCCAGGATGCCAACGGCCGTGCCCAGCACAAATCCCCAGAGCGTGGATTGCAGCGTGATCCACCCGTGATAGATCAACGAGCGTTTCGACAACGCCCGCCCTCGCATCACCATTTCGCCGGTGGTTTTCCAAAGCTCCTGCCCGACTTGAACGGGCGTTGGCAGGCGCGGCCGGTCCAGCTCATAACCACCTGCAATATGCGACGGGTTTTGCACCATCAGAACCCAGACCGAGACCTGCTGACGATCCCTCGAAGTCTCGGGCGTCACGGTTTCCCCTGCCCGTTCCGCCTGATCGAGCGAGACACGAACATTCATTGGCGCGACGGCCAGATACCAAAGGACCGCAATGGCCAACAGCACGGTCAGTACAGATAAGACCTGCTTCATGCGTGCCACTCCATCCGGTAGACCGGCACGGTGTCCGGTGGCACGGGCGGTTCTTCGCTTGTAACCTCGAACCCTTCGCGCTGATAGAACCGTTGCGCCGCCGTGTTCGGTGTGTGTGTCGTCAGCCAAAGAAACGCGCGGCCCTCTTTCGCCTTGTCGACAAAGCGCTTCCCAATGCCTTGCCCGGTCCGTCTGCAATAAAGCGCACCGATCTTCTGCTCATTCGGGTCTACGGACATATAGCAATCGACCGGGTTGCCCGTGACCCAGATCTCACGTTGATCAAACGCCTCTTCAATCAAGGCTGTCAGTTGCTCAACCGGCAGCTCTTCCGGCATCCAATCCGTCTGGCAGGCCCAATCATGGATCACTTGGGCACAGGCAGGCACGTCTTGGAACGTGGCGCGCCTGATCATATCCGAGGCCCCATCAGTCATCATAAGAATGCCCCGCTCGCAGACCGTCCCGCACCCGGTGTGCAACCTCAATAAACTCCGGCGTATCGCGGATATCCAACGGCCGCTCCTTGGGCAGAGGGCTGTCAATCACATCCGTAATCCGCCCGGGCCGAGGGCTCATCACCACGATCTTGGTGCTGAGATACACCGCCTCGGGGATCGAGTGCGTCACAAAGCCAATCGTCTTCTCCGTACGCGCCCAGAGCGCCAGAAGCTGCTCGTTGAGGTGATCGCGTACGATTTCGTCCAACGCACCAAACGGCTCATCCATCAGCAGGATATCCGCGTCAAAAGCCAAGGCCCGCGCGATACTGGCCCGCTGCTGCATACCGCCCGAAAGCTGCCAAGGAAATTTCCCACCAAATCCAGCAAGATCAACAAGTTCCAGAACCTTGTTCACGCGCTCTTCCTGCTCGGACGCGGAATAGCCCATGATCTCAAGCGGCAGCTTTATGTTCTTGGAGATGGTCCGCCACGGATACAGACCCGCCGCCTGAAACACATAGCCATAGGCCCGCTTGCGCCGCGCCTCATCCGGGGTCATGCCGTTGACGGTCAACGTACCGCCCGTCGGGGTCTCCAAAGCCGCGATGCAGCGCAGAAAGGTGGTCTTGCCGCAGCCCGAAGGGCCGATAAAGCTGACAAAGTCGCCTTTGTCGATCGTCAGGTTCACATCTTTCAGCGCGTGAACCGGGCCGTCATTCGTCTGGAAGGTGAGATCCAGCTGCCTTGCCTCGATCACAGGCTGGGTCGTAGAGTCAGTGTTCATTCCATAGCCTTGAAAAATTTGATTGCGGGCCGCCCATAGAGCGGCCCGAATGCGTCAGACGCCCGTCGCTGGAATACCCGTCCGCTCCACCGGGCGCGGGGCGGTCAGTTCTTTCCAGGTGCTCAGCGCCTTGTTTACATGGGTGTTGGCCTCACGCGCCACGAACTTCCCGTGCCCTTCCTGTGTCTGGATCTCACCATCATGCAAAGCAACCGAACCACGGGTCAGCGTGAATCGCGGCAACCCGCGCACTTCTTTACCCTCGAACACGTTGTAGTCGATCGAAGACTGCTGCGTTTCAGCCGAAATCACCTTGGCCTTGTCCGGATCCCACACCACCAGATCAGCATCTGCGCCCACCAAAACCGCACCCTTTTTCGGATAGCAATTCAATATTTTGGCGATGTTTGTTGAAGTAACGGCTACGAACTCGTTCGGCGTCAAACGCCCGGTATTCACCCCATAGGTCCAGAGCATCGGCATCCGATCCTCCAGCCCTCCGGTCCCGTTCGGGATCTTGGTGAAATCTCCCACGCCATAGCGTTTCTGTTCGGTCGTAAAGGCGCAATGGTCCGTAGCAACCACGCTCAATGTGCCCGATTGCAGGCCGTTCCAAAGGCTGTCCTGATGCTGCTTGTTCCGGAACGGAGGGCTCATGACCCGCCGCGCCGCATGTTCCCAATCGTGGTGGAAATACTCGCTCTCATCCAAGGTCAGGTGCTGGATCAAAGGTTCTCCCCAAACCCGCTTGCCCTGCATCTTGGCGCGCCGAATGGCCTCATGCGCCTCTTCGCACGAGGTATGCACCACGTACAGAGGCACACCGGCCATATCAGCAATCATGATCGCGCGGTTGGTCGCTTCACCTTCGACCTGGGGCGGACGGGAATAGGCATGTGCCTCGGGGCCGGTATTGCCCTCGGCCAGCAGTTTGGCGCTCAGCTCGGCTACTACGTCACCGTTCTCGGCATGCACCATTGCGGTACCGCCCAACTCGGCCAGACGTTTGAACGAGGCAAACAACTCATCGTCATTTACCATCAAAGCGCCTTTATAGGCCATGAAATGCTTGAACGTGTTGATGCCACGCGTCTCGATCACCGTCTTGATGTCATCAAACACCTGCTCACCCCACCAGGTCACCGCCATGTGGAAAGAGTAGTCACAATTCGCCCGCGTTGATTTGTTGTCCCAACGCTTGAGCGCGTCCAGCAAGCTTTCGCCCGGATTGGGCAGCGCGAAATCCACCACCATCGTAGTGCCACCTGCCAGGGCCGCGCGCGTGCCGCTTTCGAAATCGTCGCTGGAATAGGTCCCCATGAACGGCATCTCGAGATGCGTGTGCGGGTCGATCCCACCGGGCATCACGTAGCACCCCGAGGCGTCCAGCTCTTTGTCGCCGCGCAAGTCCGGCCCAATCTCGGTGATCAAGCCGCCCTCAACTTTCACATCCGCCTTATAGGTCAGATCAGCGGTCACGATGGTCCCGTTCTTGATAACAGTACTCATTTCAAACTCCCTGTTGCGGTCTGCGCCGCTTGCTTCATCTGGCTAAAAATATCCCGGGGGAGTCGCCCGTGGGCGACGGGGGCAGCGCCCCCTATTCCACGATCTCCGCCGTCTCAACGACCGCATGCAGCAAAACATCCGCCCCGGCAGCCGCCCAATCCTTGCTGATCTCTTCAGCCTCGTTGTGGCTCAGGCCATCTACGCAAGGGCACATCACCATCGCGGTCGGCGCGACCCGGTTGATCCAGCAGGCATCGTGCCCGGCCCCCGAAATGATATCCGTATGGGAATACCCCAGCCGCTCTGCCGCGTCGCGCACGGCGGCGACACAACCCTCATCGAATTTGACCGGATCGAATCCACCGACCTTTTCGAATTCAATCTGCAGGCCCATTTCGTTCACGATATCCTCAGCCGCCACACGAAGGCGATTTTCCATATCAGTGATCACATCCAATTCGGGCGAGCGGAAATCGACCGTGAACACCACCTTGCCCGGAATCACATTGCGTGAGTTCGGATACACATCAATATGCCCCGCTGCCCCAACCGCATGCGGCGCATGTGACCACGCAATCTCATCCACTTTTTCAAGAATACGCGCCATCGCCAGACCCGCATTCTTGCGCATCGGCATCGGGGTCGAGCCGGTATGGGCATCCTTGCCGGTCACCGTGATCTGGGTCCAACTTAGCCCCTGACCGTGGGTGACGACGCCGATGTCCTTACTCTCGGCCTCCAGTATCGGCCCTTGTTCGATATGCAGCTCAAAGAAGGCATGCATTTTGCGCGCGCCGACCTCTTCCTCGCCGCGCCAGCCGATACGCTGCAATTCATCGCCGAATTTTTTACCCTCGGCATCCTCGCGGTCATAGGCCCAATCCTGCGTGTGCATCCCGGCAAACACGCCCGAAGACAACATCGCAGGGGCGTAGCGCGTGCCCTCTTCATTCGTCCAGTTGGTCGCCACGATCGGATGTTTGGTTTTGATTCCCAGATCGTTCAGCGTGCGGATGATCTCCAAACCGCCAAGCACCCCTAGAACCCCGTCATACTTCCCGCCCGTCGGCTGTGTATCCAGATGAGAACCAACATAGACCGGCAGCGCCTCCGGGTCCGTGCCCTCTCGCCGCGCGAACATGTTGCCCATCTGATCCAAACCCATGGAACAGCCCGCGTCCTCGCACCAGCTTTGGAACAGCGCGCGCCCTTCGGCGTCTTCATCGGTCAGCGTCTGGCGGTTGTTGCCGCCCGCAACGCCGGGGCCGATCTTGGCCATCTCCATCAGGCTGTCCCACAACCTGTCGCCATTGATCCTGAGATTCTGCGCCGGAGCTGCCATAGTCTTCTTCCCTGTTGCTTGCGAGTTTGCTCGCTTTTGGTGTCTTGATTTGACCAACTGGTCAAACTCACGCTATCACGGGTTCGACATCAGTCAAGAAATTGCGCGCCGTCGCTGGAGTTTTCAGCAAAATCCCCTATGAGATGGCGCAAAAACAGACACGTTGGACACATGCCGAAAGACCGCGCACCCACCAGAATACAAAAGAAAAATCGCGCTGCGATTCTGGAAGCCGCGCTCGAGGTCTTCTCGACCCACGGGTTTCGCGGGGCCACCGTGGATCAGATCGCGTCCGCTGCCGGGCTAAGCAAACCCAACCTGCTCTATTACTACCGCAGCAAAGACGCGATCTATGCTGCCCTGCTCGAGCGTCTTCTGGACACTTGGCTAGACCCGATGCGCGCCATTGATCCCAATGGCGACCCTCTGACCGAGCTGTTGGGATATATCCACCGCAAGCTGGAAATGAGCCGCGACTACCCGCGCGAAAGCCGCCTATTTGCCAATGAAATCATTCGCGGCGCTCCGCATATCTATGACGTTCTGTCCACAGATCTGAAAGCACTGGTTGATGAGACCTCGGCCCTGATCCGACGCTGGATGGCCGAGGGGCATATCGCCGAAGTGAACCCTTACCACCTGATCTTCTCGATCTGGTCGTTGACCCAACATTACGCGGATTTCGACGTCCAGATCCGCGCTGTTCTGGGCGAGGATGACGCCGACCCCTTTCCCGAGGCGAAAATCTATCTTGATCAGGTGTTCACGCGCCTTCTGACGCCGTAACCACTATTTCGCAGGTTTCAGCGCCAGAATACGGCGCAAAAGCACGATCACCATGGCGATCAGAATGGTCAGGTCGCCCATGGTTTTGACCGTATTGATCTTGGGCACCTTGCCGGCATCCTTGACGATCGCGGTATACATTTTCGGCTGCTGCACCCCGGCCATGTGATCCTTGGCCGAGGCCTTCACGTAGGCGTCAAAATTCTGTAGCGCCTTGACCTTTTTGACCACCTGTCCAAGGAACCGTTGGTCCAGCTGACGCTCTTCCTTCAACTTGGCCATCATCTCTTCGAGAGAGCGTTTCAGCTTCTCAAGACTGTCCACGTCACGTTTGATCTGCTTCTGATGCTGAAGAAAATTCTTGGCGGCCATCGCGTCACGTTGCTTGGCCTTGGACAGGGCAACGTTCTTTTTGGACGTGTCACGGTCAAGCTTGGTGACCTTGTTGCCGCCCTTGTTCCGGCCCGGTGGTGCCGCTGGCATGACATTCTCCTTTGATCCTGTCTGTCAGCGGCAGTGTAGCACCGAACCGGCTTTTTAGGGATGAGTGTTTCCCTTACTCCGCCGCTTTCGCCATCGGATTGTTCGGATGCGAGGTCCAGTTGGCATAGTCTGGCTGCACAGTTTTGCCTGTGCGCGGATCGACCTCACCTGCTGCCATAGGCTCCATCGTGATGCAGCCTTCGATCGGGCAGACATCGACGCAGAGGTTACAGGCGACGCATTCGTCATCCATCACCTCGAACACCCGATCATCAGACATCGAGATCGCCTGATGGCTGGTATCTTCACAAGCCGCATAGCACCGACCGCATTTGATGCACTGATCCTGGTCAATCTTGGCCTTGGCGACATAGTTCAGGTTCAGATACTGCCAGTCGGTGACATTGGGCACCGCACGACCAATGACCTGTTCGACGCTGGTATAGCCCTTCTCATCCATCCATTCGGACAGACCCGCCGTCAGTTCATCAATGATCTTGAACCCGTAGGTCATCGCTGCGGTACACACTTGCACATTGCCACAACCCAGCGAGATAAACTCGGCCGCGTCACGCCAGGTGGTCACGCCACCAATGCCGGAGATGGGCATACCATGAGTGGCCTCAGCCCGCGCGATTTCGGACACCATCGACAGGGCAATCGGCTTGACCGCCGGGCCGCAATAGCCGCCATGGCTGCCTTTGCCATCAATCGAGGGCTCGGGGCTGAACGTATCCAGATTGACGCTGGTGATCGAGTTGATCGTGTTGATCAGCGACACCGCATCTGCGCCACCATTCCGCGCTGCCGCCGCAGGTTTGCGGATATCGGTGATATTCGGCGTCAGCTTCACGATGACGGGGCGGTCATAGTATTTCTTGCACCAACGGGTCACCATTTCGATATATTCCGGCACCTGCCCCACGGCAGACCCCATGCCCCGCTCGCTCATGCCATGCGGGCAGCCGAAGTTCAGCTCAATCCCGTCCGCGCCTGTCTCGGCGACGCGTGGCAGGATGGCTTTCCACGCCTCCTCCTCGCAGGGCACCATGATCGAGGCGATCAGCGCGCGATCCGGGTAGTCCGCCTTGACCCGCGCCATTTCCTCAAGGTTCACCTCCAGCGGGCGGTCAGTGATCAACTCGATGTTGTTCAGACCCAGCAGCCGCCGATCAGCACCATAGATCGCGCCATAGCGCGGCCCGTTCACATTAACGACCGGAGGGCCCTCGGCACCCAGTGTTTTCCACACAACACCCCCCCATCCGGCCTCGAACGCGCGGCGGACATTGTATTCCTTGTCCGTCGGCGGCGCAGAGGCCAGCCAATAGGGATTGGGGCTGGAAATACCCAGAAAGTTTGTCGTCAGATCGGCCATGGCTTCTCCCTTCCCGGCTCAGCCGGTTTTTTTGAATATCATCTCAGTCGGGCGAATGCGCCCGGCCTTTAGGTTCGTTACGTAGTTTTGGAACTTCTCAGGTGCCGTCTCGCCCATCATCAGGTGGATGCCCAACGCAGGCGGGCCGCTTTCGGCCATGCGCGCAAAGGCTTCCTCAAAGAAAGCTAGCGCGAACTCGGTACGATCCGTCTCAGTCACCAGTTCCAGGCCCGCAGCGCTTGCGGCATCGCGGTAGACATCGGGTGCGTGGACGAAGGACGTCTCGGCCACGGTGGACCATGGCAGAGGAAACGCAAGCGGCTCAGCCGCCTCACCGCCCATCACGTCGAACAAGGCAAAAGTACCACCCGTCGCCAGAGCCCGAGAGACTTCGGCAAACAATCCCGCCTTGTCTTCGATGTTCATGCCAACATGGAACATCACGGCCAGATCGAACCCAGCATCGGGAACCGGCATGTCGAGGGCGCTGCCGACCAGAAACTCCGACTTTTCGGAATGTCCGACAAGATCGCTGAGCGTCTTGGCCGTCTCGACAAACTCAGGCGTCAGGTCGACCCCTGTGACCGTCGAGTCATACCGATCCACAATATAGCGCGATGTCCCGCCGATACCGCACCCAACATCCAGCACACGCGTTGCGTGGGTCGGCGAGAGCTGCGCGAACAAGTTATCAGTCGCTTTCACGCCACCCGTATGAAACTCGTCCCCGGCCTTGAGGTCGGCAACGGTGGCAGCATCCGGGTCAATACCACTGGCCTCAAGCGCCGCGCGGACGCGTTCTGTTAGGGCACCGGTTGTGTAGTGTTGGGCAACAGCTTGTTCGATCTGGGACATGACGATACCTCAGCAGCAATAAAAATGGGGTGAATACCCCACCTTACCACGAAACGAGCGTTGCATGGATATCCATCGCCGCATCCCGGCCTTCGGCCACGGCTGTCACGGTCAGATCCTCGCCGCCAGCGGCGCAGTCACCACCCGCCCAGACACCGTCCAGAGAGGTTCGCCCTGCCCCTGTGACAGCGATCTTGTTTCCATCCAGCACCAGACCTTCGGGCGCGCCTTCAAGCGTTTGACCGATGGCCTTGAGGACCTGATCAGCCGAAAGCCGGATCATCTCGCCCGTCCCTTCAAGCCTGCCGTCCCGAGTGGTGGTGTATTCCAGTTCGATATCGACCGCCGATCCATTGCCGTAGACAGCGACCGGCTGCACATTGGTCAGAATCCGCACCCCATGCGAGGCGGCGAGGTCCTGTTCGTACCGGCTGGCACCCATCGCATCGCGGCCACGGCGATAGGCGATAGTGACATGCTCAGCGCCCAACAGCTTTGATTTCACGGCAGCATCCACCGCCGTCATGCCTCCACCGATCACGACCACATTCCGCCCGACCGGCAAGTGGGCGAGATCTTCCGCCTGACGCACATCCGAAATGAAATCCACAGCGGCTCGCACACCGTCCTTTTCGGTGCCTTGCGCACGCAGCGCATTCACACCCGCCAGACCGATAGACAGGAACACGGCATCATAGTTCTCGACCAACCCGTCCAGCGAAATCGTATCTCCCAGAACCGAGCCCGTTTCGATCGCAATGCCACCGATTTTCAAAAGCCAATCCACTTCGGCCTGGGCGAAGTCATTGGTCGATTTGTAGGCTGCAATCCCGTATTCGTTCAGACCGCCGGGTTTCGGCTTGGACTCGTGAATAACCACGTCATGCCCCAACATCGCCAGCCGATGCGCACAGGCAAGACCAGCTGGCCCTGCCCCAATCACCGCAACCGTTTTGCCGGTAGGCGCAGCGCGTTCGAAGGGATGATCGCCCGCTTCCATAACGGTGTCGGTCGAATAGCGCTGCAAGCGACCGATCTCGACCGGTTTGCCTTCGGCGGCTTCGCGAACGCAGGCTTCCTCGCACAAAGTCTCAGTCGGACAAACGCGGGCGCACATGCCACCCAGAATGTTTTGTTCGAGAATCGTGCGACCGGCTGCTTGCGGCTGACCGGCCTGGATCTGGCGAATGAACAACGGAATATCGATATCCGTCGGACAGGCCGTCACACACGGCGCGTCATAGCAAAAATAACAACGATCTGCCGCCACGGCGGCCTCGTGCGGGGCCAAAGGCGGATGCAGATCGGTGAAATTCGAGGTCAGCTCATCGCTGGAAAGCCGCCCTGGGACAATCCCGGGTGCCATCTGGCCCTGTGCCATCACTCTACTCCCTGTAGATATGTTTGTTGTGAGGCTCAACTTGCCACAATCTGATTTTTTATCAATTGGTAAATTTTATCATTCGGTCAAAAAAAAGAAAAATCCGGGCTTTTGACCCGAATTTCCGTAATTTTGCTCAAAATTGATGCGGGATCGGGTCAGATCATGCCCGTCAAATGCCCAGATTTCATCCAAACACGCGCGCCATCCGGCCCCGCAACGGCCTGTGACTGCGATCCGGGCGGCAGGCGCAGCCAGTCCCACGCAGCGAATGATTCACCGTCTTCGTCAAAGCTGCCGGTGATGACAAACACCTCAAGCCCGCCTTCAGAGTTCAAATCAATGGTCTCACCCTCGGCCCATTGCGCGATGCGAACATCCTCATGCTCATCCTTGAACAGACGCAGATCGCCCTGACCGTTGATCGAGCGTTTGATCTCAGTCCGGTCGGAGGGATCGAATTGATGCAGCTTGACCAGAATGGTCGCCCCATCCGCCGCCGAAGGCGTATGGGATGAGGTCGGAGGGTTGCGAACATAGCTGCCCACCGGAAAATCTCCGGTTTCGTCCTGAAAGACGCCATCCAGAACCAGATACTCCTCCCCGCCATCATGGGTATGGGCCGCGAAGGCACTGCCGGGGGCGAAACGCACGATCGTAGTGGCGCGGGCGACTTCCTCACCAATCCGATCCAGCATCTTGCGCTCGACCCCGGCCGCTGGCGATTGCACCCACTCGGTCTGATCAAAATGCACCGCGGCGCGTTTGGTGAAATCCGCGTTGATCCTCATGGCGGCCTCCTGCTTTGATTTTACTGCTTGAGATGGGATGGAGAACGTGAAAATCAATCCAACAGTTTTGACGCCCTCTGCGGCTTGCTGTAATCCCAAAGAAAACGGGCGACAGGAACAGGCACGAATGGCTTCGCAGAAATTCAACATTGTCGTCATCGGGCAGAACAACCGCCTGCAATATGAGGCCCTTCTGTTCGCCGCGTCGCTGCGCCACTGTTCCCCCGGTTTTGACGGCAAGTTATATGTCGCCACACCAAACCCCGGCCCTCGTTGGAGCCAGAACCCCAGCATCCAGAACGAAGATGTGCGCAAGGCGCTGTCTCAACTGGACGCCGAGATCCTGCCCTTTGACAACCATGTCTTCGGCGAGAGCTATCCGCATGGCAACAAGATCGAGGCCCTGCTGGCCCTGCCCGAAGGGAAGCCCTTTGTCTTCTTCGACAGCGATACGCTGATCACCGGCGACCTGACCTCGGTCCCGTTTGATTTCGACCGCCCCGGCGCCTCGCTCAAAGTCGACGGGACTTGGCCGAAACCCACCCTCTATGGGCCGGGGTTCCAGGGGATCTGGAGCGCGCTCTATCGCCGCTTTGGTCTGGATTTCGACAGCTCTATTGATCACAGCCAGCCCAAGGAACACTGGAAGCGGTTTCTGTATTTCAACGCAGGGTATTTCTTCTACAAATGCCCGCGCCAATTCGGCGAGCGGTTCTTGGACTACGCGCAAACCATCCGCGACGAGGAGATCCCCGAACTCACCGGCCAGAACCTTGATCCCTGGTTGGATCAGGCTGCTTTGCCGTTAGTGATCCACTCCTTCGGTGGCGGGCGCGATGCTTTGCCGGACGGATTTCTGGATGGGTCGATCAGTTGTCACTACCGATTGTTTCCACTGCTCTACGCCCGTGAGAGTGACCGCGTGATTGAAGTGCTCGAGACGGTCTCGGCCCCCAACAAGGTCAAGAAGGTCCTCAAGGCCTATGACCCGATGAAGAGGCTGATTTTCCAAGGCAAAGGCCAGAAAATCCGCAAGATGTTCGACCAGAACGCCCTGCCCGGGCGCGAACAGGCCATCCGCAAGGCGATCAAGGCCAAAGGTCTTTGGCTGCGCTGACAGGATCGCCCACAAGATCACCCAGAGGATCGTTGTGCAAGGGCCTGCAATAGCCTACAGATTCGCCAACGCACATTCCAACAGGAGACTTTCACGATGTCTGACGGCCCCACCTACGGTTTCGACACTTTGCAGATACACGCGGGCGCACGCCCCGATCCCGCAACCGGCGCGCGCCAGACTCCGATCTATCAAACAACGGCTTATGTTTTTCGCGATGCGGACCACGCGGCAGCGCTGTTTAACCTACAGGAAGTGGGCTTTATCTATTCGCGCCTGACCAACCCGACCGTCGCCGTTTTGCAGGAACGTGTCGCGACGCTGGAAGGTGGCGTTGGCGCGGTGTGCTGTTCCTCGGGGCACGCGGCGCAGATCATGGCGCTGTTCCCGCTGATGGGACCGGGCTGCAACGTGGTGGCCTCGACCCGCCTGTATGGCGGCACTGTCACGCAGTTCAGCCAGACGATCAAACGCTTCGGCTGGTCGGCCAAATTTGTCGACACTGATGATCTGGAGGCCGTGAAAGCCGCCATAGACGAAAACACCCGCGCGGTATTCTGCGAATCTATCGCCAACCCCGGCGGCTATGTCACCGATATCCGCTCTCTGGCTGATGTCGCGGACGGTGCAGGAATACCGCTGATCGTCGACAATACCTCGGCCACGCCCTACCTGTGCCGCCCGATTGAACACGGTGCGACGCTGGTCGTGCATTCGACCACCAAGTACCTGACCGGCAATGGCACTGTCACCGGCGGCTGCATCGTGGATTCGGGTAAGTTCGACTGGTCAGCGAATGACAAATTCCCTTCACTCAGCCAGCCCGAGCAGGCCTATCACGGGCTGAAATTCCATGAGACCTTCGGCCCGTTGGCCTTCACCTTCCACGGCATCGCCATCGGCCTGCGCGATCTGGGCATGACGATGAACCCGCAGGCGGCACATTACACGCTGATGGGGATCGAAACCCTGTCGCTGCGGATGGAGCGCCATGTCGAGAACGCCCAGAAGATCGCCGCCTGGCTGGAAGCGGATGACCGGGTCGACTATGTGACCTATGCGGGCCTGCCCTCGTCGCCCTATCATGACCGGGTCAAGGCGCAGTATTCGCGCGGTGCCGGTGCGCTGTTCACCTTTGCGGTCAAGGGTGGTTATGACGCATGCATCAAACTGGTGAACGCATTGGAGATCTTCAGCCACGTTGCCAACCTCGGCGATGCGCGGTCGCTGATCATCCACTCAGCCTCGACCACGCACCGTCAGTTGACCCCCGAACAGCAAGAGGCAGCAGGCGCAGGTCCCAACGTTGTGCGTGTGTCGATCGGTATCGAGGATGCCAACGACCTGATCGCCGATCTGGATCAGGCCTTGGCCAAAGCCAGCGCATAAAGCCATGAGCGGCCACGACACCAACGCACTTGGTCAACCCATCGGACGGCCGGTCACGGGCGAGTTCCCGCGCCCCACGCCGCCCTATACCCCGATGGAGGGTCAGTATTGCTCGGTCGTGCCGCTTGATGTGAACAGGCATGCGCCCGGATTGTTCCGGGCGTTTGCCAATGATGCCGATCACCGGAACTGGACCTACCTGCCCTACGGGCCGTTTGGGTCTGAACAGGAGTTCGAAACCTGGGCTCGCACGAACTGCATGGACGCCGACCCGATGTTTCACACGGTTCTGGATGCAAACGATATACCTGTTGGCATGGCGTCATACCTCAGAATCGAACCTGTCGCTGGCGTGATCGAGGTCGGGCATATCCACTTCTCGCCCCTGCTGCAGCGCAAGCCGCAATCGACCGAGGTCATGTATCTGATGATGCGACGTGTATTCGATGAGCTGGGCTATCGTCGCTACGAATGGAAATGCGACGTGCTGAATGCCCCCTCTTGCAGTGCAGCCCAGAGGTTGGGCTTCACCTATGAGGGCACGTTCCGCCAAGCGACCCACTACAAGGGGCGCAATCGCGATACGGCATGGTATTCGATCCTCGACAGCGAATGGCCGCGTATTCGAGATGCGTTTGAGGACTGGTTATCCCCGGAAAATTTTGACGAAACGGGCCAGCAACGAATGCCGATGATGGCCCGCACGAGTGCGTGAACCTATTCTGAAATCTCGAACTCCATCGATACACTGACGGAAACCGAGATCTCTCCGCCAGCAACCGGCACTCCGCCCGTGTCGGCCATGGCCATCGTTCGCATCTCAGCCATCGGGCGCACACCGCCACCACGCTCCGAGATCGTCTGAACCGGCCCCAATGTGACATTGGCGGCTTGGGCAAGTTGCTCAGCCTTTGCGGTTGCTTCGCTCACGGCTTTTGCACGGGCCTGAACCTCAATCGGTTCAGGGTCTTGCAAACCAAAGCTCAACCCGCTGAAATCGTTGGCCCCGTCCCGAATGACCGCATCCATGACCTCACCCAATTGGGTCAGATCGCGCACCCGCACGAACACTCGGTTTGAGGCAACAAATCCGGTGATCTCAGGTGGTTCCCCGTTTTGCTGGTTCCGATTCGACCAGATGGGCGTCAAAGACAGGTCGCGAGTTTGCAAATCTCGCTCTTCGATGCCCATGTCACCCAACCGCGCAAGTACCTGTGCCACAGCATCCGAGGTGGCTTTCATTGCCTCTGAGGCCTCGGGGTTTTGATGTGTCACACCCAGGGTGATCGTCGCCATATCGGGGGCAACCTGAACGGTTCCGGTGGCATCCACGTTGATGCGACGTTCTTCCGCATGTGCCAACCCGGCGGTGGTTGCGGCCATCATCGCGGCCAGAAAAGCGAATGTCTTCAAGGTCATCCCTCCAATTTCTTCTGTCTCAACATGGGTCCGAGGGGCATACACGCACAAGGGGAAGTCCCGGCTTTTTCTTTCCCTCGGCGGGTTCCTGCTTTAGTATCACCCTGCGAATACAAAGGTATTTGCGTTGATATGGTTAACTGTGGTTCCTCCGGATTATGAAACCCGCTTTTGCGCTGACCTTTTCTGCGACCGGAATTTCCCTTCAACACCATTCGGATGGTGAATGGTACGATATTGGCGAAGTGCCTTTGTCGGCCCCAAATCTGAGTGACCAGATCAAAGCCCTGCACGACAAAGCGTTTGCACTGGAAAACAACCTCAGCTGCAAACTGGTGCTGCCCGCAGATCAGGTACGGTATCTTGCCCTGCCCACCGAGGGTCAAAGCGAAGATCAGATCGCGTCCGAAGTTCAAGCCGCGGTCGCCGAGGCAACTCCGTATGAATTGGCCGATCTGTCCTACGACAGCGCAACCGAGGGGTCGACCACCTTTGTCGCCGCCGTCGCGCGCGAGACGCTGGATGAAGCGCAGGCCTTTGCCGCGCAGCACGGGTTCCTGCCGGTCACCTATAGTGCAGCCACGACTGAGGCCGAATTTCCGCGCGAACCTGCATTTGACCTGACCAGCGAGCCGCAGGTCGCTGCGCCTTCACCCGAACCCGAGCTAGAAAGACCCCCGGTTCACGCCATAGCGGATGACGCGGCGCCTACGGCGTTCCGCTCTCCTGAACCTGCTGCGACTGCAATCGCGTTACCTCCCACATCGAACAAAGGGCAACGTTGGGCGATTCCTGCGATTGCCGCGCTGCTATGTGTTGGGGTTGGTGTTTGGGGGTGGTCTCTGATCGGGGCAGACCCAGACAACGTCACGTCTACCGAAAACGATACGGCCGAACTGTCTGCACCGCAGTCTCAGGACGCTTCACCGCCTGAGACGGATCCAGAGCCTGAAACCGAAATCGCGGCGACACCAGCAGCGGAAGAAGAACCAGAACCTGAAGCCCAGCCAGAACCTGAAGCCCAGCCAGAATTGTCCCCAACAGATGCGGCCATTCTCGAAGCGTTGAAAGTCGCGCCTACGCCTGTGGAGCAGATTGCACAGGACCCCGAAGCACAAAGCGACATCGAAGAGGTCGCGGGCACCCTAGTGGAGGCCCCCGAAGCGCTCGTTGCCCCGGCATTGATTTCCGAAGATGACCTCTACCTCGCGTCCATTCACAACCCGGATCTGTCCAGCGACGCGATTGCCCTGCCCAATCAAGGCAGCTTCGACACGGATGCCGCATTTGAACGCATCCCCGGCCCCGCAATTGCAGGCGCACAATACGAACTGGACGAACGCGGGTTGGTCGTACCGACCGCAGAAGGCGCGCTGTCGCCCGAAGGGATCGTGGTCTATTTGGGTCGCCCATCCAAAGTCCCGCCCGAAGTACCGGTGCGGTTTGAGGAAGAACCCGTGGTCGATGAGGTCAACCAGAGGCTGGCCGAACTCCGCCCCCGGCCCCGCCCCGGCAATCTGGTCGAGAATTTCGAACGCACGCAATTGGGCGGGCGCAGTCTTGAAGAGCTTGCGGTGGTACGACCCAAGTTGCGGCCCGAAAGCCTACAGGTACCGCCCGAGATCGACGATACACCCACTGCTTTGGCCGTGGTCCGCGTTCCGCGACCCAAACTACGGCCCGCTCGGGCCGTGGCGTCGGCTAGCGCGAGCGGGTCAAATCTGGGATCAACCGCCGCAGTAGCGTCCAGCAATGACGAGGCCGGGTCCTTCCAGCCGAAATCCGTAGCTCCGAAAATCCCAACAACGGCCTCGGTCGCGCGGCAGGCCACAATCGACAATGCCCTGAACCTACGCAAGCTGAACCTGATCGGCGTCTACGGCACTCCGGCCAATCGCCGCGCCCTCGTCCGGCTTCCGAGTGGTCGGTATAAAAAGCTCAAGATCGGAGACCGGATTGACGGGGGCAAGGTCATCGCCATCAGCGACAGTGAGTTGCGGTATCAGAAGAAGGGTCGCAACCTGACTTTGAAAATGCCGCGTGGCTGAAGACGATCATTATTTTCAGACCGTCAAAGCTGGGTACGAACAAGCCGCCCAGAGGTTGATCCCGACCTATGACAATCTTTCTCCTACCGATGTCCTGCGCCCCGTTCTGGATCACTTGCCCGATACCGGGGCGAGCGTTCTGGATGTGGGCTCTGGCACTGGAACGGTGGCGCGTTGGCTGGCCAAACGAGGCTGCGACGTGACGGCGATCGAGCCAGTCGATGCCTTTCGAAATCACGCAATGCGCGGTGACGGCGCGCAATCAGTTCGGTGGCTTGAGACTTGTCTGCCCAGACTAAGCGCGCTGCCAGACGGTGCCGCATTCGACACCATTCTGGTCATAGGAGTCCTGCATCACCTGCCCCCGCGCGACCAACACATGGCGATCCGCTTCCTGTCTAAATGCCTGAGACCGCAAGGGCGGATGATTTTGTCGCTCAGACATGGCCCCTGCCCGCCGGACCGACCTGGTTATGTGATTTCGGACGACGCAATCGTTGATCAAGCGGTAGGTTCGGGCCTGCAGGTGCACCACAGGTCCCGAACCGAATCGATACAACCGGCCAACCAGAGCGCTGATGTGACCTGGACATGGCTGGTATTTGGCGCAGCTTAGACCGCCGAAATCTCACCGCTTTCGATCTGTTCGCGTTCAATGGATTCGAACAGGGCCTGGAAGTTACCCTCACCGAAGCCATCATCCCCTTTGCGCTGGATGAACTCGAAGAAAATCGGGCCGATCACGGATTTTGAGAAGATTTGCAGCAGAATCCGTGTCTCTCCCCCGTCTACAACGCCTTCACCATCAATCAGAATGCCGTGCTTCATCATCCGATCCAGCGGCTCATCATGGTCCGTCACGCGGTCTTTCGACATGTCATAGTAGGATTGGTTCGGACCCGGCATGAACTTCAAACCGTTCTCGGCAATGGCGTCGGTCGAGGCATAGATGTCCTCGCTGCCCACCGCGATGTGCTGAATGCCCTCGCCCTTGTACTTTTTTAGGTAAGAGACAATCTGACCCGTTTCGCCCCGATCCTCGTTGATCGGGATGCGGATGCGGCCACAGGGCGATGTCAGAGCGCGGCTATAGAGACCGGTGAACTTGCCCTGAATGTCAAAGAACCGGATTTCACGGAAGTTGAACAGGTCGCCATAGAACTTGAACCACTTGTCCATATTGCCTCGGTAGACATTGTGGGTGAGGTGATCGAGATAGTAGAACCCCTCGCCGCGCGGTTTCGATTCTTTGATCCACGCGAATTCCTCATTGTAGGGCGAGGTATCGTAATACTGGTCAATGAAGTAGATCAGCGATCCCCCAATCCCCTTGATGGCCGGGACATTCAACGTCTTGTCCGCGCCATCATACGGCTCTGCCCCTTTTGAGACGGCATGGTCGTAGGCTTTCTGCGCGTCCACAACGCGCCAGCCCATCGACGGTGCGCAAGGCCCGTGTTCCGCGACGAACTTGTCAGCATAGCTTTCGGGATCCGCGTTCAAGATGTAGGTGACATCGCCCTGCTGCCACAGCTCGACCAGTGGTTTGGTTTTGTGGCGCGCAACCAGATCGAAGCCCATTTTGGCGAACAGATCACGCAACTCCTGCGGTTCGGGATGAGCGAACTCGACAAACTCAAACCCGTCGGTACCTGCGGGGTTTTCGGGACTGATGATAGATTTCGGGGCGTTATGCGGGAAAGGACCCATGGCGCGTCTCCTTAGAAAACAGGAATTTCTTTGCTGATTCCAAAATACGCCTTAAGCAGTGCTGTTTCCGCGCATTGTTTTCATGTAAGCTATTGAAGTGTGCGCAAACTGCGCATGGATGACCTAAAATTTGAGATCTTGCCGCATATGCTTGATGCAACCGATACACGCCTGCTCTCAGCGCTTCAAAAGGACGCGCATCTGACCGCGCATCAATTGGGTGAGCTGCTGAACCTATCCCCCAGCCAGGCAGGTCGCCGCCGTCAGCGCCTTGAGGCTGAGGGCTATATCACCGGCTACGCGGCCCGGCTGGATCCACTAAAGCTAGGCTTGCAGGTTCAGGGGTTTGTCCAGGTCCATCTGGGCACTCACGGCCCTGATCAATCCGCCAGCTTTGCCCGGATGGTTAACACCCAACCCGAGATCACAAGTGCCTGGACGATGACAGGCGAGGCAGACTACCTGCTTCACGTCTATTGTGACGATCTTTCTGCACTCAACAGCTTGCTTCACGAGGTGATCCTGCCGCATCCTGCAGTGGCACGGGTACAAAGCCAGATCGTGATGGACCAACTCAAACGCGACGCACCCCTGCCAACCTGAGCGGGCAATGAGGACATAGATGGACGATTTCCTATACCAGGCTTCTATTTATCTGGCTGCGGCCGTTATCGCCGTGCCCCTGTCGGCGCGGTTGGGCCTTGGGTCGGTTCTCGGATACCTGGCGGCTGGCCTGATCATTGGCCCCGTCCTCGGCCTTGTTGGCGCCGAGACCGAAGACCTGCAACATGTCGCCGAGTTCGGCGTGGTCATGATGCTGTTCCTCATCGGGCTCGAGCTTGAGCCGCGCGCCCTCTGGGATATGCGCGACAAGCTCTTGGGTCTTGGCGGGCTTCAGGTTCTGTTGTCCACCGCTGTTATCGCCGGTGTTGCGATGTACGCGAACCATCCGTGGTCCGTTGCTCTGGCGGTCGGTTTAACTCTGTGTTTGTCCTCGACCGCGATTGTGCTGCAAACCCTATCTGAGAAGGGCTTGATGCAAACGAACGGAGGCCGCGCGACGTTCTCAGTTCTGCTGACGCAGGACATTGCCGTCATCCCGATTCTGGCCCTGCTACCGCTGCTCGCGCTGCCTGCCATGCCGCATATTGAGGCGGACGGCTCCATCGACCGCGGCGCGGAGCATCTGCATGAAGCCGGGCATCATAGCCTGTCTCTGGTCGAAGGACTGCCGGGCTGGGCTGTCACTCTGGTCACCATCGGCGCTATTGCCTTTGTCATTCTGGCGGGCGTCTACCTGACCCGCCCACTGTTCCGGTTCATTCACGCAACCCGCCTGCGCGAGATGTATACCGCGCTGGCGCTGATGATCGTGGTCGGGATTTCATTCCTGATGACACTGGTGGGCCTGTCACCCGCTCTGGGCGCGTTTCTGGCGGGTGTGGTTTTGGCCAGCTCGGAATTCCGCCATGAAATGGAAAGCGACCTTGAGCCGTTCAAGGGCCTCTTCCTAGGGCTGTTCTTCATTACGGTCGGAGCCGGGATCAACGTCGGCTATTTCTTCAACGATCCGTTTGACCTGATCGGTTTGGCCCTGCTGGTTATCCTTGTCAAAGGCATCATCCTCTATCTCGTCGGCAAAGCCTTCAAACTGAAGGGCCGGGATCACTGGCTGTTCACCCTTGGACTGGCCCAGGCGGGTGAGTTCGGCTTTGTCCTTCTGGCGTTTTCGACGCAGCAGAATGTCATCCCGCCGGACCTGTCGCAAAAGATGCTGATGATCATTGCGCTGACCATGCTGATCACCCCGCTTCTGTTCATCATCTACGACCTTCTGTCCCGCAAGATGGCCGACACCAGCGCTGCGCCAGAACCCGATGAGATCGACGAAAAAGGCCCCGTGATCATCGCCGGGATCGGTCGGTTTGGTCAGATCGTCAACCGGCTGGTTCGCGCCAGCGGGTTCAAAACCGTTGTTTTGGACCACGATATCGAGACGATCCAGTTGATGCGTCGTTTTGGCGTAAAAGGCTTTCTAGGCGATCCGACCCGACCGGAACTTCTGCGCGCTGCGGGGCTTGAGAAAGCCTCGGTGCTTGTAGCTGCGATGGATGATCGAAAGACGGTGACCCGTTTGGTCGGCTACGCCCGCCGCCAGCGCCCCGATCTGCACATCATCGCGCGAGCTCATGATCGGACACATGTGTATGAACTGTATCAGGCCGGGGCCAATGACATCGTGCGCGAAATGTTCGACAGCTCTTTGCGCGCGGGCCGCTATGTGCTCGAGAATATCGGGCTGAGCGAGTACGAGGCCGCGCAGGCCGAACAGACCTTCTATCACCACGACCGGACGTCCGTGCGCGATTTGGCCGAGTTGTGGATTCCCGGCATGCCCACGTCCGAGAATACGAAATACATCGAACGCGCGCAAAAGCTCGAGAAGGATCTGGAAACCGCGTTGCTGGAATTGGCGGAACAGCACGCAAAGGATTCTGCCTGACCGAAGCAATTGCCCGGTCAGGCGCTTAGGTTACCCGTCCGAGACGCCCGCCTCGGCAAAGGTTGCCATGCCCGAGTGGCAGGCAACCGCGCTTTTGAGAATGTTGATCGCAAGCGCACCGCCTGATCCCTCACCAAGACGCAGGCCGAGGCTCAGCAGCGGCTCCTTGCCCAGTTTTGACAGCATCGCAGCATGCGCGCCTTCTGCGCTTTGGTGCCCCGCGATGGTGTGATCCAGAGCCGAGGGCGAGACGCGCGCCAGACAGGCTGCGGCAGAGGTACAGATGAAGCCATCCAGAATGACGGGAATGCGCAACATACGGGCCGCCGCAATCGCTCCGGCCATGGCCGCGATCTCGCGCCCGCCGAGGCAGCGCAGAACCTCCAACCCATCTTCACTGCCATGCAGTGCAACGCCTTCAGCCACTACGCGGGTCTTGTTTGCAAGGCCTGCATCGTCGACCCCTGTACCGCGACCGGTCCAATCGGCGGCCTCGCCTCCGTAAAGGGCGCAGGCAATAGCAGCGGCGGGGGTGGTGTTGCCGATCCCCATCTCGCCGACCACCAGCAGGTCGGACTTCGGGTCCACCGCCTGCCAGCCGGTTTGCAGTGCGCTCAGCAACTCGGCCTCACTCATGGCTGGGGCTTGGGTGAAATCTGCAGTTGGATGATCCAGATCTAGTGCGTGGACATCCATCTTTGCGCCCGCCGCCTTGGCCAACTGGTTGATCGCCGCGCCGCCATGTTCAAAATTCATAACCATCTGCACGGTCACTTCGGGCGGAAAGGCCGAAACGCCCTGCGCCGTGACTCCATGGTTGCCCGCAAAGACGATGACCTGAGGGGCCGCAACCTGCGGTCGCGCATCCCCACGCCACGCCGCATACCAGATCGCCAGATCCTCAAGCCGTCCCAGCGCGCCCGGAGGTTTGGTCAACTGACCATTGCGTTCAGCCGCGCCATCGGCCGCCGCTATGTCCGGCCCCGGAGCGCTGGTCAACGCGTCGCGGAACGTGTTCAAATCATTCAGTTCAGGCAGCATCAAAGCCTCATTGCATCAGAGTGGTCCTGTGTGTTTAACCGAAGCACTGAATCCAACAAGGCCTCGAAAGGCGCAGAAGTGCAAAAAAACGACACCAATCCGGTTTCCGCATGGGATATCCCGCTGGCGCTGGTCCTGTTGACGCGCCTACCCCTGTCCCGTTTGCCCGAGAGGGTCTTTGCCCGGCAAGCGCAGGCGGCTTGGGCCTTTCCGGTGGTCGGCCTCGTGATTGGTACATTGGCCTGCGTCATCGGGTGGCTGGCGCTGACGTTGTCGGTTCCGCCTTTCGTGAGCGCCGTTTTGCTCGTGGCGACCCTGACCATGACAACCGGCGCAATGCATGAGGACGGGTTGGCCGATACGTTTGATGGCCTATGGGGCGGGTTCACGCCAGAACGCCGGTTGGAGATCATGAAGGACAGCCACATCGGCACATATGGCGTGCTGTCCCTGATTGGTTCGCAGCTGATGCGAGTTGCAGCAGTCGCGGCCCTTTTGTCTGCCGGTGCGTTTCTAGCGATCATTGCCGCTTGTGTGGTGTCACGCGCGTTCATGCCCTTGCTGATGGCTACATTGCCCAATGCGCGTAAATCCGGTCTAGGCCATTCTGTCGGCGCCCCGTCCGTGGGCCCAGTCGCGGTTTCGCTGGCTCTGGCGGGTTTGACGGGAGTTTTGCTGATCGGTGGACAGGTCATTTTGCCCGCCCTATGCGCCGCACTCGTTGTGGGTGTGCTGGCCCTCGTGGCAAAAGCTAAGATAGGCGGCCAGACCGGAGATATCCTCGGCGCTTCTCAGCAATTGGCCGAAATCACTTTCCTGGTAGCAATAGCGGCTCAGCTTTAAGACACCCCACCCGTCTCAATCCGCAGGGTGCAGCCGCAATGCTTGCAATGTACCGCGTCCGGATCATGCCGGAACAGCCCGCAGCTGGGGCATTTGTGGCGCACTTTCTGCGGCATGAAAATCGCCTGCGCCAAGCGCACGAACAGGGCAACACCCACCACCATGATAAACACCGAGAACAGCTTGCCCCAAGGCGTCGACAGGGTGATGTCACCAAATCCCGTGGTCGTCAGGGTCGCCATGGTGAAATAGAGCGCATCTATATAGGGGTTCTTAGCATCTTCAGGGATGAAAAAGACAAGAACCGCTGTCGAAGTTGCAAACACGAAAACCAGCAGATTGATGGCTGCGATGACCGCATCTTCGTGTGTGCGGAAAAAGGTACTGTCGCGCCGCAAGTCCCACAGCAGATGGTACGAGTGGATCAACCGAAGGGCGCGCAGGATACGCAGGAATGCGAGATTGCCGGTCAGAAACGGGTCGAGGATCAACGACACGATCACCACGATATCTGCCAGCGTATAAATTTTACGCAACAGCTTCCAGCGATCCTTGGCGATCCACATTCTGGCGGAAAAATCCAGAAGGATAATAAAGCCAACCACCCAACTGATACCAGTAACCCATGGGCCATGCGGAAAATGCGCGGTGGCGACAAAGAAGATGATGGTGACCACATCGAACAGGATCAAACCATAGCGGAACCAAACCGAAATCGGGGCCTTTCCGATATATAGGAACTTCACCGTCTTCTTCATGCCGAACCGGTATCTGCTTGCATCTACAGAAAAACTAACCGGTTTTCGCCAATCCACCAAGCAACGAAAAAGGCCGCCCCGATGCCGGAGCGGCCTTGCAGTTTCAATCGTCGCGACCTTAAGCGGCAGCGGCGCGTGAGGTCAGAACATCATCGACCTGCTTGGCGGCAGAAATCTCTCCGTCTCCGGACACGGCGGCAACCTCGCGGGTCAGACGCTCAAGCGCGGCTTCGTACAGCTGACGCTCGGAATAGCTTTGCTCGCGCTGGTCATCGGTGCGATGCAGGTCGCGAACCACTTCGGCGATCGAGATCAGATCGCCCGAATTGATCTTCTGTTCGTATTCCTGTGCGCGACGCGACCACATGGCCCGCTTGACCTTGGCCTTGCCCTTTAGCGTCTTCATCGCCTGGCTGATCACATCCGGCGAGCTGAGCGAACGCAGACCGGATTCGGTCACTTTGTTTGTCGGCACGCGAAGGGTCATCTTGTCTTTCTCAAAAGAGATGACGAACAATTCGAGCGAAAATCCAGCGACGTCCTGCTCTTCGATCGAAATGATCTGACCCACACCATGGGCGGGGTAGACAACATAGTCGTTCGGGCGGAACTCAAGCTTTTTCGACTTCGACATTCAATTCATTCCTTGGTTTTGGACCGGGATGCAAACAACAAAAAACCCAAGCTCGGTGCCTATTGTGGCCCCGGCAGGCGGTCTGTTTGTCGCAAATTCAGAACTCCAAAGCGAGCATACTTACGGAGTACATCCCAATCTCAGTCATCATGTAGGGAGAGAGTATATCACAAAAATGAGACACTCAAAAGTTTCCCTAGGGGAATTTTTTTATAAACGGCCTGCAATCAAGGGATTAGGCTTGGAAGACCGCTTTCCTATGCCATCGAAATGGGGCGCGAATCACTTATCCGCCTTCACCCGGAGCTTCGGAGAAATACTTCTTCATCTTGCCTTCCTCACCATCGCGCTCTTCCGCCTCTGGCAACGGGTCTTTTTTGGTCACGATGACCGGCCACATTTCCGAGTATTTGCGGTTGAACTCGACCCAGGTTTCCATGCCTGGTTCGGTGTCGGGACGGATTGCATCAGCCGGGCATTCTGGCTCACAGACGCCGCAGTCGATGCATTCGTCGGGGTGGATGACCAGCGTGTTCTCACCTTCGTAGAAACAGTCCACAGGGCACACTTCCACACAGTCGGTGTATTTGCAGCCGATGCAGTTTTCGGTAACGACGTAGGTCATGTTCAGAATCCCATTCAGGTTTGGCGTCTAGCTAGTTCAGTCCGGGTTTGGCTTCAAGATGTGGGGCCGCTTGGCGTGCGAGAAAGATCAAGCGCGCGCCGATCTTTCTTGGTTGGACGACCTTTTCCTTCATATGACGGGTTATTGGGCGGAACGTCCTGCTTTTCCGTCATATCGAAGTACAGTGTTTGCGCCTCGGGGGCTGGGCCGCGGCGGTCGCTGAGTTTTTCAACGCGCACGACCCGAATTATTTTGCCCTGTGGGAAGGTCAGAACATCGCCCGGCGTTACCGTCTGGGCTGGTTTCAGAACCCGGTTGCCGTTCAGCCTGACATGGCCGCCGTTGACCTGTTTCGCCGACAGGCTACGGGTCTTGAAGAACCGCGCCTGCCAGAGCCATTTGTCGATCCGCAGCTTGGCCTGATCCATGACGGATCAGTTGCCGCCCTTCAAACCCATCAGCGCTGCAGCAAACGGGTTGTCGGGGTCGATCGCCTTTTCCTTCTTTGGAGGCCGGGACGAGAAGGACTTCGCGCCCTGCGGCTTGCCGCCCTTCTTGCCTTGCGGCTTGCGACCGTCCTGAGGTTTCCCACGCGGTTTTCCTTTGCCCTGCCCCTGCTCGCGGCGCGGGCCGCGATTTTGCTGGCGCTGACGGCCCCATGTGAAAGTGTAGAACACCTCGACCTCGGGTTCGTCATTTGCGGGTTCTTCGGCCGGAGTCTCGGCTGCCGCCTCGGTGCTTTCGGTGGCCTCGGCTGGCGCCTCGGCGGGTGCGGCGACCTCATCTGTCGGAACCTCAGCTACCGGGGTTTCTTCGGCGGCGGGTTGTTCTGCCGCTTCAGTCGCAGTTGCCTCAGCCGGAGCGGCTTTGACCTTTTCACGCTCGCTACGTTCTGCCTTGTAGCCCAGACCCTGCATCAGGTCCGCGAACTGTTCCAGCGTCATGCCTGTGATCGAGAGCATGTCGGGTTTGGCTTCAAAGCCGCCCCGGCTGTCCTCAGACCGCAGCATATCGGCCAGACGCTCCAGCATGTCGATCCGGATCGAGCGCTCGCCCGCATCGCGGTAGCCACACATTGTGTCATAGCCCTGTGGCGCATCCTTGGCGACGGGTACGGTGACCAGGCCCGGGGGCGGTGCCTCGGGGAAATGTTGCAGACCACTGGACAGCGCCCAAAGAACTAGGCGGAGGCGCGTGGGTGCAGGTTTCAGCAGCAATGGCATGAAGATGGTGAATTGACCAAAACGGATGCCGTGCTTGCGCAGCGCGCCGCGGGCGTCCTGATCCAGATCCTTGACCTCTTGCGCGACCTGCGCGCGGGGCAGCACGCCCAGCGCCTCGACCATGCGGAAGGCAAAGCCTTTCGCCAGACCGGACAGTTCTTCGTCTCGAGACAGGTTCAGCAGCGGCTCGAAAAGCGCGGCCACTTTACGGTCGATGAAGTGCTGCAGACGGCGCTGCACCTTCTGTTCGACGTCCGGCCCTGCGGCCTCATCCACAAAAACCTCGACCATCGGCTTGAGAGGCTCGGCCCCGGCAACCAGTTTGCCGACAGCGTATTCGCCCCACATCAGGCCGCCCTGATCAGTGAAATCAATTTCGGTATCGGGTGCATTGTAGAAGCGATCGGCACGCAGATGGAATTGCGGCGCGAGTGCTTGCAGCGAGGCCGACTTGAGCGCTTTCGCCTCAGCCCCTTGCGCGCTTTTGTCCGGTGTAAACCGGAACCCTTCCAGACGACCGACGAATTCGCCTTCGACGGTCACTTCACCCTTGTCATTTACTTCGGCCAAAAGGGCCTCCTTCTGTTTGAGCCGGCGCAACAACACCGAGGTGCGCCGGTCCACAAATCTTTGCGTCAAACGATCATGCAGAGCGTCCGACAACCTGTCTTCTACAGTGCGCGTTTCCTCACGCCAATGCGATTCGTCACGGACCCAGCCGTTTCGTTGCGCAACATATGTCCAAGTGCGAATATAAGCCAACCTTTTGGACAGCGCATCAATATCTCCGTCGGTGCGGTCGATCCGGCGGATTTGCCGCGCCATGAAGTCATCTGGGATCGCGCCGCGTTCGTGCAGATGGCCGTAGATCACCTCGAGCAGATTGGCATGTTCCGAATGGCTAATGCCCCGAAAATCGGGAATTCGGCACACATCCCATAGCAATCGGATCGATGGGCCATCGCTGGCGCGGGCCGCGACCTCGGTCACTTGCGACAGCGATTTCAACACGTTCAGGTCATCTGCAGGGCGGGCCTTGGTCAGATGTTCATCATTCGGACTGACCTCGAGCGAGTCGATCAGCGCGTCCACCGAACCGAAGCGAAGGGCGGCATTCCGCCAGTTCAGCTTTTTCATCGGCGTAAAGCGGCTGTCCATGATGGCCTGCGCAACGCCTTCGTCCAACGGCGGGGCCTCGCCGGTCACTCCGAAGGTGCCATCCGACATGCCCCGGCCTGCCCTGCCCGCGATCTGGGCCAGCTCATTGGGAGCCAAGGGGCGCATCCGGCGACCGTCGAATTTGGTCAGGGACGAAAACGCCACGTGGTTCACATCTAGGTTCAGGCCCATCCCGATGGCATCGGTGGCAACCAGATAGTCGACCTCACCATTCTGATAGAGGTCGACCTGCGCGTTCCGTGTGCGCGGGCTGAGCGCACCCATGACCACGGCCGCCCCACCCTTTTGGCGGCGCAGCAGTTCTGCGATGGCATAGACGTTTTCGACCGAGAACCCGACAATGGCGCTTCGCGGGGGCATTCGGCTGATCTTTTTCGATCCCGAATACACCAGCTGAGACATCCTCTCGCGCCTTACAAACTGCGCCTCGGGCACAAGTGCCGCAATCGGTCCGCGCATGGTGTCGGACCCCATGAACAGCGTCTCGCTCGTTCCCCGCGACCGCAGCAACCGGTCGGTGAAGACGTGTCCGCGTTCGGGATCCACGCAGAGCTGAATTTCATCAATCGCGACGAAATCTGCGCCCATGCCTTCGGGCATCGCCTCGACCGTGCAGACCCAATACTGCGTACGCGGCGGTACGATCCGCTCCTCGCCGGTCACCAGCGCCACGACCGAGGGGCCGCGAATGGCGACTATCTTGTCATAGACCTCACGCGCGAGCAGACGCAGAGGCAGGCCGATAACACCAGTCCGATACCCCAGCATGCGTTCGATCGCGTAATGAGTTTTACCTGTGTTCGTTGGGCCAAGTACGGCCACTACTCGGGATGACCCGCTCACCTTTGCCCCCTGCGCCTTCCGACTTACAGCGCCTTGCCTTCAACCTGAGGCTTCAGCCGATTCATGGCATTGGTTACTTCTTCATGATGGGGATGTATAGCCAACGCGCGGGAATAAGCCTCAAGCGCCTGATCGGGTTTGCCGACCACCTCGAAGATCAGGCCCAGACCGTAAATGGCCTGATAGTTGTTCGGGTTGAGGGTCAACGCGTGTTCCAGATCGGCGGCGGCCATTCCAAACCGGTCGATGCCGAAAAAGGCCGAGGCCCGCGCGTGCCAGCCTTCGGCAAATTCGGGCGCGTGGTCGGTCAACGCGGTGAGATGTTCGATTGCGGCCTCGATATCGCCATCATCCAGCGCTTCGCGCCCCCGCTCAAGCAACAGATCAGCCGAGGCCGAGCCCGATTGCGACCACAGCGCCTGCAACTGACGATCCAGACCGATGGCTTGTTCCGGTGTTGCCTGCGCAAGTTGCCGCAACAGCGCTTCTTCGTCGCGGGAATCCGCTTGTTGCGCTCCACCACTGGTGGAAAACATGACTAGAACGGCAAGTGCCGCAACGGTACCTTTGAGATTGGTGATTGCAATACCCATAACAATGGTCAGTGTAGCGTTGCGACCGAGGATGTCCATTCACGGCGCATAAACAATATGAGGAAAAGCATGAGCGAGATTCTTGAAAAGGCTGCGGCCGCGCTGAACGAAAAGCTGGCCGGCGGTGGCTTTGATGCGTCCGCCAAGTTTGCAATCGCCGATCTGGGCGCAATTGTTCTGGACGGAGACGGTGCCCGCATCAGTGATGACGACGCAGACGTGACACTCAGCGCGGATGCGGACACGTTCGAACAGATCCTCAGCGGCGAACTGAACCCGACCGGCGCGTTCATGTCCGGCAAGCTCAGCGTTGACGGTGACATGGGAATCGCCATGCAGCTTGCATCGGTTCTGGCCTGATGGAGTACTCGCCGGCCCCCTTTTATGATGACGTGGCCGGCGACCCTGCCGGTGGTACAGCCCATTGGCTCCACACCGCCGACGGCAAACGCATCCGTGTCGGGCACTGGCTGCCCGAGGATGCAAAGAACGGCACGGTCTTCCTATTTCCGGGCCGTACCGAATATATCGAGAAATATGCAAGCACCGCAGGGGAATTCCTGAATCGCGGATTTGCCGCCCTCGCCGTCGACTGGCGCGGACAGGGCTTGGCCGATCGAATGCTGGACGAACCCCGCATCGGGCATGTCGAAGAGTTCACCGACTATCAGCATGACGTCGCCGTGGTATTGGAGCTGGCTGAGACACTGGACCTACCGCGCCCGTGGTATGTGATCGGACATTCGATGGGCGGAGCTATCGGCCTGCGGGCGGTCATCCAGAACGATTGCTTTGCAGCCTGCGCATTTACCGGGCCGATGTGGGGCATTTTCTTTGTCCCGATCATGAAGCCCCTCAGCCGTTTGACTGCCTATTGGGGCACGGCGCTGGGATTGGGGGAACGCACACCGCCGACCACTTCTTTGACCAGCTATGTTCTTGCGGAACCGTTCGAGGGTAACTCGCTGACGCGCGACCCGGACATGTTCAAAATGATGCAGGATCAACTGAAGGCTCATCCCGAGCTGGCCCTTGGAGCCCCGTCCAACCAGTGGTTACGTGAGGCGCTCAGCGAATGCGAATGGCTGATGGAGCAACCGGCGCCGGACACCGCCTGTCTGACCTATCTGGGCAGCCACGAGCAGATCGTTGACCGCAAGGCGATCCGGGCTCGGATGGCGAACTGGCCCAACGGTCGCCTGATCGAGATCCCCGATGGTGAGCATGAAGTGCTGATGGAGGCCCCCGAGGTTCGCAACCCGGTTCTGGACGAGCTGACAGCGCATTTCCTGGCAAATCGCCCCTAAGGCGTCCGCGCGGCACTGATCTTGACTGGCGGCTTGTGATCCGGGCGCGCCAGCCCTAGATGTTTGGCAACAAAGCTAATCAGAGGTGTTCCATGCGCGACCTGCCCTTTCCCGTCCGTGATGCAAATGCAGTCGGCGGTGCCGATAACCTCGGCAACTTGCCCGAATGGGACCTGACCGACCTCTATGCCTCGGAAGAAGCGGCCGAGCTGACGCGGGATCTGGACTGGCTTGAGGGCGAATGCGCCTCATTCGCCTCGGACTACGAAGGCAAACTGGCCGATCTGGACGCCGCAGGCCTGCTGACCTGTGTGCATCGCAACGAAAAGATCAACGCCATCGCCGGGCGGATCATGTCCTTCGCCGGTCTGCGCTACTACCAACTGACCACCGATGCCGATCGCGCCAAGTTCCTGTCGGACATGCAGGAAAAAATCACCGTCTTCACCACCCCTCTGGTGTTCTTCACGCTCGAGATCAACCGCATCGAAGACGACGTTCTGCAGGCCCATTTCGCGGCCAATGCTGATCTTGCGCGTTATGAGCCCGTCTTCCGCCGCATTCGCGCGATGAAACCCTACCAACTGTCTGACGAATTGGAGAAATTCCTCCACGACCTCGGCGTTGTCGGTGACGCGTGGGAGCGTTTGTTCGACGAAACCATCGCGGGCCTGACCTTCACCGTCGACGGCGAAGAGCTGAACATCGAAGGCACCCTGAACCTGCTGACCGAACAGGACCGCAGCAAACGCGAGGCGGCCTCGCGCGAGTTGGCCTCGGTGTTTCAGGAGAACATCAAAACCTTCGCCCGCGTTCACAACACGCAGGCCAAGGAAAAGGAAATCGTCGACCGCTGGCGCAACATGCCAACCGCTCAGACCGGTCGCCACTTGTCGAACGACGTCGAGCCCGAAGTGGTCGAAGCCCTGCGCGAAGCCGTGGTCGCCGCCTACCCCAAGCTGAGCCACCGGTACTACGAACTCAAACGCAAATGGCTGGGGCTTGACGTGATGCAGGTCTGGGACCGCAACGCGCCACTGCCAATGGAAGACACCCGCATCGTCGGCTGGGACGAGGCCGAGAAGACGGTGATGGATGCCTATAACGCCTTTGATCCGCGCATGGGTGAGATTGCCTCGCCGTTCTTTTCTAAAGGCTGGATCGACGCGGCGGTGAAGCCGGGTAAAGCGCCCGGCGCCTTCGCCCATCCGACCGTGACCGATGTCCACCCTTACGTGATGCTCAACTATCTGGGCAAACCGCGCGATGTGATGACCCTTGCACACGAATTGGGCCACGGTGTCCATCAGGTCCTGGCGGCGGATCAGGGCGAGATGCTGTCCTCGACCCCGCTGACACTGGCCGAGACCGCTAGCGTGTTTGGTGAAATGCTGACTTTCCGCAAAATGCTGGACAAGGCCGAAACCAAGGAACAGCGCAAGGTGCTTCTGGCTGGCAAGGTCGAGGACATGATCAACACGGTCGTCCGCCAGATCGCCTTCTACGATTTCGAATGCAAGCTGCACGCCGCCCGCCGCGAGGGCGAACTGACCCCGGACGACATCAACGCCCTGTGGATGAGCGTTCAGGCGGAAAGCCTCGGGCCGTCATTCGAATTCATGGAAGGGTATGAAACGTTCTGGGCCTATATCCCCCATTTCGTGCATTCCCCCTTCTACGTCTACGCCTATGCGTTCGGAGACGGCCTCGTGAACGCGCTTTATTCGGTCTACGAAAGCGGTGCTGAGGGGTTCGAGGACAAGTATTTCGAGATGCTGCGCGCCGGTGGGTCGAAACACCACAAGGATCTGCTCGCTCCGTTTGGGCTGGACGCAAGCGATCCCAAGTTCTGGGACAAGGGCCTGTCGATGATCTCGGGATTCATTGACGAACTGGAAGCGATGGAGGGCTGATCACTCCTGTTTCTTTGTCGTCAGGAAGACTGCAGCCACAATCAAAATAGCTCCTAGGGCCGCAATCGGTGTGATCGCGGCCCCCAGGAACAGCGCCGAATTGATAAACGTGAAAACGACAGAAGCGGCAAACATCAACGTTGCCGTCAAGGTCGATACGCGCACGGCGGCCTCGTACCAGAGGTAGTAGGCCATCGCCGTGGGAAGGACGCCCAGTAGGATCAGAAAAATCACATCCTTCGCCGTCGGGGTTTGCAGGGAAAACGCAGCCAATGGTAGCAACAGTGCACCAGCGCAGACAAAAATTCCGAATAGAAAGTTCAATCGCTCGGCTGTTGAGGTCGAATTGCGCATGGCCCGGCTACTTGAAACCAGAAACACGGCCCAACTAAGCCCTGCGCCAATTTCCAAAAGATCACCGAACAAAGGCTCTCCGCCACCCTGAAAATCTCGGAACACGGTCAGGAACACCCCAAAAATCGCTAGTATCGTGGCGAGTACATCCACGCGCGTAACTGGCGTATCTGCAAAGAAATAAAGGAAAAGCAGCACAAAAAACGGGGCGGTGTTTTCCAGTACCATGGCATTGGCGGCACCTGTGTATTCCAGCCCTACGTGAAACAGGATATAGTTCACGACTGTCGACAGTACGGCCAGCCGAAAGTTCCAGTCTTTGTGTTCGATCGAAACGGGCACACGCATGACCCGCAAAATGCAATAAACCGCTAGTGCCGCGATGAACAAGCGGGTCACCGCGATCTGTAGTCCACCCAAATCGCTCGTTAGATAGCGCACGATTACACTATGCGTGCCCCAGAGAAACGCGGCTAGAAACCCAAGTAGCAACCCGTTCTGCATCAATGGTTGTTTTGCAATAGAGTTAGGCATCCTGCGCCTGACCTACTTCAACTGGCTGTCTTTTGATCCGCGCCGGTTAATGCCTGACCGCTGTTGATATGTCCCGTCTCTCTCCTGCTGACAGTCCAGACAAAGCTTGACGCCGGGCAGTGCTTGTCGGCGTTTCTCGGGAATGGGTTCCTCACATTCCGCGCAATGGGTCAGGCTTTCACCGACCGGTCGCTTTTGCGCCTGCATACGTGCCAGTTCGTCGGAAATTGACACCTCGATCTGTTCGCTGACCGCACCATCGCGGGCCCAACCTCCGGCCATGACACCTCTCCTTTTGTGGATGCAGCACAGAATACGCGCGCCGGGCGACTACTGGCAAGTCAGAGGGGAATGGCATCCGCGAACACGCGATCAATCATCTCTTGCGTCCCACGCGAAAACTCCAGCGGGCAAGGATAGGCCGCCCCGTCGCGGACCGAACGGCAGAAGGCTTCAACCTGCAGTTTGTAGTGATCGTCGCCTGGGAACCGGGTCACCTGAACCTCAAGCCCCGGTCGATGCAGCTCGACGCGCGCCTCGCCGAACACGCGCGCGTTGAACGGGGCTGTCAGGCGGATAACACCGCCCTCGCCGTGAAACACCATCTCTTGATGCGGGTGCATCCGAATCGATACATAGGCCGAATAGGTAAAGCCCGGGAATTGCGCGCGAATTTCGGTGAACGTGTCGATGTCGTCCTGCCACCGGATCGCGGACTGAACTGCAGACGGCTCCTGACCGGTGACGAACCGCGCGCCGCCGATGACATACACCCCGATATCCCGCAACCCGCCCCCGCCGGTCTCTGCACGATTGCGAATGTTCGTGGTTTCCTCACGATTGTCGAAACTGAACGCGCCTGTCACATGGACCAGCTTGCCAATGGCGCCATCCGCGATGAGTTTCTGCACGAACTGCCACTGAGGGTGATGCACGATCATATAGGCCTCAGCCGCCAGCAAACCTGTCTGATCGCGCTTTTCGATCAACGCATCGAACTCTGCCGCCTGCATCGTCATCGGTTTTTCGCACAGCACGTGTTTGCCCGCGTCAAGCGCCCTCAGGCTCCATTCGACATGCATGTGATTTGGCAGAGGGATATAGACGGCCTCGATCTCGGGATCATCCAGCAGCGCGTCGTAGCTGTCATAGACGGTCAGATCGGGGCAGAAGGCCTGAAATGGTTCGGCCTTGGCCGCGTCCGAGGTCGCTAGCCCGGCCAAACGCGCCCCATTCGCCGCGTGGATCGCCGGGGCCATATACTGGCGCGCGAACTTGGCCGCGCCAAGGACACCGAATTGAACAGGTTTTTGCATCGTTTTCCCCTCTAGTATTCCGGCCCGATATCAGATCGCATATTTAGATCTTAACCCGTGCAACCTAACAGACAGCCACAATCTCGCCAGTCTTTTCCCCAGCTAAAAACCGCGACTTCTTGGATACAAATAGTAAGGGCAACTCTGTCTTGAAATTGCCACTTCCCCTCTTTTCAATCAACTTCTCCCTGACCACATACGTTGTTTCTGAAAACATTAACTTTCATGCGCAAACCGCCGTCTAGCCGACATTTTCCAACGTCAAACACTCCCAAAACTCAGATCGAAGAGCAAAAAGCTTTCATATTCAGTGATCCGTATCCGACTACGCTCCGTAGCCCTTTACATCGCTCTGCGCGGTTTGTGGTTGTTTCTGACAGACATCCAACCCAGGGCAATTAACAGGGTGGGAGATGCAAAGATATGAAAGATATTCAGACTGAGATTGAAATGGATGGCACGGGGTCGTCCGACGACACACAAACGATAACCGGTTTGGTCCTTGAAAGCGGCGCTCCGGGAGAGTTCGACAAGAATTCAGAAGATTTCGATATTCTGAGAGAGGCCGTACTGGCAGCTGATCTGGGCGATGCTCTGAATAACCCCGACGCTATGTTGACCCTGTTCGCACCACGAGACTCGGCGTTCATCGGTCTGGCGCAACAGTTGGGATACACCGGCGCAGACGAGGCCGGGTCGCTCAGTTACATCGTCAAGGCGCTGACATTACTGGGCGGTGGCGATCCCATACCGTTGCTAACCCAGATTTTGACATACCATGTCGTGGGTGACGCTTTCACGCTGGAACAGGTCGCGGGTCTGGGCGATGGCGCAGAGATCCCTACCGTTCAGGGCGGAACGCTGGAGTTGAATCTCGAAAGCACGCCACCAAGTCTCGGAGATGCAGATGATGGCATCGAAGACCCTGGACTAGTTGCCTTCGACACGATTGCTTCCAACGGTGTCATCCATGAATTGGACGGTGTGTTGCTGCCTGTGTCTGTAACCAGCATTCTATCGCAGAAAAACACCGATTTCGTGCTGGGGGATGACACCGATGAGTTCATTTTCACAGGACGTGGTCAGGACTTCATCCATGGCGGGGGCGGCAAAGATGTCATACGCGCCGGCTCGGGTGACGATGTAGCTCTTGGTGGCGCAGGCAACGACGTAATCTTCGGTGGACGCGGCGCTGACATTTTGCGCGGCGATGAAGGCAACGATAAAATCTTCAGTGGGCGCGGTGCCGACCTGGTCGATGGTGGTGCCGGCAACGACAAACTATTCGGTGGTCGCGGGCCGGACACGTTCGTCTACGAAGAAGGCGACGGAGATGATTGGATTTTCGGGTTCCGCGCCGGTCAGGACAAAATCGACCTGACGGGATATGACGGGATCACCAGCTTCGAAGATATCGAGGATGACATCTCTGGTCGCTTCTTCCGTACGGAAATCGAATTCGATGATGGTGGCAGCATTACCCTCGCGGGCGTTCGGGCGCACCAATTGTCGGAAGAAGACTTTATCTTCGCATAGTCGTAGGAGCATCGGCCCGCGCTATGTGCGGGCCGATGTATTCACTGTATCAGCGGGTCGCTAACATGCCCTTCTCGCGGGCCAGATCGCGCATTTTCTTTTGCAACTTCTCAAACGCGCGGACTTCGATCTGACGGATGCGCTCGCGGCTCACATTGTATTGCGTGCTGAGCTCTTCCAAAGTCACCGGCTGATCCATTAGGCGGCGCTGGGTGAGGATGTCCTTTTCGCGATCATTCAGCACCTCAAGGGAGGCTGCCAGCAGCTCACGCCGGGCGTCCAGCTCATCACGGGCTTCGTAGTCGCCCGCCTGATCGGCGTCTTCATCCTCAAGCCAGTCCTGCCACTGCATGGTGCCTTCGCCTTCGGACCCGACGGTCGCGTTTAGCGAGGCATCGCCGCCCGACATGCGGCGGTTCATGCTGATGACCTCTTCCTCGGTCACGCCAAGATCATTGGCGATCTTAGTGACGTTCTCAGGACGCAGATCGCCCTCTTCCAACGCACCGATGCGCGCCTTGGCCTTGCGCAGGTTGAAGAACAGCTTTTTCTGCGCCGAGGTTGTGCCCAGCTTCACCAGCGACCAAGACCGCAGGATATATTCCTGGATCGAGGCGCGAATCCACCACATTGCATAGGTCGCCAGACGGAAGCCTTTTTCCGGGTCGAACCGTTTGACCGCCTGCATAAGGCCGACATTGGCCTCGGAAATAACCTCGGCCTGCGGCAGACCGTAGCCGCGATAGCCCATGGCAATCTTGGCCGCCAGACGCAGATGCGACGTGACCATTTTATGAGCGGACTCGGTGTCCTGCTCTTCGACCCAGCGCTTGGCCAGCATGTATTCTTCTTCCGGCTCCAGCAGGGGAAACTTGCGAATTTCCTGCATATAGCGGTTCAGGCCGCCCTCAGGCGTCGGCGCGGGGAGATTTGCGTAATTTGCCATTTTGATGTCCCTCCGACAAATGTTTAGCTCTTTAACATACGATATGGGTAAGGAACCCATCCCTTTCAAGAGGTATCGTTAACAGTTTGAAATTAAGCTTGGGTAAAGGAAAGCTAAGAAACTCTTACTCACAGGAGTTTGCATATTATGACAGAGGGGTCCGAAGCGTTTCAATCAGGTCCTGCATGTCATGCGGCAGATCCGCTTCAAATCGAAGGTTTTCGCCGGTTACCGGGTGTTCAAAGCCCAAAACGGCGGCATGCAACGCCTGACGCGGAAAGGCGCGCACGGCCTCAGAGGTTGCCGCACTGAACGCTTTGGCCGCCAATTTACGTTTGCCACCATAGACCGGATCGCCAACCAGACCATGACCTGCGTGGGCCATGTGCACGCGAATCTGATGGGTGCGCCCTGTTTCCAGCCAGCATTCGATCAGTGCCAGCCCCGCCGGGGCACCAAATGTTTCGACCACACGCGCCCGCGTCACCGCGTGCCGTCCTCCGTGAAACAGAACCGCCTGTTTCTGACGGTCGGTTTTGTGTCGAGCAAGCTGAGTGGTCAGGCGCATGATATTGCCCGGCTCGAAACTGACGCCTTTGACACCCCGCAAGCGCGGGTCATTGGCATACGGCACGCCGTAGCAAACCGCTCGGTAGTAACGCTCGACACTATGCGCCTCGAATTGCGCCGCAAGCCCGTGGTGAGCTGCATCCGACTTGGCGACCACAAGTAGCCCACTGGTTTCCTTGTCGATACGGTGGACAATGCCAGGTCGTTTAATCCCGCCAACCCCGGACAAGTCTGCCCCGCAATGATGAAGCAGCGCATTCACGAGCGTTCCACTCGGCGAACCTGGCGCAGGATGCACGACCATCCCCGCAGGTTTGTTCACCACAATCAGGTCGTCATCTTCGAAGACCACGTCCAGCGGGATATCCTCGGGGCCGATATGGCTGTCTTCGGCCTCTGCAACCGTGATGACCACCGTGGCGCCTTCCGCCACCTTGGCCTTTGGATCGCGCACCTCAGCGCCCTCGACCAAAACCGAGCCCTCTTCGATCAAACGCGCCAGACGGGTGCGTGACAGGTTTTCCTCGGCTGGAACATCCCGCGAAAGCGCCTTATCAAGGCGAGGCGGCGGAGCGGCTGCAATCTGAAACTCAACCTGTCGGGTGCCCATGACTGTCCCTTCCGAACCCCAAGAAGAACCGCAGGAAACGCCGCAGCTGAGGCTGCTTCGGCGCATGGTCATGCTACTGACCGCGGTGATGATTGGCGGGGTTCTAGTGACATTCGCACTGATTGTCATCCGGCTATCGGACCGAACCCCGACCCTGCCCGATCAGATCGAACTGCCGGATGGCGCAAAAGCAAAGGCTGTGACGATTGGGAACAACTGGTACGCAGTCGTCACCGACGACGACCGAATCCTGATCTTCGACAAAACCACTGCGAAACTGCGGCAAGAGATAGTTCTGCAACCCTAGGCGTCGGCTTGTTCGAAGACTTCCGCAAAAGTCTTTTGTAGGGCAGTATCCACATCTGCCATGGTCACCGGCAACCCCAAGTCAACCAGCGATGTCATACCGTGCTCCCGAATGCCGCAGGGTACAATGCCCGAGAAATGGTCCAGCTCAGGCTCGACATTGATTGAGATGCCGTGAAAGCTAACCCATTTGCGCAGGCGCAGACCGATGGCGGCGATCTTGTCTTCCGCAGGTTGTCCGGTGATCGTCAGCGGTTTGTCGTCTCGTTGCACCCACACGCCAACGCGCCCGTCGCGAATCTCGCCTTTGACGTTGAACTCATCCAATGCGGCGATCACCCAGGTCTCGAGCTGCTTTACAAACAGGCGCACATCACGGCCTCGCTTGTTCAGGTCGAGCATGACATAGGCGACGCGCTGGCCGGGGCCGTGATAGGTGTATTCCCCGCCACGCTTGCTTTCATAGACAGGGAACCGGTCAGGGTCGGTTAGATCCTCGAGCCGCGCAGACGTACCCGCCGTGTAAAGGGGTGGGTGTTCCAGCAGCCAGACGCATTCCTCGGCCTCGTCTGCGGCAATGGCCTCTACGCGCGCCTCCATAAAGGCGACGGCCTCTTGGTAGTCGGTCAGTCCGTCTGAGATCTTCCATTCCATACTTGCCTCATACCGTGCCGGTCGGTTGGGGGAAAGAGGTCACGCGGCCTCTTCCAGACATTGCTTGAGGACATTGGCGTATGTCTCGACTCCTTGCGCTCCTGTGGTCAGGTATTTCCCGGCGAACACCATCGAAGGCACGCCAGAAATCCCGCGACTGGCCCAGAATTGCTGTTTCTCCCGCACCGGGGCCTGATGATCCCCGGATGCCAAAATCGCACGCGCGGCTTGCGGGTCCAACCCGGCCGCCTCAGCCGCGTCTGCCAGTACATCGATGTCAGAAACATCCTTTTGATCCGTGAAATATGCTTCGAAAAGCGCAAGCTTCAGGGGATGCTGCCGCCCCTGCCCCTCGGCCCAGTCCAACAACTGATGCGCCTGGAACGTATTCACCATGCGGCTGTCGTCAGTGAAATTGAAAGCAAAGCCAAGCTCTGCCCCAATCGAGGTCAGCCTCTCGCGCGCCTGTGCACTTTGTTCGGCGGTGCTGCCGTATTTCTCCATGATGTGTTCGCGCAGGTTCTGCCCTTCGGCTGACATCTGCGGGTTCAGTTCGAACGGATGCCACCTGAGCCGCGCGAGTACGTTTTGCTGCTGCAACGCCTGATCAAGCTGTTTGAAGCCTACGATACACCAAGGGCATACGACATCAGAGACAACATCAATCTGAACAACGGGGCGGGTATCCGGGGTGGTCATTGGGGGCTCCTACAAGGCGGTTGGCTGTTAAAGATATGAATGCCGGTACTGAATTTAAACCAACGCGCTTTTGCCTCTTCACATCCGGGTTCCAAGGGTCTATACGCCGCGCTACCAAGTCATTGGCAGTGCGGTCGTGGCGGAATTGGTAGACGCGCAGCGTTGAGGTCGCTGTGGGGTAACTCCCGTGGAAGTTCGAGTCTTCTCGACCGCACCAAGTACTTGATTTTCAACAGGTTTCTTCGTCGAATGCAACGACAAATGGAGCCTTTTGAGATGGATGTACGGGTGCCAAAGGGCCTCTTTAAGAGAGGTAAGGGATACGCAGTCAGAGTCGCAGTACCCCACGAATACCAAGCTATCATCGGTAAGAAAGAGATCGTGCGGGGTCTCGGAACGCAGGACTTGGCTGAGGCTTTGGTCAGGCGGAAGGAGGTCTTGCCTGAGATTCTGGCGTCGATTGGAGAAGGTTCGACGCCCGAACCCATCGTCAAACAGGTTGCCAAACTGACCATTCAAGAAAGGACGACCGTCAAAGGCACAGCACATCGGTGGTTGAGAGAGGCTGATGGCATCAAAGAGTCCACCAAGGCGAGATATCGGCAACACCTTGAGGGCTTTGAAGCCTTCGCTGGCAATATTGAGGTCACTGAAATCAACAGGGCGTTGGCTCTGTCATTCATGGAGCATCTCAAAGTCACACCGTCAGAAAGAACTGGCGAGATACTTTCGGCTCGTTCATTGCAGTCCTATCAATGCTGTCTCGCCTCCTACTGGCGTGTTCTAGATCACTGGGGGTTGGTTGATCCCGATGTTCGCAATCCCTTTTCGTCGCTTCTGAGGCGTGTTGCGGGGCAGAAAAAGAAGATTGACCCAAGAGAAAAGAAACTACGACCAGTGTCCCGAGACGAAGCAGAGCGCCTTCTCGCTTACATTGCTGGCAACTCGTCTCTAAAATACCAATTCGAAATGTTCGTCACAGTGCGATTGCTTTGGGTTACCGGATGCCGCCTCAATGAAATCTGTGGGCGCTATCTGACCGACATAGAGGACCGAGGCGAATACATCAGCATCCACATCCCAGAGGCTAAGACTGAAGCAGGGAAGCGGACTGTGATGATTGTTGGTGATGAAGATTGCGAATTGCTAAGAGCGGCAATCAAGCAAGCCGCAATAGTCGAACCGTCCTGCCCAGAGAACAAAGGGCGGTTGTTCCCTCGGATCACTCTAGGCGGCTACGACAAGCGGCCCAGCCACTACCTCGGTAAAGCCTTGGAAAAGGCGAGAAAGAGCCTTAAGGGCGAAAACTCCAAATGGGACATGCACTCGTTTCGTCGCACCGCCGTATCTGCCCTGGTCAACGCTGGGGTTGCGAGAGAGGCGCGAAACCTAGCTGTAGGTCACTCCAACAAAGACGACATTGGTATCAGCGTCTACGCCAAGAGGGCCGAGCTAGATGACGTGATCCTGACGACGTTCAAGGCGCTTTTTGCGGAACTCGGAGGAAGCCTTGTGTCACCCTTGGTTCGATTTGAAGCAAAAAAAAAGAAATCAATCGAGTAGGTAGAAAAGGAAGTTGGAATGAAAAGTGCGGGGTTTCTTTCGGCACCTCAGGCCATCTATGAGCGAGTCATGTTCAGCTACTTAATGTTGGTGGATCAAACAAATTGCTGACTTGATTGCGGGTCTTGAACTCGGAACAAGCTCGGGACTGAACAACCTGTATGACCGAGACAGAGTCAGGAAGCGTCTCATAGATGAACTTCATGCTGATGAGGAAGTGGCTGGTGAGAAGCACGCTATGGACGCAGAGTTGGACGCTCTGGCCACCTAAACTTCTGCCAGTAGAACCTTGGGCCAGCTTCTCGCTGGTCCTCTTCTGTTTGTGGGGTCAGTCGCCTCCAAGGCTGGTCAAAATACCTTTAATTTGATTGATGAATGCTTTGGTCCTAACGGTTAACGTATTCCTTTGTAGGTTCCCAGAGCAGAATTAGTAGCAAACGTCGTATTGGAATGAGCACTTTGAGCAAGCATGAAATTAGGAGAAGCCCATGGCTTGGGGCTCTTCTACGTGTTTTTGGCCAAACCGGTCACTCAATCGCATTGAGTGTTTACGGGATAGAATTGGGTGCAAGCAAAGTACACCAACTGAGTTTTGAAAAGCTCTCAGGTCCATTGCAGCTTACAAAGAAATTCGGACTAATCGCCATTAGGGTTCCCCGGAAAGGCAGCACGGACTTAATGGCTGTCGGGTTTAACTCAGCACAAGCGGCTGGTTTTGTGTCGAAAGCAGACGCAGCTTGGCGTAGACACTTTACTCAACAAATCGATGAGCACAACGAAGAGATTAACGCTCTTGCCGCTGTAGTTGAACGTCTGCGGAACCCAAAACGTTACCCCTCGGGGTGCCTTCTAGAACCCTTCCTAACAAGAGCCCAAAAGTTACTTGAAAAGTTACCGGAGTCTATTCCCCCGAACGTCCTGCCTACGGAGCAGCAAAACAAGCTTGATCAAATAGCTGAATTTAGAAGGGCACCTGAAGCGCTTCGTGCTTCCGCAATAGAGCTGTTTCTCAACAGTGACCTAGAAGCTATGAAATCCTTCTTCGATACAATCGAGTCTAACCCACTCACACCAGAACAACGCCTTGCAGTGTCAACTGACGAGGATGCAACGATTGTTTTAGCTGGGGCTGGTTCAGGGAAAACTAGCGTTATTGTAGCAAAAGCTGCCTATCTTATTGATCGCCAAGTCCGAAAGCCCGAGGAAATCCTTCTCATGGCTTTTGGAAAGGATGCGGCCACTGAGATGGCGACGCGAATTGAAGAAAGGTCAGGCGCCAAAGTCGATGCAACGACCTTTCACGCTCTCGGCAACAAAATCATTCGTGAAGTAGAAAGCGGAAATCCTGCGTTGGCGGCTCACGCGAGCGACGACAAACAATTCCAAGCGCTTCTTCGAGACATACTAGTGAACGATATCATTCCACAGTCGGACCTGGGATCTTCTTTGTTAAAATGGTTCTCAGAGTTCTACTGGCCATACAAGAGTGAGTGGGATTTTAAGACTAAAGATGAGTATTATCAATATGTAGAAGCGCATGAGCTTCGCACCTTTCAAGGCGAATTGGTCAGAAGTTTCGAAGAGTGGGAAATTGCCAATTGGCTATACTTGAACGGGATCGCTTACGAATACGAGCCAAGTTACGAACATCATGTCGAAGAGAACAATCGGACCGCATATACACCGGATTTTCGACTCACCGAAAGCGGTGTTTACATTGAACACTTCGGGGTCCGAAAGTCTACCAGCACTACTGGAGAAAACACACTCACTACCGCCCCAAACGTCAACTGCAAGGCATATCTCGAGGGCATGGATTGGAAGAGGCAGGTTCACCAAAAGTATGAGACTACACTTGTCGAAACATATAGCTACGAACGTGTAGAAGGACGTTTGACTGAGGCCCTTGAGGAGAAACTCACTCCTCACGTCACGCCGAATCCACTTCCACCAGAAAAGGTTTTTGATCAGTTGACCGAGATGGGCCAGGTCGACGCATTTACACAAACATTGGGGACGTTTCTCCGGCACTTTAAAAGTTCGGGTACTACAGCGGAGGAGTGTCGGGCTCGCGGAGAAAGGTCACGAGACAAAGCTCGCAGTCACGCTTTTCTGAAAATCTTTGAACCACTGCTGGAAGCTTATGAAGCAAGGCTGGCTGACAGGATCGACTTTGAAGATATGATCTTACGGGCGACTAAACATGTGGAGGCTGGTCGATACAAAAGCCCATATCGTCATCTTCTGGTAGATGAATTCCAAGACATTTCAGAAGGCAGAGCGAGACTTCTCAAGGCCCTCAAAGCACAACATGAGGATGCTCGAATATTCGCCGTGGGCGACGATTGGCAATCGATCTATCGTTTTACTGGTTCGGACATTCACCTGATGCGAGAATTTGGCGAAGAGTTTGGTGGAGTGTTCGCTGGTAAGCACGGAATACACAGCTCAGTGGATTTGGGTCGAACCTTTCGAAGCGTAGACAAGATTGCCTTGCCAGCACGAGCGTTTGTACTCCAAAACCCTTCTCAAATCACAAAGCAAGTAGTCCCTGCTGGCACGTCAGAGTCACCTGCAATTATGGTAGAGCATTTTGGTTGGGGCCAAGAAGACGAGGCTCTAGAGTTCGTGTTAAAGGGAATCGCCTCGAAGTCGGAAGGCGACAAGACGTCCGTACTTTTGCTTGGACGCTATAACTTCTTAAAACCAGATGGTTTCCCACAAATGCAGAAGCGATATCCCAAACTTTCGCTCAAGTTCATGACGGTTCATCGCTCCAAAGGTCTGGAGGCGGATCATGTTGTTGTCCTGAATGCTGTGTCTGACAAAATGGGATTTCCGTCAGAGATTGTTGATGATCCATTGTTGGACCTAGTCCTCCCAAAACCAGAAGAGTTCGATCACGCAGAAGAAAGACGTTTGTTCTATGTCGCCCTTACTAGAGCGAGAAAAACAGTCACGGTTTTGGCAGACCGTCAACGACCATCAGTATTCGCGCGAGAGCTACTTGAGAACCCGGAATACCAAGCCGTCGAGCTAAGCGACGCAGAGGTAGCTCACCGAAAATGCAAAGCCTGCGGCGGTAGGATGTTGTTGCAGACTTCGACGAAAGGCCTTTCCTATTTCCAGTGCGAGCATCGGAAGTTATGCGGGGAAACTCTTCGACCATGTGGAGAGTGTGGAAAAGACGTACCCATCCAGGACAAGATCAATCCTCGCAAGTTTGTTTGCAGTTGCGGAGCAGTGTTTTCTGGTTGCCCAAAGTGTTTTGATGGTTGGCTCGTTGAGCGAAAAGGCAAGTGGGGGAGCTTCTTCGGATGTGTAAGGTACCCGGATTGCAACGGGAGGAAATCGATACCCAAGAAAAGAAGTAGTGCCACGCGCCTTTGAACAAGCCACAGAAGCGTGGATGGACAACGGTTCAAAGGGCTTTGCGGTACTCAAGGGGCGTCAGGGGTTCTTTGAGAGAATGCAGAGGAATCGAAAGAATGCCGCGGCTGAAAATTGTCTATTTTCAAATTATTAACTCTCCACAGCGACCATGTTTTGAAAGCAAAAAGTGGTCAAATTTGAAAGAAAACCATAGCAATTCTCCCTGTCAACTACGGTAGTGCGGAAAGACAGGGAGAAGCTTCGCTCACTATTTAAAGTAAATCTCTTCTGCTTTTCTAAGGATCTCACTTTTGACGCGCTGACTTGGATCCGATCGTCCGGATTTGTTTACGAGTCCCTTGTCTTGGAGTTTTGAAGTTCGACGTCCCACCAATTGGTAGGTGACGTCTATTAGGGATGAGATTTCGCCAGCGGCCATCTTTCGACCTTCTTTGTGAAGGGTATTTAAGATTTCAAGTTCGACTGGCTCCAGTCTAATATCATCGCTAATTTGAGCCACTTCCTCGGATAAATCATCGGCAAGGTTCACAACTGAACAAGTCCCTTCAACGCATTCAGGGCACCTCCATTTGTACATCTCGAAGCTGCCTTGTTGTTCAAGCGGAAAGGAGGTTTTGCATTGTTCACAACGTATTGTCTTCTTGCTCGAGATAAAACGATGAATAGACGCAGTGAGATCGAAACACCTTTGTACAAAGTAATTTCGATATTCTCTTCCCGCAGGGTATCCCCAAGAGATTCGCTCTAACTCTGTTAGTCCATAATAAACTGCCAAGACAAATACTGGTTTGCCATCCTTGTCTCTAGTCGACTTGTAGCGTGAAACTAAGAAGTTGGCTTCAAGGGCGTCAAACATCCCGACTACCGACGGTGAGACGAGAAAATGACTTACGGGCGGGTTGGACAACTCAGAGAAGTATGTTCCACCGACTGTCCCTTCTGAAATTTTGTTGCGAGTTTCTCTGAGTTCCCGAACAACGTGCTCCAGAAGTTTCTTTTGATTATGACGATCAAGTTTGTTGTCAAATGGCTCTAGTGCAAAACGGTTCAAGACATCAAAGTACTTGGCAATGGTCGAATCGTAGTACTTTCTAGCCGCGAGCCGTATCGAAGCTTGGGTAATTGACTGTCCCTTTGAGATCCTATCAAGGAAACAGGTGTGTAGAAGGGCTCCCATTAGACGAGGCACGTTGAAGGTGCATTGAAACATGAGCTTCATGTGGCTTTCTAGTGGCGCGCTACTATCGAAGTAGTCTTCTATCTTTTCACCGAAAGCTCGAAACCTTGTATCCAGAAGGCGAGTCGTATAGTCGACCGCTGATTGCTCCATTGTCTGAACTTCGGATGCTTCATAAAGCTCTGAGAAGTCCAAGTGGATAGTGTCGATCTTTGTGGGGTCGATGCCACCATAATAGGTCCTGCCTGGATAACCCGCTATCTTAAGTTTAATGGTTTCGTTGCTCGAATTATTGAGAGGCGCCAAAACAACATCTACAAATAGTCTTTGGTCCAAATAACTAAGTTCAGAAAAGTCATCAAAGAACACCACCAAACGTTTCAACGCGCTTTCTTTTAGTAGGTCTTTTACTTCATTGATGATCTCTTCAAATGGAAAAGTGCTGAGCACTACCGAAGAATACTCACGGTAAGTTTCATTATCGCTGAGAGTTTTCTCAAAATCTGACAGGTTTGCGTTCGCAGTAAGTTTTGGATCGAGCGCATTTAATTCAACACCTACTCCAACACTCGCCTCCTGTCCTTTCTCTCTTTGCTTCTGAGAGGCCAAATTCTGTTGAATAGTTCGCAAAATAGGCAGTTCTTGATCAGTGAGATTGGACTCCTTCACTTGCCCTTCCAAGTCCAACAACTTTTGCTCAAGGTCCTCAATTGTCCTTTTCCTGCCTATCCATCTGTCCCAAATTGACATTTCATCGCTGGATTTTCGCAGTTCCTTGAGCATTTCTGAGATTACGGATCCTAGAAATGCCTTTCTCAGTAGATGCGTTCGACAAATCCCCGCGTCAATATCAATCTCGCTTTGCGCTGCTGCAATTTCGGCTGGCTTGGTCAGGTCGTACAGACTTTTGACATCCAAGTAGCAGGAAATTACGTCTCTAGAGTTCCGGAGTTCGGATTGGGCCTTAGCAAATACTGTACTTTTGCCAGTACCTTTTCTCCCTAGAACAAAAGTCGTACTACTCGAGAGAACGGTTTTTAGCACAGCGTTGTTGGGCAGTGGGTCCACATACAGTTTGTCAACCGCGTTGCCCTTTAAATCATCTTCGAAGTCTTTGAGTTCCGCTCGCCGATACTGTCGTAGTGATTCTGCGATCCTAGAAAATTTCTCTGAATTCACGGTAAGTTCCTCGTACAATCGAAAGCACTATTTTCCTCTTAGGAAGTGGCGTCAACCCAGGATGGTTTTAGCTGTGCTTAATTCAATCTTGTCTCTCGTCGCGTGTGGATGCAGCTCTCTTTGAATCCCTTCGTAGGGTGAGTTTAAGAGTTAGGTTCCGAAAATTTTGAAAAATCTGTGAGGGTATTATTGGTAGGTCCGCTCCCGTCTACCCCCGGTACCCCTACAATACACTCACCGCCCAACGAACTGTCCTCTCGGTCAACCAACCGTCAACCTTCGATCCACTGTGAGACGGTTTAGGAGAACCCGATGCTCAGTTAGTGTGGAAATACGCCTGATGATCACTGCTTCGGGTATCGTTGCTCGAAGTGAATCTTGGAATAACAGTAGGTTACATTGAATACAGTCGGACAGGTGTACGGATTTATGGGAATTTACCCCTCATAAGGAGAACAAACCTACCGTATAGTGAAAAACCCCTCGTATGGACCAGACATGCCTCATCATCGCTCTCGGCTACTAAACTTTCCATATGGAGTACAGGCACGGTTCTCTCCGATACCGGATAATAAAGCTGCATATGGAGTACACGTGAAAAAACACCCATTTTATCTCCCCTGAGATTGCTTGGGTGTTCTTTGGTTTTTACTGAACGGTACTCAATCCACTTCTTGCGAGCCATTCGCAACCATCTCCCAAATACATTTTCTTTGAACGCCAATTCTTTGGAGGCTTACCCATGTCCATTTACGAAGCCAGTTTCAAATCCGTCGATCCTATCACGGGCGACACAAAGTTTGACCGACTGATAACCATGCGAGCCAGAAGCGCCGCTCAGGTCCAAGCCCACGTCGAAACTCTCGGCCTAACCCAAGGCAATCCCGGTGAACTGAAAGTCTACCGCTTCTAATTCTCGAGAAATTCTAAGCACATGAATGCAATAATTGAACCTTTGGTTGACGGCGAAAGCCCTTTACCTTCACACACCATTTGCCCAGTTTGCGGGGCGCTCTTCAAGTACCGTCGAAACAAAACCTATTGTTCCTCTCGGTGCCGCAAGACCGCTAGCAAACGCAAAGAACGCAGTCGACTTCCAGCCAATGCAGCTAACAGCGCTGGTAAAGCAAGGCAGCAAGCGGAGAAGTTAGACCTCGCTCTACGCATGGCTGAGACCCTCTACACGATGCCCCCTTGCAAACGACTAGGTTACATCGAAACTATTGTTCAACTCGCTCGTAGCGGCCACTGCCCACTCGTTCGAGATATTCTCACTACACCGCATCTTGTTAGGCCAGACCCCACAGATCGACGCCTCTTCTACCGCAAGCAACCCCGGTCCTACTGTACTATTTCTCAAGCGGCTAACAGGTACACGTTGTGGTCACCTTGGGGCTCGACAGTTGTCCAGGTGGTTCGCGGATTGGTTCCTGATCCACCCACCGGCGAGATCTTTGAGAAAGAACCTGTCGATGATGGTCGCGGCTTCCTATCGGGACAGAAAAGCGTCGACACCCTTAATAAGAGAGAACTAACAGCCTCGCCCAATCGGCGGGGCTTTTCAATTTCACACACAAAGGAAAAAAATGACAAAGACCCAACAAATACTTACCCCTCAAAACCTTCTGTTTTTGCATCAGATGTTTGATACGTCGGAGATTGAGAAGGGTATCCTATACTGGAAAGAACGCCCCAGAAGCCACTTCAAGAGTGAGCGACACCAACTCAGTTTCAATGGTCAATGGGTTGGTAAGAAAGTTGGTCGCAAAGCGACCCAAGCCGATCCTCGGGTAACTGTAAGAATAACACTCCCGAACAGAGGCGACACTCTGGTCTTGATGCATCGGCTAATTTGGTTGCTCTACTTTGGCGAAACACCTCCCAAGATGATCGACCACATCAACCGTATCAGTTGGGACAATCGACCATCAAACTTGAGAGCAACAACGCCAAAGCAGAACTCCGAAAACAGCATTTCCCATTCTTTTTGTCGTTCCTCAGGTTCCATCTCTGAGTCCACAGAAGGCCTCTACAGGCTGGAATTTCAGCCGCCAGAGGGGGAGCCTTGGAACCTGGAGTTCGACTCTCAGTTGTTGGCTGAAACGGCCATGAATTACCTCTCGTTCCTTTACGACGATAGGTGGAAGCTTAAGGCTGATCAGTGCGCTTAAGATGACCGACTATCTGACCATCATCCTCACCCATTTCAACGAAGTAATCTTCTATGTCGGTCAACTGGAAAGGATGATCGAGCGAACGACCAAAGCAGATCAATTGCCATGAATACCAAAGTAAAAACACAAGCACTTTGCGAATACTTCAACAACAAGCCCGATGGTGAATACCATCCGTTTATCGTGAGTTCTGAACTCGGGGTCCCTAGTTCCACATGGCGGCGATACGCCAGACTTTATCTCTATCCTCTAGGCTCAGACGCACGTAAAGCCTTGGCTAAAATTGGGGTTACGATTAGTACGCGCCAGGAACCTAAGGATGTCCGTGATGGCAAGCTCTACATCTCGACCTTCGTGAAAGAGAAAATCGCTGGCGATGGTTAAACTACCTTTGTCCGCGATCCCGGCAGGGGAACGGAGCGAGGCATCGAGAGCGGCTCTCAGGCAAAGGCGCTTAGCCTATCAAAAAGAGAACCAAACCAAGACGTGTACAGTGCCGGGTTGTGACAAACCTAGGCGTGGTGTCTCATGCTATTGCCGTGGTCACTATCAACGGAACCGTAGATACGGTCACCCCACAGGACGATTGCCGACCCAAGGTGAACTCCGCTCCATCGAAGGCGCAATCAAGGCTTGGCTCGAAAATGACTATCTCACCACCGACTTTGCCAAGCGATCCTTCAAGTCAGCTTGGGGTTCAGCCCAGCGCACCATTATGCACAACCCTGCCTTTGCTCTTCCGTTCTTTCGGCTAGAAGGCGATATGGGGTACACCCAAAAGGCCAAGGCCTGGGTGATCCTCTCCAACTACGTCCACCGGGAGAAGAACTCACTCTCAGATGCAATGGTCAGATACATAGCGTGTCGTCTTTGGTCGGAGTTCCTCTGGCAGATGCCAAACGGCAAAGGCGGGGCAGTCAACGCACGGAACCAATTTGTAAACACATGGACCGGTAAGTTCGTACTGGCCAACTCGGGGTTCACAAAGCCCAAAACGGAAGAGAAAATCATCCGCTGGAATAAGCCTTGGTTTGTCTCGGATGATCCCATCCAGAATCTTCCTCGACCTATCACAGAACAGGTGACCACCAAGGTCACACTTAACCCATACAAGGCCGGACCCATTGTCCGAGCCATTGGCAAGGAACTCAATGATGCTGTCGATCACGCAATGGGCAAAGCGTGGTGTTCCGACCATCGCCTTCTTGAAAAGGCACATGAGGCTCTTGGCCTCCCACTTACAAATTCACAGAAAGACATTACAAAATGACAATCGAAAACGCTAAACCAGCGACAGTTGCAGCCGCTATGAATGCGAACATCAGTGACACAAATGAGTTAGTTGCCACCGCTCGGGATGTAACCGCTGACGCTCGTGCCAAAGGGCACTTTAACACAGCCTCGGCGCATATCCCTGATGCGAAGGCCAATAACAACTCCGATATTGTTTACCGCAATGGAATGCGTGTCCACGCTGGGGGTGAGTATCAACCCACCGACCTCTTGATGATCAACGGAATGGAGGTCACATACGAGATGGCTCAATCGCTTGGGTTGATCAGCGGGTCTGAATTCACGTCACCCCAAGTGGACTTCGCAGCAGACTCAGAGAACACCCCGGAGCCTGAGGCCGTTGATTGCCGACCGCTGGAAACCCGAGTTCTACAGGATCAGTTCAAGGTCGCGTTCGGGGAAAACAGTGAGGCAGCTTTGAACTCCATCGGACAGGATATCGCCAACAACGGGCAACTCAGTGAACAAGGACTAGCGTTCCTGAACGAAAAGATGGGTGTTTCAGAACAGGGCTACCAAAAGACCTATTCTGAGATGCAAGAAGTTGGCGGTCAGGTAATGAGCGAATATCTCGAAACCGGCGATGGCCTTGGCACGGATCGCATCGACTTTCTAGTAGGCCTTGCCGAAGAAGGAACGCGCGACCAGCAAGCAACGGTTCGAAACATCTGGTTCAAAGCCGCGATTGGTCAGTTGACCCGAGAGCAAGCCATTGAAGCCTTCGATCATCTTTGGGAACCCTATGCCTGATCTCATGGAAACCGACAGCATCAAGAACGCAACCCAACGTGAACTCGAAGAACTCAATGGGTTGCTCGTTCGGAAATTGATCGCAAAAATCAAGGAAAGTACCGCCACCGGCACCGACCTTTCAACCGCGGCTAAATTGATGAAGGAACATAATGTACAGCCGATTGACCCTAGGGTTCCGACGACTTCCTATGCCAGCCAGCTGCCGGATGAAAATTTAGACTTTCCAGTAGACGTAGAAGCATAGTCCAGTTGGTGCGTGGGCTCAGAGCGTTTCAGTCAAATGTCCGCTCTGAGCCCAGAACAGACGCTCTGCAACTGGAGAGGCAGTTGGAGTTACGGCCATATTCCGGGCCAACTAGGTAGTGAGGTATGCTTGGTTCGAAAATTGCGGAACTTCAAGCTGATAGGCTAGATACTTGGTATTATGGAAACTCGATACAAGCGACAAGGACAGAGCTGGTCTACTGAAGAGGATAAGAAACTGTATGATCTTACAGTTTCAGGTTTGCCGATTGCAGACATCTGCCATGAACATCAACGTTCTTTAGGCGGTATAAAATCGCGCCAAGTTCGGCTGGGGCTTCGCAGTGATAGAAGTTCAGAGCTGATAACACCTCCGCCTCCCTTTCAGCCTTACAGTCGTAAGAGAAAGAACCCTGCACAACTTGCCCATAGCGACACTCCCAGGGCCAAGCCGACAACACCACCGCCTCCCATTCAGCCTTACAGTGAGAAGCGAAAGCACCCTTCGCAACATGCCCATAGCGGCACTTCGAGGGCCAAACTATCTGGATCTACTAAGCCTCTGAAAACAATAGATCAAAACAAACTTGATGATATTATTAAAGACCACCCGAATTTGATTGAAAGGATATGGGTGGCGGTCGAGCACGATATCAAAGACATTTACTCAAGCAAGGCTGCGTCAACGAAACACAGGAATGCGCATATCGTGACGTCGCGACTCTCGCCGGGAAACACCTTCTACGAACTGGCAACTCTTCAAGATCTCGGCGAAACTTATGGGATAACACGTGAACGGGTTAGACAGATTGAGGAGAAAGGACAGCTCCTGCTCAAGACGAGAGTTAAGGCTAGAAAATCTTTGACCTTCGGCGTGCTAAATGAATATCGGCTTCGAAACGAGGATCAAGCAGTCAATCAGTTTTACCGGACGCTGATGCAGGAGATGATTGCTAGTAGAGTTACAAATAAGTTTGCAACTTTTGTTCTGACTGCAATGGGACGAATTGATGGCCTCACCTCAAGTAAAATCGACCTGTTTGAAGCTACGTTTCGCCAAGTGCAGACAGAAATGCAAAGGCAGCAAAAGCAACATATTGCTTCGAACAAGAAAATTGAAAGTCAACAGGAAGCCGCCAACAGATATGTTGCGGCCGTACTGGCAAAGTCTTCTTTCTCCGGAACATTTGCAGCAGAAGGTATTTCTCTGAAAGAGTTGCCAAGGCTTCGATCATGTGAAGGAGCGCGGGAACTATATTCGAAGACTCTTGGTCGTTTCGTCCAATGGGAGAGCCGAGGAGAGAGGAAATTCATTAAAGCATTGGACCGAAGTAGCATCGTCACTGAATTTGCTGAGCAGCCGGTCGAAATTCAGTTTGTTTACAATGGAACAGTACGAAAATACTACGTCGACTTGCTAATTAAGACCGAAGATGACCTTACAATAGCAGTTGAGATAAAAGCACCAACTATGCTGGCGGACAAGTATGTTTTGGCAAAGGCCGAAGCTGCGGAAAGCATCTTTGGCCAATACGGAATTGGTTACTGCCTCGTTGATGCAAACGGAAGATCGCGGCTGGATATTCAAAAAGTCAAACCGGACGAAGAGCTAAAAGCTTTTCTCCGCGAGACAATACGGCTGAAGAAGAAAGTCGACATGCGAGACTTGCGCGAATTCCTAGGCGAATGGCCATCCCAAGGAATTTCCGACCAAATTCAAAGCTTGGTATTGCGACACAATTTGGACTATCGGGTTAGACTGCTGCCCGACAAAAATACCGGTAAAGTTGGCCTGGCTTACACGTTTACCCTCTCACTGCCAGATAAGCGCGGAAATATGTGATTTCATGGTGAGTATCCTCGTCCTAATACTGTTTCCGCGCCATAAAGACCACCTCCGAAGCAAAGCCAACTTAAGTACAGTTATACGGAGGCAAGACACGGCGGCTTTGTCCGTCTAGCCGACATTTGTGTGGTATGAAGCATCGGTGACATTGGGGTCGAACCAGTCCTTCTCTGCGCGTTGAGTGTCGGACTGTTTTCTATTGTTCGATTGGAAAATTGCGGATTCTGGAGTCTCAAAAAATCAAGACCCTAAGTAGCTAATTTTGTTGGAACCGCAGTCTCGCCATTAATGTAATCCGACAAAACTTGTCGGAGTACGTAAATATTGGGACCAAATTATTGAAACCCGTCTCCCATTGAATTCAACACCTTAAGATTCTTGCGCTTAATGGGTGTTTCGACGGTTCAAGCGCTTCAAGTCTACGTCAAATGGAACGCCAGTGAGCCTCTTCGCAACCTGGAAACCGGCGCAGTGTCTCTTACTTGAGCTTAGTTCATCAGTAGAATGCCCTGCCCCTTCACTCGGCCCAAAGCGACCGTTTGAGTCAGCCGCATCTACGGACTGGTTCGAGCCCAATGTCACCGATGCAGCGGAAAAGACGAAAATATGCAGGACAACCGGCAATCCTACCGTTCGATGAACTAGCGAATAAAATCAGCGTTGGCTATTGGTTGCGCGCCAGCCTTGGTGCGAGAGGGTACAAGTTTGAAATTTGATAGATCTGTTCCGCTTCGATCTCGAAGTGTCGCCATTAATGAATTCAATGACCGTCAGACGGAGATAAACGAGCATTTTTGGTCGTTCGTCGTAATGACAGAAAATGCTCGTTTTCATGCGAGACAGGCCGAAAAATCTAATCCCGGGACTTCGACAGCAGCCATTTTCCAAGCCGGTGGGCCCGACGTTTCACGGGTTCCGAAAACAGTTGGCGAGTGGTTGACGGCCAACGATGCACTTGGAAACTGGCTTCGCCTGTCCGCCCTTGTCTCGGCAGTGGCCTTTCACGAAGCGTACATGAGTAGGATTTGTCGAACCGCATTAATGTCAGATCCTCTTTGCCGATTCGGAGCGGCCGGCGAACTTGATGGCATCGCACTACTGAAACGCGGTGTAGAGATCGACTACGAAGCCGATCAGAAATTGCTCACTCGAGATTCTTGGAGCAAAAGAGAAGCCAACTTTAGGCGCATTTTTGGCGCTACAAGTACCTCCCAAATGTTTCCGGTCTCAAAGCTTGAAAAGATGAGAGAACTCCGTAATCAGTTCGCCCACGGCTTCGGTCGGTCACTTGTTGTACCTGAACCTTCAGATTTGCAGGATCGTGCGTCCGGAAAGATATCTCAGCCCAAACTTCTAGAATACTTAAGTGTTCTTTCGAACTCCGCGAGCGCCATAGATCGCTACTTAATGCCTAAATTTATTGGATCGTTTGAGATACTTCATATGTATCATAGCTGGAAGACCGAAAATGCTTCTGGTCCTTCTGCTCGCGAGTTTAAAAAGCACCTAATTGCTAACGGATTTCCGGAAGCAAATGTTCCCTATTGTGAAGAATTGATCGCTTTCTACGGCAACTCGTGACGTGTTACCCGAATGCCGGCAATTCGCAGAAGATGTTGTTTGCTATGTGACGACTGGGGTTGGCTTCGTCCGCACAGCCGAGCTGCGAGCCACCACTATTGTCGCCCCACATCTACTTCGGTTGGGAAAGACTGTCTCCCCGATTTGTATTCAACTAATCAAGGTAAACCATGAAGAATCAAACTGTAGCTGAGAGGTATTTTCAGAGTCCCTAAGTGGACTCACAGCCTCCTCAAGCCACCGCAGAGACCCATCCTCGCACCGAACCCATAACAACATTCAGCGAGTCTATCAGGGCCCCTTTGGACACACTGCCAGACGACGCCTTGTCGATCCTTGGCCCAGACCTGTTTGACCAAGCCAACAAGGAACTGAACAAAAGACCACAGAGCCAAAATGCCAACATGCAATCTGGTATCCTCTTCAATGCCGTTGATGGTCGCATGCAGTTCTTCTACCGCGACGAGAAGAGTAGAGCGCGGCACATGTATCAAAGTGTTGTCGGGCTGGTTCACCCTTGCTCTAAGTCAGATGATGAGAAGCGGCGGTTGAACCAAGCGTTTGAGGACGGTTGGGATTGCGGGGACTTGGAGTTTTTGGCGAAGGTGCCGGGGGGTACTCAGAGTCATAGTAAATAGGAACGAATGACGCTACTTTTTCTCGCTATTGAACCAGTTTTGCCGAAGCCAAGAAAACATTTTTGACCCTTGCCCCGAACTTGCTGTTCCCGCCCATGAACCAGCTTCTCGAACTGCCAGTACGACGCAGATTTTCCCTCCGGTGATCGCGCCAATCTGATCGCGTATTCCTTGTACGGAAAGCTCTTCCGATGGGTCTGCAAGCAACCAAAAGTTATCTATCCAATGCCACCAACCCAAGTTGTTTTCCTTGCAAAAACTAAGGAAATCAGTTTGTTCCGCTTCGGTCAGACCATCCACTGCAACAGCAAATTTTCTCATGTTTCGCTGTCCTCGATAACACTCGCTGGCGGTTGTTCATCACTTGAAACGTCAATTATGTTTGCTTTTCTTCCTTTTGGGGAGATCTCACCTACAAGGTTGTCACCGTAAATGCCCTGTTCCAGCGCAAGCTTTTGAATGGCAAACTGTTCAGACCGCAGCGCGTCTGGGTTGCGAACTAAAAGAAAGGTGTAAGCAAATCCGTAGAAGATAATTGCGGCAGCAAGTATCGCGCTGACGAACCAAATAATCTTAGTGTCTGCTTTGTTAAATGTGAGGCCGATTAAAAGGGTTACCAGCAATCCGATCAACCAAGCTAACGGTTTGAGCGCGTCAGATCGTTTGCCGACGCCGGTTTGTTGCCTCAATAGGGCACTTAACCCTTTGTCTATCATTCGGAGTTCTCAGTTTATTGGTGCGTTACCCAAGTCGCGCCTGTATGTCATCTGTTTTTGGAAATGGCTAGTTGTTTCGATGGCTTTGTCGCCAAATATTGATGACATGGAAGTTCTTTTCTCACAGATAGTTGAACTCCCAATTTGGCAATCGGGACCTGAGTCAATCTGACTCACCCTTACATGTATGGGTTGACCCCTCGGATTCCGTTACAGTAACAGTCGTACTCGCAGTACCTAACTGTGCGAAGAACCCAAGAAGGTCACGCGGTCAAAGACACCAAGTTTTCAGTGCGTTAGACGGAATGTTTACACGCGGTTTACTTGAGGTCGCTGTGGGGTAACTCCCGTGGAAGTTCGAGTCTTCTCGACCGCACCAACAAGAACAATAGCTTGGCCGCTTTCCCTCAATGCCGCGACTATTCTTTGCAACTGAAAAGTAGCTTTGCGTCCGTCTTTGACGGATCACCATTGACGCGCCTTAGTTTTTCACCTTTTGCAAAAGACGACCGCTTGCGTGCCAAGAAGGTTGTTGCGTATGCCTCGAAAACCGATCTTGTTTGGCAGGCTAAAGGACTGGCAGCGCGTGGCAATAAGGTACATCAAGCGCCCCAAAGTCTTCGTGTCCGCAACTGCGTTCGCCGCACTCTTTTTCCATTGGCTATGCGTCCTGAGCCTTGCGCATTAAATGCCTTGATCGAATCGCCTAGGCGGCAAAATCCACGTACAATCCCTGCGCACGCGCCCCTCTGTTTCCAAGCTGCAGCTATCGGTCATTTCAACCCTGCAATATTCGACAGCAATTGTGGCCATTTAAGTAAAAGCTTAACCAAATTCCATTAAACCGGCATACATTCGCCCGGTTAAAGAGTAACATTGTCCTACCAGTCTTGAGTGAGTGGTATGTTAACCGGTAACCCGGATCTGCTCCGGTGACCCGTAATGTGTATGAGTACGAGTCTGCCGTTCCGACCCCAAATCGGAACGGCAATTTCGTTTCCGGGCTATGTTTAAGGCAGTTCGGACGGCCCGATACCCGAATTCACGCATCGCCAAAGCCTAAAGCGCGGCCTTGATTTGCTCGGCGTGTTTGGCGATTGCTTCGAAATCCCCCATCGTGCCGGGCGCGCGCAGGGGTTCACCTTCATGTCGAGGCAGAATGTGAAAATGTAGGTGGAAGACCTCCTGCCCGCCTGCGGCTTCGTTGAATTGCTGAATCGTCACCCCACCGGCGTCGAACGCCTGCTTGGCAGCACGTGCCAGTTTCTGAACGGTTGCCATAACGGCATTCAACTGCTCGGGCGTGGCGTCCAACACGTTGCGGCATGGGGTTTTCGGGATGACCAGCAGATGACCATCGGTGCGGGGCATGATGTCCATGAATGCCAGCGTCTCATCATCTTCGTATACGCGGGTCGAGGGGATTTCGCCGCGCAGGATTTTGGCGAAAATATTGTCCGGATCATATGCTGACATGTCGGGCCTCTGAATTTGCAATGGGTTCAAAGGAGTTCTGCGGTTCGAACGTGCGTCGGTCAAGGCGGAACTCGGCCGATTCAGGCCAACGAACCTGCGCGACCTCTTGAAAGAAGGAATGAAATAGCCAGATTCGACCCATCGATGATCTGAATTCGCGGCGCAGCGCTTTGCCCGCGACAATTATTCTTGATCCAGATCAAACTCGGCCATTGAAGGCAACCTCAACGCAATCTAAAACCAGCAGTAATCCCGCGCACCGGAGAGGTCTGGTTGCGCGGCGTAGTTGCAACAGGAGGCACCTAAAATGGCAGACGCAGCCATTCATGGCCACGATCATGAAGACGAGCGCTCGTTCTTTCAGCGCTGGTTCATGTCGACCAACCACAAGGACATCGGGATTCTCTACCTGATCTTCTCGGCTATCGCCGGGTTCATCTCGGTGGCAATGACCGTTTACATGCGGCTTGAGCTGATGCACCCCGGTGTTCAGTACATGTGCCTGGAAGGCTTCATGGCCGATCCATGTACACCCAACGGCCATCTGTGGAACGTGATGATTACCTATCACGGTGTTCTGATGATGTTCTTCGTTGTCATTCCCGCCCTGTTCGGCGGATTTGGTAACTATTTCATGCCGTTGCAGATCGGCGCGCCAGATATGGCGTTTCCGCGGATGAACAACCTGTCCTTCTGGCTGTACGTCGCTGGTACCTCTCTGGGTGTGGCCTCACTGCTCAGCCCCGGCGGTAACGACCAATTGGGTTCAGGCGTGGGCTGGGTTCTCTACCCGCCGTTGTCCACGACCGAGGGCGGCATGTCCATGGACCTCGCGATCTTCGCCGTTCACGTTTCGGGCGCGTCATCGATTCTGGGCGCTATCAACATGATAACAACCTTCCTGAACATGCGTGCCCCGGGCATGACCCTGTTCAAGGTGCCGCTGTTCAGCTGGTCGATCTTCGTCACCTCGTGGCTGATTCTGCTGTCGCTGCCCGTTCTGGCTGGCGCGATCACCATGCTGCTGATGGACCGTAACTTTGGCTTTACGTTCTTTGATCCGGCCGGTGGCGGTGACCCGATCCTGTATCAGCACATCCTATGGTTCTTCGGCCATCCGGAAGTGTACATCGTGATCCTGCCCGGCTTCGGCATCATCAGCCACGTGATTGCGACCTTTGCACGCAAGCCGATCTTCGGTTACCTGCCGATGGTCTGGGCAATCATCGCGATTGGTGTGCTGGGCTTCGTCGTTTGGGCGCACCACATGTACACCGTTGGCATGTCGCTGCGTCAGCAGGCCTACTTCATGCTGGCCACGATGGTCATCGCGGTTCCAACCGGTGTTAAGGTCTTCTCGTGGATCGCGACCATGTGGGGTGGCTCGATCGAGTTCAAGACACCGATGCTGTTTGCCTTCGGCTTCCTGTTCCTGTTCACCGTTGGCGGTGTAACCGGTGTGGTTCTGTCGCAGGCTGGTATCGACCGTGCCTATCACGACACCTACTACGTGGTGGCGCACTTCCACTATGTGATGAGCCTGGGTGCCGTCTTCGCGATCTTCGCTGGCGTCTACTTCTACTTCTCGAAGATGACCGGTCGTCAGTACTCGGAGTTCTGGGGAAAGGTTCACTTTTGGATGTTCTTCATCGGCGCCAACCTGACCTTCTTCCCGCAGCACTTCCTGGGCCGCCAGGGCATGCCGCGCCGCTATATCGACTACCCTGAGGCTTTCGCTCAGTGGAACTTCGTGTCGTCGATCGGTGCATTCGTGTCCTTCGCTTCGTTCCTGCTGTTCTTCGGCATCGTATTCTACGCCCTCTTCCGCGGCGCAAAGGAAACACGTCCGAACCCGTGGAACGAGTACGCGGATACGCTGGAATGGACCCTGCCGACCCCGCCGCCCGAACACACGTTCGAGCAGCTGCCAAAGCAGGAAGACTGGGACAAAGGCCACGCGCACTAACCCCTAACTGAAAAACAAAGAAACCCCGCCATCCCGGCGGGGTTTTTCTTTGCGCGCTTACCTTTTGGAACAACACATCGCCAGATCGGGCAAAATAGGCTATTCTGGTAAGGGAAACTCATCCGGCAATCCGGGGAGGGTCCAGATGCCCGAAATTGACTTTTGGTATTCGATCGGCAGCACATACAGCTTTCTGACGGTCATGCGCCTTGATGATTGGTGCACTGAGAACGACGCCTCAGTGCGTTGGCGTCCGTTCAACGTGCGCAGCGTGATGTCCGAACAGCAGAACGTACCCTTTGCCGGCAAGCCGGTGAAATCTGCCTATATGTGGCGTGATATCGAACGCCGGGCGGCCAAGTATCACATCCATGCCAAGCTACCTGCACCCTACCCCATTTCGGACCTGCCTCTGGCCAATCAGATCGCCCTACTCGGGATGAGTGAAGGTTGGGGCAAGGATTTCACCCAGAACCTCTATCGGATCTGGTTTGAAGATGGTGTCGAGGCAGGCAGTGAGACCGCTCTGTCAGAGGCCCTTTTGCGGTGCCAGCAAGATCCCCGCCTTGTCCTTTCCCGCGCGCGCAGCCCCGATGCCGTCGCGGCGCTAGAGGCTGAAACTGACCACGCAAAACGCCTCGGGGTTTTCGGCGCACCCAGCCTAGTCGTAAGGGGCGAGGTTTTCTGGGGCGATGACAGATTGGACGATGCGCTGTCTTGGGTCCGGGTTGGCCACGTCGTGTGATCTTTAGCCTTAGACAGCACATAACTTTGCGCTAGTTTTCCACTATGCCCTATCAATGGAATCATACCTCGGACACCGAACAGGAATTGCGCCTCTGGCCGCATAACTCATTGCCCCCGCGCGGCGCGATGATCGTGATCCTGTCGGTCTTCACGTTCGGCCTTATTCCCATTCTGGCCATGCTGGGATCGGTTGTCCTATGGGGGTTGCTGCCCTTCCTGTTGCTGACGGTTCTGGGCCTGTGGCTCGCGATCCAGACGAACTACCGTGCACGCAGCGCGGTCGAGGTTTTGACACTCAGCGGCTCCCAGGCGCGACTGGTCCATCAGTCTCCAGGAAAACAGCGGCAGGAATGGTCTTGCAACAGGTATTGGGCCCGCCCCGAGATGCACGAAACCGGTGGGCCAGTGCCGCACTACGTGACCCTGATCGGAGCTGGTCGCGAGGTCGAGATTGGCGCGTTTCTGTCCGAGGATGAACGGATCACCCTCTATGACGACCTGATAGCAAAACTGCGCGGACCGGCCGCGCAGTAAAGGGGGTCAATCTCAGCAGTCGCCGTTTGAAGCGGCGCACAAATGGTCTTTGACCATCGGTCCGACCTTGCCGAAATCCATCTGACCGGTGTAGCGCGTCTTCAGCTCGCCCATCACCTTGCCCATATCGCGGATCGAGCCCGCCCCGGTCGCGGTGATAGCAGTCTGAATCGCTTTCGAGACCTCATCTTCATCCAGCTGCTTGGGCAGGAACTCCTCGATCACCGAGACTTCCAGCAATTCCCGTTGCGCCAGATCCAGACGTCCGCCCTCTTCATACGCGCGGGCGCTTTCCTTGCGCTGCTTGGTCATTTTACCAAGAATTTCAAGAACCTCGGCGTCACCGCAGCCCTTGGCCTCTTCGTTTTGCGAGCCGCGCGCGGCAATATCGCGATCCTTGATCGCAGCATTGATCAGCCGCAGAGTCGACAACCTTTCAGCTGCCTTGTCTTTCATCGCTTGCTTCAGGGCGGCATTCACCCGTGATCGCATGTCCATATGGTTTGTCCATCCCCATGACAAAGGAACCCCGAACATATCCAAACAAAAAGCGTGATACAACAGGGGGCGAATACCGCTAACCTATTGAAAAACAACGATAGCCTAAAAAATGATCAGACTTGACCCGAACGTATAACCCCCTTAGGTATGCGCCGATTTACCTGCAGGAGAGTTGTGCCATGGCCCAGAACGCCCCGTCCAAGCCCACCGCATGTCTGGCTTTGGCCGACGGAACTTTGTTCTACGGAATGGGCTTCGGCGCCACCGGACAGACCGTGGCCGAGCTGTGCTTCAACACCGCCATGACCGGTTATCAAGAGATCATGACCGACCCCTCATATGCCGGACAGATCGTTACCTTCACCTTCCCGCATATCGGCAATGTCGGTGTAAACCCTGAAGACGATGAAACCGGTGATCCAGTGGCTGCGGGCATGGTCGTCAAGTGGGACCCGACTGAGCCATCGAATTGGCGCTCGGCTGAAGAGCTGAAGGGCTGGTTGGAGCGTCGTGGCCGTATCGCGATCGGTGGCGTAGACACCCGCCGCCTGACCCGCGCGATCCGCCAGCAGGGTGCGCCGCACGTCGCATTGGCCCACGACCCCGAGGGCAACTTCGATATCGAAGCACTGGTGTCCGCTGCGCGCGGCTTTGCGGGGCTTGAAGGGATGGACCTCGCGAAAGACGTCACCTGCGCCCAAAGTTACCGCTGGGATGAGATGCGTTGGGCCTGGCCCGACGGCTATCAGCGGCAAGAGGCCCCTGCCCACAAGGTTGTCGCCCTTGATTTCGGCGCAAAGCGCAACATCCTGCGCTGCCTGGCATCGGCCGGATGTGATGTAACCGTTCTGCCCGCAACTGCCACCGCGGCCGAGGTTCTGGCCCATGAGCCCGACGGTGTCTTCCTGTCCAACGGCCCCGGCGACCCGGCGGCCACTGGCGAATATGCCGTGCCGATGATCAAGGAGATCCTCGACACCACCAAGCTGCCGGTTTTTGGCATTTGCCTTGGTCACCAGATGCTGGCCTTGGCGCTTGGCGGGCAGACCGTCAAGATGAACCACGGCCACCACGGCGCGAACCACCCGGTCAAGGATCTGGAAACCGGCAAGGTCGAGATCACCTCGATGAACCACGGATTCGCGGTGGACGCGCAGTCACTGCCCGACGGCGTGGTGGAAACGCACCGTTCGTTGTTTGACGGCTCCAACTGCGGCATCCGCATGACCGACCGCCCGGTGTATTCGGTTCAATACCACCCCGAGGCCTCCCCCGGACCGCAGGACAGTTTCTACCTGTTTGAACGTTTTGCCAGTGCGATGGCGGACGCAAAAGCACAGGCGTAAACACCAAAATTCCATGTGTTTATCAGAGTTAACCGCGCGTTAACCTTAGTCGTTCAACCCTGACGCCAACAAAAGGCGTCGGGGTTTTTCTTTCATGGTTGATTTGAACGCACAACAAATCTCTGCAACACATCCGATCCCGTCGCCTGAGCTTCGCAAACCCTTAGGGGCGTGTCTGGTTGATGCCGGGGTGATCACGCAGGACCAACTGGATCACGCGTTGGACCTTCAGGCCCGCCAGAACGCTCCTCTCGGAGAAATTCTGGTGAGTGAGGGCTGGGCCAGCCGCAAAGACGTTCTGGCCGCTTTGTCCGCGCAAACCAATCTGCAGATCGCCGATCTGCTACAAACCCCGCCTTCGGCAGAGTTAAGCACTCTCAAACCAATGGAGTTCTGGCTGCGGCACAATGTGATCCCGTGGTTGCGGATCGGTCCGTTTTTGTTTGTCGCCACCGCACGCCCGGATCGCTTTGCCACGGTGTCAGCCGAAATGGCGGGCTGCGATTTGACCATCGTTCCGGTTGTCTCCGCCGCCGATCAGATCGACCGCTCGATTGCGCAGATCTTCTCGGACCAGTTGGCCCAAAACGCCGAGGCCCGCGTGACCGAGGATCAAAGCTGCCGCACCTGGACCGCCTGGAGCCGGACCCGCAGCGCAAGCATTGTCGCAATGGCGTTGCTGGCTTTCGTTTCATTTCCACTGACGGGGATGGCCGTTTTGGCGACGGCGGCTGTAGTGTCGCTGCTGTTGTTCATGGTCATGCGGTTCTCGGGGCTCTTGGCCTTTGCTCACCAAAGCCTGCGCCCGAAGACTGCCTCGTCCTCGCCAGTGACCGCTTTGCGGCAGCCCTGCGTGTCGATCATGGTTCCTTTGTACAAAGAACGTGAGATTGCAGGCGCGCTGATCCGGCGCCTTCAACGCCTGACCTACCCCAAAGCGCTGCTGGATGTGATTTTGGTGCTTGAGGAAAAGGACGATGTCACGAGGGACACGCTGTCAAAGGTTGAGTTGCCCAGTTGGATCCGAACCATCGAAGTGCCCGAGCTGAACGGCCTGACCACTAAGCCCCGCGCCATGAACTATGCTTTGGATTTCTGTCGGGGCGATATTCTGGGCGTCTGGGATGCCGAAGATGCCCCCCAACCCGACCAAATTGAGCGGGTCGTTGAACACTTCACGCAGGCCGCGCCCGAAGTCGTCTGCTTGCAAGGCGCGCTTGATTACTACAACCCGCGCACCAACTGGCGCTCTCGCTGCTTTACCATCGAGTATAACAGCTGGTTTCGGGTTATTCTTCCGGGGATCGCCAAACTGGGTTTCGTGGTTCCTCTGGGCGGCACGACCTTCTTCTTTCGCCGCGACAAACTGCTGGAGCTTGGCGGATGGGACGCCCACAACGTGACCGAGGACGCCGATCTGGGCGTGCGCCTCTGCCGCGCCGGCTACCGGACCGAGATCGTGAACACCACCACCTATGAAGAGGCCAACTTTCGCGCCTGGCCCTGGGTCAAGCAACGCTCGCGCTGGCTCAAAGGTTTCATGGTCACCTACCTTGTCCATATGCGCGCGCCGCTGCGCCTGCTGCGGGATCTGGGACCGCTGAAATTCATCGGTGTTCAGGCGTTTTTCATGGGCACGGTTGGGCAGTTTCTGCTGGCCCCCGTCTTGTGGATGTTCTGGTTGACCACCCTGGGGCTGAAGAACCCGTTCCTGCAGGTGATCCCGATGCAGACCTTCAAAACTCTGATCTGGCTGTTTCTGGCCGCAGAAGCGCTGAACTTCATCATCGGCGTCATCGCCGTCTGGGCGAAAGAGCGGCGCTTTCTGCTGCCTTGGGTGCCAACGATGATCCTATATTTCCCATTGGGGGTCGTGGCCGCCTACAAAGCATTGTGGGAACTGGCCGCCAAACCGTTCTTCTGGGACAAAACCCAGCACGGGCAGGCTTCTGAGGACCTCCCGCCGCAAGAGGTCTAGCCGTCGCGCCGGATCGCATCCTGTTTCAGACGGGTCATGAACGCTACCGAGATATGCTCTTTCAGTGCCTTCGCTGCGGCCTCTTCGTCCCGTGCAGCGATGGCTTCAACGATGCCCTTATGTTCGCTCTGGGCGATTTCACTGCGCCCTTGCGCCGCCAGAGACGTGGTCGCCATTAGCGCCATGGTCCGATGCACAAGGTCCAGTTGCTGCACCAGGTAGCGGTTGTGTGAGGCCAAATGGATCTGCTCGTGAAAACGTCGATTCGCCCGCGACAGCGCCGCCGGATCATCGACCAAGGCGTCATCCTCGGCGACCATCTCCTGCAACACGCGAATTTCTTCCTCGGTCGCATGTTTGGCCGCGAGGCTTGCGGCCAACCCCTCCAACTCGCGCCGCACGATGTAAAGTTCGGCCATTTGGTTGTGGTTCAGGGAGGCCACAATCAGCGATCGCCCGTCCCGTTCTAGCAGAGACTGCGTTTCAAGGCGTTGCAACGCCTCGCGAATGGGGGTGCGGGATACACCGAACCGTTCGGCCAATTCGCTTTCGACCAGACGATCTCCGGGCTTGTAGATACCGACGTCAATGGCGTCGAGTATAAGCGTATACGCGTCTTTGCTGGGGTGTCTGGATTGGGGCATGGGGCGATTGGTCTCCTCGTTCGAACCTGTCTATCCGTCCTGACCGCCTGCAATCAAGTGCGGCATTGAAAACCCGCCCGCAGCGCCCTACACCCAAGGCATGGTTAAACCGTCCTTCAGCCACGTCACGCAATGGGTGTTCGATCTGGACAACACCCTCTACCCGCCGCAGATGCGCCTGTTCGATCAGATCGAGGTGTTGATGACGGATTACGTTGTGCAAGCCATCGGCGTCGACCGGGCTGAGGCTGACCGCCTGCGCGGGCACTATTGGCGCGAATACGGAACCACTCTAGCCGGTTTGATGGCCGAACATGATCTGGACCCCGACCCTTACCTGCACGCTGTTCACCAAGTCGACTTGAGCCATATGGACCCGGACGCCGAACTAGCTGACCATATCCGCGCCCTGCCCGGTCGCCGCATCGTTTACACCAATGGCAGCGCACCTTATGCGGAGCGTGTACTTGAGGCGCGCGGGCTGAATGGTCTGTTCGATGCTATCTACGGAGTCGAGCATGCCGAATATCGTCCTAAACCCGAAAAGGCCGCGTTCGAAGCAATCTTTGCGCAGGACGGAATCACGGCTGAAACGGCCGCAATGTTCGAGGACGATCCGCGCAATTTGGCCGCCCCACATGAGATGGGAATGCGCACGGTTCACGTCGCACCCGACCCGCATGACGCCGATCATATCCACCACCACACCGACGATCTGACCGCCTTCCTCGCCCGCCTGCGATAGGCTGTCACACTGCGACGATCTGTATATTCTGCAGCTGCAAAATCATCCCTATATGCCGGTCTGCGACGAACAGAACGGAGACCCCGATGACCGCGACAATGATGCCGCAGCGCCTGCCGATTTGGCAGCGCCTTCTCTTTGCAATTCCCCTTTTTGGCTGGATGGCCCGCGACGTAGCCGATGGCCGCCCCGAGGATCTGGGCTATACCGCCGCTGCGATTGTCAGCATGTGGGGCTGTTCGGCATTGCTGTTTGGTCTGCCGGGCCTATACATCCCCGCATTGATGATGGTTCCGATGATGTTTTTGGTCCTCATCCTGATTTCACGCGGCTAACACGCGGGACAGGATGTCGCTTGGCGCAGACGCATGAACCGAACTAGGTTTTGCCGGGAACGGAGAATGCGCCATGACTGACAGCTGTGACATCCTGATTTCCGGCGGCGGCATCGCCGGGCTGACTGCTGCCGCCGCATTCGGCGCCGCCGGGTTCAACGTGGTGTGCGTGGACCCAACACCGCCAATCACGGAACGCGACGTGGATGGCTCTGACCTGCGGACCACCGCGTTTCTGCAACCCTCCCGCATTTTGCTGGAACAATGCGGAGTGTGGGACCGGCTGGACAGCCACGCCGCACCGCTGCAAGTCATGCGGATCGTGGACGCGGGCGGAGACATTCCCGAACCGCGCGTTGTGCGGGATTTCAACGCCTCGGATATCTCCGAGCAACCCTTTGGCTGGAACCTGCCCAACTGGCTGCTGCGGCGCGAGATGGTCGCACGCCTGTCGGAACTGCCCAATGTCGATTTCCGCCCCGGCACCGCGACGGTTAGCCTGTTCACCCGCACCGCCGAGGCCCGAGTAGGGCTGAGCGACGGCAGCCGTATCCGCTGCAAGCTGGTGATCGCCGCAGACGGTCGCAACTCACCGATGCGCGAAGCCGCCGGGATTTCCGTTCACACCACGCGTTACGGTCAAAAGGCCCTGGCCTTTGCGGTGACACACCCAATCGCGCATGATAATGTCTCGACCGAGATCCACCGTTCTGGCGGGCCATTCACCTTGGTGCCCTTGCCCGATTGGCAGGGTCAGCCATCGTCGGCCATTGTCTGGATGGAGCGCGGTCCGCGCGCGGTCGAGTTGCTGAACCTCGACGCAGATGCTTTTGAGGCCGCGATGACAGAACGCTCCTGCGGGTTGTTTGGACCTTTGAAGCTGGCCTCACACCGCACGATCTGGCCGATCATCAGCCAATCGGCTGAGCGGTTGTCGGGTGAACGTATTGCCCTGATGGCCGAAGCCGCCCATGTCGTGCCGCCCATCGGCGCGCAGGGTCTAAACATGTCTCTGGGCGATCTGCGAACCCTGCTGGACCTTGCACAGGCCCGGCCCGACACTCTGGGCGATGCACAGATGCTTGAGGCCTACCACAAAGCCCGCCATACCGAGATCGAGCTGCGGGTGAAGGGGATCGACCTTCTGAACCGCACCTCGATGCTTGAAGCGCGCCCCCTGAGGGATGCACGCGCCATGGGCCTCAACGCACTTTATTCCATGGCGCCGGTGCGCAAAACGTTGATGCAGATGGGCCTTGGCATGCGCTGAGGCCCTAGCGGCTTACAGAACTTGATCCAACACGCGCTTCAAACGTGCAATCGTGCCGTCGACGTCATAGAGCTTGTCGAGACCGAACAGACCCAACCGGAACGTGCTGAAACCGGCAGGCTCATCACATTGCAGCGGCACACCAGCCGCGATCTGCATCCCCAAAGCGGCGAATTTCTTGCCGTTCTGGATCTCGGGATCGGCGGTATAGCTGACCACGACGCCCGGAGCGCCAAAGCCCTCGGCCGCGACTGAAACGATGCCCTTGTCCTTAAGCATTGCACGCACGCCATTGCCCAAGGCCCATTGCGCCTCACGCAATTTTTCAAAGCCGTAGTCCTGCGTCTCGGCCATGGTATCGCGGAACGCGCGCAGCGCGTCGGTTGGCATGGTTGCGTGATAGGCGTGACCGCCGCCCTCATAGGCCTGCATAATTTGCCGCCATTTCTTGAGGTCGATGGCAAAGCTGTCGGACTGAGTGTCCTGCAACCGCGCCTCGGCTCGGTCGGACAGCATGACCAAACCGGCACAAGGCGACGCGCTCCAGCCTTTCTGGGGGGCCGAGATCAAAACATCGACGCCGGTGGCCTTCATGTCGACCCAAACGCAGCCAGACGCGATGCAATCCAGAACCATCAGCGCGCCGACCTCATGCGCGGCTGCGGCCATGGCCGAAACATAGTCATCCGGTAGAATCACCCCGGCCGACGTTTCCACATGCGGGGCAAACACCACATCCGGGCGCTGCTCGCGGATCGCGGCAACCACATCGTCAATCGTTGCGGGCGCAAATGGCGACGGGCTGTCATTGCCAGTCTCGCGCGCCTTCATCACCGTGACTGATCCGGTCAGAGCTCCGTTTTCGATGATCTGGCTCCAACGGTAGGAAAACCACCCGTTGCGCACCACCAAGACATTGGCATCACGGGCAAATTGACGGGCCACGGCCTCCATCCCATAGGTGCCACCACCCGGGATTATGGCAACGCCATCCGCATTGTAGACCTGCTTCAGCATGCCCGAGATATCGCGCATCACCTGCTGAAAGCTCGCAGACATGTGATTCAGGGATCGGTCCGTGAACACAACCGAAAATTCTTCCAGGCCATTTGGGTCGATGGAATCCAGCAAGGCGGGCATTTGATGTCCTTTCAATCAGTGTTGACGGCACCTTCAACACATTATCATTGCGGGTAAAGCGCATTTCCGACGAAAAGGTGACGCAAAGTCATCTTTGTTTTTCAGAAAAAATTAACCCTCAAACACGCCATTATTTTAGTATTGACGCCAACTAGTATCACATACCCTTTACACTTCTGCGTGCTTCTGCCCAGATGCATACACTTTTAAAACGAAGGGAAATTAAAACCCGTGACTGCAAATAAGCGGATCAGCTTTCAGAGTGTTCGAGATGAAGTAAAGCGCAGGATCGAAAGCCGTATTTGGCCTCAGGGATCATTGCTGCCGACCGAGACCCAGCTGGCGGAAGAGTTCAATTGCGCCCGCGCGACCGTCAACCGCGCCCTGCGCGAACTGGCCGATCAGGGAGTCGTCGAACGCAAACGCAAAAGCGGAACACGCGTCAAGAAAGAACCCAGCAAACATGCCAAGCTGGAGTTTTCCTTGACTCGTCAGGTGGTCGAAAACCAGAACGCGGCGTATCGCTATGCCCTGGTCGAGCGCAACGTTGTCACCAGCCCCGGCTGGCTGGCATCGCAGCTCAGCGTGGCGCCAGATGCGCGCATCCTGCACGTCATTTGCATGCACTACTCCGACAACAGACCGTTTCAGTTAGAAGAACGCTGGATCAACCTTGAAACCGTCCCCGAAGTCGAGCAGGCCGACCTGAGTGACAATGGCCCGCACGAATGGCTGTTGAATGCAGCACCGTTTACCGATGCCGAAGTCGCATTTTGCGCCGTGTCAGCCGACAGCCGATTGGCCGAGTTCATGGGCACCACCGCGGGCACGTCGATGATTCAATTGGAGCGCACAACCTGGAAAGATGAAAAGCCCCTGACCTTTGCGCGGATGACGCATCATCCGGGCTTCTGCATTCGCACCAAGTACTGATCCGGTTCAACCAATTGGTCCGGGTAACCGTTCTTCGCTGAGCAAGACATTTGCCTCGACATCGCCTGCACCGGGAAGGGTCATAATCCGCCGCCGCAGGACCCGTTCGAAATCCGACAGGTCTCGGGCAACCACGCGCAGGCGGTAGTCGTATAACCCCAGTACATGCTCGACGGTTTGTACCTCAGGGATGGCGCTGACAGCGCGCTCGAAGTCCTCAAGGCTCACCTGCCCCTTGCGGGCCAGTTTGACACCGAGGAAAACGGTGACACCGAACCCCAAAGCCTCGGCATTCAGGCGTAGACGACGGCCCTTGATTACGCCCGCCTCTTCCAAACGGCGGATGCGCCGCCACGTTGCGGGTTGCGACAGGTCCAGACGACGCCCAAGCGCGCCGGCGCTTTGGGTTGCGTCCTGCACCAGTGCGCGGAGGATCTTGCGGTCGATTTCATCCAGCTCAATCATACTGGCAGCACCTCATCCCGTTTGAGGCGCGCGATGTGCATCAATGCTTCGATATCGGCAATATGCGGCAGGGTCAGAATGCGGTCCCGATAGACCTGCTGATAGTGGGCCATATCCCGCGCTAGTACCGAAAGGCGCACATCCACGCGGCCAAGGAAGGTTTGAATCTCGATTACCTCGGCAACCTCGCGCGCGGCCGCAGTAAATTCGTCAAACGCGCGTGCTTGTGTCTTGTCCAGCGTGATCCTCAACGAGACCTCGACGGCGTAGCCCAAGGCGGCCCAGTCGATCACGGCCTCTTGGCCTTCGATCACCCCTGCCGCCTGCATTTTTTCGATCCGTCGCCAGCAAACACCCGAACTGATACGGCACCGTTCGGCAAGTTCGGCCGTTGTCAGGCTTGGCTCCGCCTGAAAATGGCGCAGTATCCGCCGATCAATATCATCAAGCATGATTTTTTCACGTTCTCACAATTCAGAGAATTATTCTTCATCTTTTTTACAAATACTCAATCTCAACCCTATCGCCAATACCAAAGGCTCAGGCTAAAAGCACAGCAATCGAAACAGAAAGGACCAGCGAAATGCGCGTCTATTACGATCGCGATTGCGACATCAACCTGATCAAAGACAAAAAAGTTGCCATCCTGGGCTATGGCTCGCAAGGCCACGCGCACGCGCTGAACCTGCGCGACTCGGGTGCGAAGAACCTCGTTGTTGCTCTGCGCGAAGGCTCGCCCTCGGCCAAGAAAGCCGAAGCAGAAGGTCTGGAGGTCATGGGTATCGCCGAAGCGGCAGCCTGGTGCGACGTCATCATGTTCACCATGCCCGACGAACTGCAGGCTGAAACCTACATGAAATACGTGCATGACAACATCAAACCGGGCTCAGCCATTGCCTTCGCTCACGGGCTGAACGTCCATTTCGGCCTGATCGAGCCGAAAGAAGGCGTCGACGTCATCATGATGGCTCCCAAAGGCCCCGGCCACACCGTACGCGGCGAATACACCAAAGGCGGCGGCGTGCCTTGCCTTGTTGCCGTCAACAACGACGCAACCGGCAAAGCACTGGAAATCGGCCTGTCCTACTGTTCGGCCATCGGTGGCGGTCGCTCGGGCATCATCGAGACCAACTTCCGTGAAGAATGCGAAACCGACCTGTTCGGCGAACAAGCTGTTCTGTGCGGTGGCCTGGTTGAGCTGATCCGCTGCGGCTTTGAAACTCTGGTCGAAGCGGGCTACGCGCCCGAGATGGCCTATTTCGAGTGTCTGCACGAAGTGAAGCTGATCGTTGACCTGATTTACGAAGGCGGCATCGCCAACATGGATTACTCGATCTCGAACACGGCTGAGTACGGCCAGTACGTCACCGGTCCGCGTATCCTGAAATACGACGAGACCAAAGCGCGTATGAAAGAGGTTTTGAACGACATCCAGCAGGGTAAATTCGTTCGTGATTTCATGCTGGAAAATGCCGTTGGTCAGCCGACCATCAAAGCGTCGCGCCGTGCCAATGACGAGCACATGATCGAGGAAACCGGCGCCAAACTGCGCGCCATGATGCCCTGGATCTCGGCCGGCAAAATGGTCGACAAAGAAAAGAACTAAGCCCGGCACCCGTCGGCGAAAGGGCGGCCCATATGGCCGCCTTTTTTCATTTGAACCCACTTAAATATCAGCCCATAAACGCCTGACCAAAGGCAATTTTTTTACGCTAAGCCACAGGTACTACTATGGTGTCCCAGCCCACAAAACAGGATTGGATCGGCGTCTTCTCGCTTGGTCTCATCTGGGGCGGTACATTCATGGTCGTTGCCATGGCGCTTGAGGGGTATGGCCCGATCACGGTTGCAACGTCCCGCACTACGCTTGGCGCTTTGACGCTGCTTTTGCTGATGCGGATCACCGGACGCCGTTTTCCAACCCTCACTCCGGCGCTTGGCGGCTCGATCATCTTGATTGGCCTGCTGTCCACGGCGATACCGTTCATGCTGCTCAGCTGGGGACAGCAATTCGTGCCTTCGGCCTTTGCGGGCCTGTCGATGGCGGCCATCCCCTTGATGGTGCTGCCACTGGCGCATTTCTTCTCGGACGAACCGCTTAACTTGCGTCGATTTCTGGGGGTGTGCCTCGGGTTTTCCGGGGCACTGGTCTTGATAGGTCCGGGGCTTTTGCAACTGGGCCAAGGAACCGAGCCGCTTGCGCAGATGGCCTGCATCACGGCCGCCTTGTGTTACGCGGTTTCATCCATCCTGACGCGTCGGTGCCCTCCGATTGATCCGGTTGCACTGGCCGCCCTGACCCTGCTGGTGGGCGCGGCGCTGTTGTTGCCGATCATGCTGATGACCGAAGGGCTGCCCGAATGGCAAGGAACCCGCCCCACTCTGGCGCTGATCGTACTGGGCCTGGTGCCCACAGCCTTGGCAAACCTCTTGCGCGTTTCGATCACACGCAGCGCGGGGTCGGTGTTTCTGACCCTCGTGAACTATCAGGTCCCCGTATGGTCGATGGTTTTCGGAGCGTGGATCCTGTCCGAGGCCCTGCCTCTGCGATTCTACATCGCACTGACCTTGATCCTGACGGGCATGGCCATCAGCCAGTGGTTCAGCCTGCGCAAAGCTCTGATGGGCCGCTAGGACGCCGCTGCCTCGACCTCGGCCACAATGCCATCAACCACTTGCGTCAGCAGGTTGGCGTCCTCGCATTCAGCCATGACTCGGATCAACGGCTCGGTTCCTGACTTGCGGATCAGCAGGCGCCCCTGTCCGTTCAGGCGCGCTTCGGCATCGGCAATCGCGGCTTGAACGCTGGCGACCTCAAGCGGCAATTGACCCTGTTGATAGCGCACGTTCTTCAACAGTTGAGGCACCGTTTCAAACTGCTGCGCAAGCTCAGAGGCTTTGCGTCCGCTCAGAACCATCTCGGAAAGGAAATGTAGCCCAGCCATCAGGCCGTCGCCGGTTGTCGCGTAGTCGCTCATGACGATATGGCCGGATTGCTCGCCGCCAAGGTTAAAGCCGCCCTGGCGCATCCGCTCCACAACATAGCGATCTCCGACCGCCGTCCGCTCCAGCCGCAAGCCCTGCCCTTGGAGATGTCGCTCCAACCCGAGGTTGGACATGACCGTCGCCACCAAGGCACCACCACGCAGTTGCTCGGCGCGGGCCCACGCCCCGGCCAACAGGGCCATCAGTTGATCGCCATCGGCAACCTTGCCGTTTTCGTCAATCACGATGACCCGATCCGCATCTCCATCGAGGCAGATACCAACATCCGCGCCATGCGAGACAACGGTTTCCGCAGCAACGCGTGGCTTGGTCGAACCGCATTCGAGATTGATGTTCTTGCCGTTCGGCGACACGCCCATCGGGATGACTTCGGCGCCAAGCTCCCATAGGACCTCGGGCGCCGTGCGGTGAGCCGCACCATTGGCGCAGTCGATCACCACTTTCAAACCATCCAGACGCACATCGCGCGGAAGCGAGGATTTGACCCGCTCGCCATAACGGAACCGCGCATCATCAACCCGGCGGGCACGCCCGATATTCTGCGCCTGAGCGGGGTTGACGCCTTCTTCGATCAAACGTTCAATCTCAAGCTCGGCCTGGTCTGAGAGTTTATATCCGTCAGGCCCAAAGAACTTGATGCCGTTATCTTCCGCCGGATTGTGGCTGGCCGAGATCATAACCCCCAGATCCGCGCGCATGGATTGGGTCATCAGCCCGACCGCAGGGGTCGGCACCGGACCCAGCAGCAATACGTTCATGCCGGTCGAGGTCAAACCTGCCGTCAGCGCGTTTTCCAGCATATAGCCAGACAGTCGCGTGTCCTTGCCGATGACCACGCGGTGAACTCCGGTCGAGTCGCGGCGGAAATAGCGCCCGACCGCCGCACCTATGCGCAAGGCCATTTCTGCTGTCATCGGATGCGTATTGGCTGTGCCCCGCACACCGTCAGTTCCGAACAGCTTGCGCATAGTCGACTCTCCGTAAATTCTGCTTGTGACCGGATTAACGGACGGCAGCCCATAGGCGCAAGGCCTGAGCGGTCTCGGCCACGTCATGGACCCGAATGATCTGCACGCCCTGGGACAATCCGTCCAGAGCAACCGCGATTGACCCCGGCGCGCGCGCGGTCTTTCGCGGCTCCTGCCCGATGGACCCGATAAAGCCCTTGCGCGAGACGCCCAGTAGAATCGGGCAGCCCAGGCCGTGGAACAGGCTCAAGTTACGCAGCAGGGCCAGATTGTGATCCTCGGTCTTGCCGAAACCGATGCCCGCATCGACGATGATCAGATCCCGGTTCAGGCCCAACGCCTCAAGCCGTTCGATCTGACCGGCCAGAAAATCGTAGACATCCAGCACGACGTTTTCATAGACCGGGTTGTCCTGCATTGTCGCGGGATCGCCCTGCATATGCATGACGCAGACCGGCGCGCCCAGCCCTGCGCAGAACGGCGCAAGCTCCGGGTCGTACGTGAAGCCCGATACGTCATTGACCAGCCCCGCCCCGGCCTCGCAGGCCGCTTTGGCCACAACGGCCTTGCGCGTGTCGATTGAGATCAAAGAATTCGTTTCAGCCCGGATCGCTTCGATCACCGGGCGGGTCCGGGCGATCTCTTCGTCTGCTGGGACGAAATCTGCACCAGGACGCGTAGATTCTCCGCCGATATCCAGAATCGTGGCGCCGTGTGAGACCATCTCAAGGGCTCCGGCCTGCGCCGCCTCGACCGAGCTGTGGATGCCACCGTCCGAGAAGCTGTCAGGCGTTGTGTTCAGGATGCCCATGATATGTGGACGCGCCATATCCAAACCGGACAGGGCAGCGCGCGGGCGGCTGAGGCGCTGTAGCACATCCGCGGGGATATCCGCTGCGGCTACGACCTGAGACGCTCCATCGCGTGAAAGCGCTTCGGCATGAGTGAACCAGAGCGACTGCCCGGCCAGAGGCACCGCTTCATCCGGACGAGCCGTACCGTGCTGAACCAGCGGTCGGTAGTAGCGGCTCACAATTGTGCCTGATCAATGGCCACTGCACGCAGCGGCGTTTTCGGCTCTTTCGGCAATGCGCCTCCGATCACCATCATCTCGCTGGCCTCAAAGGTGGCGGCAAACCATGCCGCCAGCGCAACCGCGTCGGATGGCGCGGCCGAGGGGCCATCGACAGCATCCAGAACGATCTTTGACGGGGCCCAGACGCAAATCTGGCCGTTCTTCATCGCCCAGTCCAGCTCAGTCCGGGTCGAGACGACCACGCAGCGATGATCGCGCGCGGCCAGAACCCACGCGTTCTGTTCGATCGACAACAGGTCGATGCGGCGCTGTGTCATAGCGTGACCCGTCTGTGGCACTGGAAGGTCCGAGGCCCCGACACACAGGATCAAGGGACGCTGACGGTTTTCCAACTGATCGATCCAGCCGGTCAGGTTATCCGAGGCCATCGCCTCATTCGATAGATAAACAAGACGTGGATGAGGGCGTTCCTCTTCGACGACGTCGTGATGCACGGCATCCTTGCCGCGCACTATCTCGACCCCGAGCGCACCGGGGCCACGATCAAGCTTTTCGATCCGAACAAATACTCGAACTGCTTGCGGCTCCAGCAGGATACGTTCGGCCACGCGTTCAGCCAGCGTTTCCAACAGGTTCAGACGCTCGGCCGCCAGTTCATAGGCAATCGCTTCGGTCACGCGGTCATAGGACAGGATACGATCCACATCATCGTCAATATCCGAGGTCAGCGGACGCACCTCGACCACGATATTGAAGCAGATACGCTGTGTCGTACCACGTTCGGCCTGAAAGGCACCGATCTCAACCTCGACAGTATGATCACGCAGCGAGATGCGATCCAAAGGCCCTCTGGGCGAGGTCGCCTCGGACCGTTCAGAGGGGTGCGCAAAAGCGAGGCGGATTTCAGAACTCATGGGTCAGGCCTTCTTGGGCTCGGTGAAACTTTCGCCCAGTCTAGGCGGTTCGAGGGCCTATAGCATTCATACAAACGCCATTCCAACCGCTGATTTCGACGCTTTTTCTGCGTGCAATGGTATACGCTGCGCCTTGAGTTCAAGACGCAGCGCTAGACCTGCCTCAATTGCTCGCAGTGCGGTAGTTGTGACGGTAGAAGATGTGCACACCAATCTTCGCCGTCTGTTTATAAACCCGCGCCCAGGACGGGCGGACCGCAGTGGTATGATAGTGGGTCGCCCCTTCAGTCAGCTCTTTGGCAACGCCATCCATCGCCGCGCGGGCGACTTTTGAGACACGCTCAAAGGCTTTCTTCTCGTTGATCACTTCCTTGCGGCCATCACATGTATAGGTGAACTGGCACTGGTACTTTTTACCGGTCCCCTGACGGATCACACCGCAGAGACTATCGGGAAAGCGGCTGCTCTTGACCCGGTTCAGGATAACCTCTGCAACGGCGAACTGGCCGCGCACGCTTTCGCCGCGGGCTTCAAAATACAGCGCCTCTGACAGGCATTTCCAGCCTTCATCTCCAGACGCTTTGGGCTGTTGGTCCAGCCAATCCTTGGAATAGGATACTTTGATCGGTTCCACCACTTTGCGCGGCTGGAACAATTTCAGATAATCCCGAAAGCTCTGAGCCGGCAATTCATTGCGGGTAACCAGTTCTTTCTTATCGGCATCCGTAGCTTCCCTCTCAGCGTAGGACGCACTCGGCAGCACGGTTGCCGCCAATGTGGCAACAGCCATTATGTAACGTAGCATCAGATAACCTCGCACAGGCACTTCACGCGCCGAACCCTCCCCCGGCGGGCGCGACGAGGCATTTAGCGCAGTCTTGCGCAAAGGTCCAGATCAGAGACAAATACAAGTGGAAATTCGCTCGTGGAGAAAAACAATTCCGCCACAAGTTCGCTTATTGACCACTAATCATTGGGTTTCAGGCTGCTGTCAACCCCCAAGTCTGGACGAAATCGCTAGTTGAGCGGCAGCCAGCCGAGCGACCGGTACCCGGAACGGAGAGCAGGACACATAGTCAAAGCCAAGATCGCGGCAAATGGCGATTGATTCGGGGTTTCCGCCGTGTTCTCCGCAGACTGAAAGGGTCACATCGGGCTGTGCCGCGCGCCCTCTCTCGGACCCGAGCTTGAGCAATTCGCCAACCCCGTCGGCGTCCAGAACATGGAACGGGTCCTCTGTGAACACCCCCTGCCGGACATAGGCCGACATGAAACGCCCCGCGTCGTCGCGTGAAAGACCATAGGTCATCTGGGTCAGGTCGTTGGTTCCGAAGCTTAAAAACGCGGTGTTTGGCGCAATCTCTTCGGCGCGCAGGCAAGCGCGTGGTGTTTCGACCATCACACCGAGGCGGTATTCGAACTCCTGCCCCTGCTCCGCTGCGACAGCGGCTGCCACCGAGTCGATGCGGGATTTGACCAACTCGACCTCTCGCTTGGCCGAGACCAGCGGGATCATCACCTCGGGTACAACTGGCGCACCGTTTTTGCGGGCCTCCAGCGTAGCTTCAAAGATCGCGCGGGCCTGCATGTCGTAGATTTCGGGCACCGTAACGCCCAGACGCACCCCGCGCAGGCCCAGCATCGGGTTGTATTCGGTCATCGCAGAGACGCGACGCTCCACATCCGAAACAGGCAGATCCAGCGCTTCGGCCAGTTCGCGCTGGCCGCCGCGGGTGGTGGGCAGGAATTCGTGCAGCGGAGGGTCAAACAGGCGAATGCAGACCGGTTGCCCCTCCATGATACGGAAAAGCTGCACAAAGTCGTCACGCTGCATGGGCAGCAAACGCTCCAACACGGCGGCACGACCCGAGGAGGTTTGCGCAAAGATCATCTCGCGCATCACGATCAGGCGACCGGGGTCAAAGAACATATGCTCAGTCCGGCACAGGCCGATGCCCTGCGCTTGAAAATTCCGCGCGGTCTGCGCATCCGCAGGGGTATCGGCATTGGCGCGGATTTCGATGTCCCGCTCGGCATCGGCCCAGCCCATGAGTGTCTGGAAACAGTCGTCCAGCGCGGCCTCGAGCATCTCGGGCTGCCCCGCCAGAACCTGACCTGAGCTTCCGTCAATCGTCAGAATGTCTCCGGTCTTGAACACCCGCCCATCCGGGGTCGTCAGCATTTTCTTCTTGGTCTGGAACCGCATCTCGGACGCGCCGACGATGCAGGGCAGCCCCAAACCACGCCCGATCACGGCGGCATGGCTGGTCATCCCGCCCTTTTCGGTCAGGACGGCAACGGCAGCATGCATGCCCCGCACATCCTCGGGCGAGGTTTCGCGGCGCACCAGAACACAGGCCTCACCCCGCGCAGCGCTGGCTTGCGCCTCGGCGGCCGTAAACACGATCTTGCCGGTCGATGCCCCCGGACTTGCGCCGATTGCGGTGGTCAGTACATCCCGCTCTGCCTCGGGGTGGACCTGACGGTGCAGCAGCTCGTTAAGCGCATGAGGGTCCACGCGCATCACCGCCTCTTGTGGCGGGATGATACCGTCTTCAGCCAACCGCACCGCAATTCGCATCGCCGCGCGCGAGGTCCGCTGAACACGTACACCGTCCAGAATATGCACATTGCCGTTCTGGATCACGAATTCGACCTGCATTTCCTCGCGCAGCTTCTCGCGCATCAAAGCGGCCTGAGCCTTCAGATCGGCAAAGGCGCTGGGCGCCACTTCTTCCAGCGACGGTCCCCGCGGGTCTTTCTCAAGATAGAGCGCTGAGACATCTTCGCCCAACGCATCCCGCCCCTGGCTCTGGCTCAGGTACCGGCCAGTGATCTGAGGCATCCCGGTGGTCGGATCCACCAACTGCAGCACGCCCGAGCCGCATTCACCCTGCCCGACGCCCGGAATCATCTCTTGGATGACAAGCCCCAACCCCGCATCGGCCGGAGCCCCCTTGGCCTGACGCAGCAGGCGCGCTGAAGTGCCATCCCACGCCCGCGCCATCGAGCGCAGAACTCCAATCAGCTGCTCACCGCGATCCTCGGGAAAAACCTCATCAGTCTCATCCTCATAGGCGTGCAGAGTACGCTTCAACCCCGCGACACCATCCTCGTCAATCTCGTCGAACACATCCGCATCCAGACGCGCCACATGGATCGCGTAGCTTTGCACAAAGCGCAGATACATGGCGGCGGCAGGCTCATCACCCATCGAGTTCGACAGCTCGGCAAACCGCGCTTCGTTCATACCGATATTCAGAACCGCACCGGGGCCGCCCCAATCGGGGTCCTCGGAACTGGGACGCACACACAACAACGCCGTCGGCTCGAATTGCTCAAGGATTGCGGCCAGATCGGGGATTTGTCCCTCGGCAATGCGCTGCACCGCGTCAAAAGACAACGCGACCGTGCGCGGCACCGGCATCTCCAACCGGACCAGACGTTGCAGGCACTTTGCCCGCCCCCCATGGGTGTGCGGGGCAACGGGCGCGGTGGACGTGATGAGCGTGGTATGCGGATTATTCTGCACTGCGGCACCTTTTGGTTTCACCGCAGCATAGGCCCCTGCGCCCGTCACGCAAGGGTGATCTGGGCGCGCAAATCCGCGCGCCCGGACCTTTAGCCTTCGATCTTGGTCAGATCGGCAACGCTGGAACAGACCGAGCGGATCTGGCTGAGCAAGTTCAGACGGTTGCGACGCAGGATGTCATTGTCGGTGTTAACCTGCACATCCTCAAAGAACGCATCAACCGGCCCGCGCAGCGCGGCCATGGCCGCCATGGCGGTCGGGAATTCCTCGGCACTGAGCGCCGGATCAATCTGCGCCTGCGCCGCGTCAAGCGCCGAGAACAGAGTCTTTTCGCTGTCCGTCTCGGCGAATTTCACATCCGCACCGTAGGAGTATTCGACGCCGTCCTTCTCTTCGGCCTGCGTCAGGATGTTGTTGGCCCGCTTGAACCCCTGCACGAGGTTTTCCCCATCCTCGGTCGCAATCACCGTGTTCAGAGCCCGGGCGCGTTTGACCAGTAGGTTGAGGTCATCATTGCCGTCCATCACAATACAGGCGTCGATGACGTCGTGACGGATGCCCTCATCTCGGAGGAAGACTTTGAGGCGGTCGTGAAAAAACGACAGAAGATCGTCAGATGCATCTGGGACCTTTTTCTCAAGTTCAAGAAAAGCTGCCGCAGGCAAATCATCTATTTTGTCTCTTACGGTCTGGAATGCAGCACCAAAGACACCTCGTTCTGCGATTTCTTCCAATAGATCAAGAACGTTAGCCTCCGGCAGCGCCTCATTGATTGCGCTTTCTGCTCGTATCAGTTGGCTGTCAAAGAACCGATCCAAAGACAGCCGCAGATCGTTTTCGAGAATCAATCGAGTTACACCCAAAGCAGCACGACGCAGAGCAAACGGGTCCTTCGAACCGGTCGGCTTCTCATCAATCGCCCAGAACCCGGTCAGCGTGTCCAGCTTGTCGGCCAGCGCCACGGTCACCGAAAGCGGTGCGGTCGGCACGTCATCTGACGGGCCAAGCGGCGAGTAGTGATCCTGCGCCACAGCGGCCACGGCGGCGTCCTCGCCTGCTGCTTCGATGTAATAGCGGCCCATAAGACCCTGAAGTTCGGGGAATTCATAGACCATCTCAGAGCTCAGATCGGCCTTGGCCAGACGCGCGGCTTTTTCGGCCTGATCGGCATCTGCTCCGGTCAACGGGGCCAGTTCGCGGGCCAGTGCGGCGATGCGGTCGATGCGTTCCGCCTGTGTGCCCAGCTTGTTGTGGAAGGTCACATTCTCCAGCGCGCGGGTCCATTGGGCGATGTCCGACTTGGCGACGCGCAGATCGTTCTCCCAGAAGAATTTCGCATCCGCCAGACGGGCCGAAAGAACCTTCTGGTTCCCGGCTAGAATGGTCGCACCATTGTCAGCAGTTTCACGGTTGGCGACGGTGATGAAGCGCTCGATCCAGCCTGTCTTGGGGTTCTTCACGGAAAAGAACTTCTGGTGCTCTTTCATCGAGGTCTGCAGTACCTCAGGCGGTAGGTCGAGGAATTCGTCGTCAATCTGCCCCATCAACACCACGGGCCATTCAACCAGACCAGCGACCTCGGCCAGCAGACCTTTGTCGTCGACCACTTCCAGACCGGCAGCAAAGGCCATGTTCTGGGCGTCGTTCCAGATATGCTTGGCACGTTCCTCGGGCGACAGGACCACAAAGGCGCGTTTCAGTTTGGCGGCAAAATCCTCGAACGAGGAAACGGCAAAGCGGTTCGGGGCCATGAACCGGTGGCCCTCGGTCGTGTCGCCGGAGGTGATGCCTTCGACCTCAAGCGGAACGACTTGCGCGCCCGCCTCATCGGTCAGAATGCACAGGATCGAGTGCAGAGGCCGCACCCATCGCATCGGGCCGGAGCCCCAGCGCATCGACTTGGGCCATGGGAAGTTGCGGATCGTGGCCTCAAGCACTTCGGCCACGATCTCAGCCGCCGGGCGTCCGGGCTTTTCGATCTGGGCGAAATAGACCGCACCCTTGGGCGTGTCACGTTCTTCCAACTGATCACGGGTCAAGCCAGCGCCGCGCAGGAAGCCTTCGATCGCTTTGTCCGGCGCACCGACCTTGGGGCCTTTGCGTTCCTCACGGATCGTGGGGCTCTCAGACAGCAGCCCTTCGACTGCCAAAGTCAGGCGACGCGGCGTGGTCAGGGCGGCGGCAGAGGCATAGGTCAGACCGGCCTCGACCAAACCATCGGTGATCCGCTTTTTCAGGTCCTCACCCGCGCGGGTCTGCATACGCGCGGGGATCTCCTCGGAAAACAGTTCGATCAGCAGGTCGGGCATTTTCGGTCCTTAGAAATTTACGATCGTCTGGATGACGATGGCATTGGCTATATCCACAAAGAATGCGGATACAAGGGGCAGCACGATAAAGGCAATAGGTGATGGACCATATCGCTTGGTTACTGCGGTCATATTCGCAATAGCAGTGGGGGCTGCACCTAACGCGAAGCCTCCGAACCCCGCAGCCAACACGGCGGCGCGATAGTTTGCGCCCATGACCGGGAACAGCACCCACAGCACGAAAACCACCGTGAACAGGGTTTGGGCGGACATGATGACGACGATGGCCATGCCAAGCTCGGCGATGGTCCAGAGCTGAAGGCTCATTAGTGACATCGCCAGAAACGCGCCCAAGGCAAATTCCGAGATCAACGCCAGCGATGGCGTGCGCGATACCGGTGGGGCCGACGGTGCCACTAAGGCGCGTAGATTGGCGATGACGATTCCCATGATCCAACATGGCACAAATAGCGGCAGCTTTAGACCGGCTGCCGAGATTGCTTCGTTCAGAGAATAGCCCGCAATGATCGCGAGGTTTAGATGCAGCAAAATGCGCATGATCGACAGGTGGTCGATATCGAGCGACTTGCCCTCTGTTTCGTCCGGCAGTCCGACACTTGGCCCTTCGTCTGGACGGTCGGGGCTGAGATTGCGCCCCTCAACCAGCAAGCGCGCGATAGGTCCACCGACCAGGGCGGCTAGAACCAAACCCAGCGTTGCAACGGCATCCCCAAGCTCGGTCGCGCTGTCCAACCCTGTCGCCCGCGCAACTTCCGGCGCCCATGTGATTGCAGTCCCGTGCCCGCCGATCAGCGCCGCCGAGCCGAGCAGAACACCCGCCTGCGCCGGATAGCCGAACATGGAAGCGCCAGCCGCCCCGATCATGTTTTGCGCAACCATCGGCACGAGGGTCAGGATAAGAAGCAAAAACAGCGGCTTACCCCCGAAATCAGGTCAGACAGACGTGCGTTCAATCCGATCCCGACAAAAAATACGACCAGTAGAAAATCCCGCGTACCCAGCTCGAATGACAATTCAAGATCAAATATCAAATACAGCGCCAGAACGGTAAACGAAGCCAGCAACCCTCCGGTGACGGGTTCGGGGATGTTGAAATTGCGAAGTGCGGCGACGCGATCATTGATCCGTGCGCCAAGCAGGTAAACGGCAAAACCTAAGGTCGCCGTCAGAAACTCAGGAATTTCGACGACGTGCTGCATGGCGGTCTCCTTACTCCTGCGGTCTGGGTGGGCATTCCTCGCCTACTACAGTGCCATCGTAGGCTTTTTCACCGCAATTGTTCAGGGAATGCCAGACAAAGCCCTGCCCATCTTCGGTGATCGCAACAATGCGGTCGACTCCGTAGTGAATATTCTTCGCGCTGATGAAGGCCTGCGCCTGCCCGGATTTCAACGCTTCGGCCACGGCGACCGCATCATAGCAGTCAAACCAAACCGGAGCTGTCAGGGGCTCAGCGTTCTCGACCGGTATGAAGCCGGATAACTGTTCCTCGGAGAGATCCGTGTTGAAACAGGCCCGATACCGGATCGGAGAGCTATCCGCATCAATCGCCTGAAACGACGAATAGGCAATCGGCTGCGGAGTTCCGCCATCCACAGGCAACAGGGCGACGTCCTGTCCGGGCTTCGGTTCGACCTCATAATAGAAGCCGTAGACTTGAAGGTAATACATGCCCGCTCCGGCCAGCACAGCCGAAAGCCCCAGAATGATCGCAAGCAATTTTCCTGTCATTGTCTTAGGCTGCCTCTTTCAAGTTCCTGAAAAATCGGACAGGTTTCGCAGTGAAGATTGATACCAAAAGGGTGTTTTCATGGAATCGACCCTCGCCGTTGGGTTCTTTGGTGCGCTGTTTGCGATCATGAACCCGATCACCAACCTGCCTGTGTTCCTGAGTGTTACGCAGGACCTGCCCCCTGCGGATCAACGTAAAGTCGCAGTTAAAACCGCGCTCTACTGCCTGGTCCTGGGCGGCGCGTTCGCAGCCATTGGGAGTCAGACGCTGAGCTTGTTCGGAATCAGCGTGGACCATCTGCGTGTCGCCGGAGGGTTGGTTGTACTGATGATCGGCCTGAATATGCTGAACGGCAACGAAAGCACCTCGCATCACGGAACGGACGGAGAAAAAGAGGCCTATCCTGCGCCTGACACAGTCGCGTTCTATCCGCTGGCCTTTCCCATTCTGGTTGGCCCGGGCACGATCACGACCCTGATCCTGTACGCGCATCACGTCAACAAGCCGCTTGAAGCCGTTGTTTTCGCGGGTGTATTCTTGATCGTCGTCGCCTTGCTTTTGGTAACCTTCTGGAATGCCCCATGGCTGTCCAAACGTCTTTCGAGCAACGCACGCGTCATCATGAGCCGCTTCATGGGTATGATCCTGTCGGCCATCGCCATCGGCATGATTTCTGACGGCCTCAAGGCATTGCTGCCCGGATTGGCCTGAACGCTGCATCAGGCCTCGTACCCGGCGGCCTCGGTCAGGACAAACGCATCAGCGCATTGCTTGGCCAGCGCCCGGACACGGCCGATATAGGCCTGGCGTTCGGTTACCGAGATCACCCCGCGCGCGTCCAGCAGGTTGAAGATGTGGCTGGCCTTAATGCACTGATCATAGGCCGGGTGCGCCATTACGATGCGCTTGCCTGTTTTCGGATCATCATGCTGTTGCGCCAGAATGGTGGCGCATTCGGCCTCGGCCTCTTCGAAATGACGCAGCAGAACTTCGGTGTTCGCCACATCAAAGTTCCATCGGGCGTATTCCTCTTCGGTCTGCTTGAAGATGTCTCCGTATGTCAGCGGGCTGGGGGACTGAGGGTCGTTGAACGGCATGTCCATCACGTGGTCGATGCCCAGCACATACATCGCCAGACGCTCCAGACCATAGGTCAGCTCGCCAGAAACTGGCGTGCAATCATGACCACCGACCTGCTGGAAATAGGTGAACTGACTGACTTCCATACCGTCGCACCAGACCTCCCATCCAAGACCCCATGCCCCAAGGGTCGGGCTTTCCCAGTCGTCTTCGACAAAACGGATGTCATGCAGCTCCATGTCGATGCCGATAGCCTCGAGGCTGCCCAGATACAGTTCTTGAAGGTCCGGCGGGCTGGGTTTGATCAGAACCTGATACTGATAGTAGTGCTGCAGACGGTTCGGGTTCTCACCATATCGCCCGTCCGTCGGACGGCGCGAGGGCTGAACATAAGCCGCGGCCCATGCCTTGGACCCGAGCGCGCGCAGGGTTGTCGCCGGGTGGAACGTCCCTGCCCCGACCTCCATGTCATAAGGCTGCAGAATCGCACAGCCTTTCGAGGCCCAATAGGTCTGAAGCCGCAGGATGATCTCCTGAAAAGAACGAGGTGCGCTGGACTGATCTGTCATGACATTCCCTTTGGGCGCGCCTGCGCCCGGTTCCGATGGGTTTCGCCCTTCCTATGCAAGGGGCCGAGGGGCGTCAACGGGCCAATGGGTCCCTGCTGTATCTGCGCTGCCACACCGCAAATTCCCCGCATTCTCGCCATGGCTTTCGCCACCCGAAATCGGGTATTCTGAGCAAAAGCATCAAAACTGCATAAACGGGCAGAAAATGACACGAGTATTTACGGCAATTTTATTGTTTCTTTTGGTCGGCCTGCGCGCCGCAACCGCCCAGCAAGATCAAGGTGTCTGGGTTCAGGTCGAGGCGCAGCCATCCCTGCGTGAGGCACAGGATCGTGCGCAGGACTACGCCCGCGCACTGCCTGACGTGAACGGTTTTCGCCTGGGCAGCGGTTGGTACGCCATTGTGATCGGCCCCTACCTGCGCAGCGACGCGGAACAGGTGCTGCGGGTTTACCGCGCCGAAGGACAAATTCCTCGCGACAGTTTCATCACCTTCTCAAGTTCCTTGGGCCAGCAGTACTGGCCGATCGGGGCGAATGTGTTGAACCGGGGCACCGTTGCCCCGCCGGTCGAACCCGAACAGCCCACCATTGACACGCTGTCTGACGCAACCCCGCAGCCTTCGGATGAAACCCGTGCCCAGGCGCTGCAATCTGAGCGTTTGCTGACGTCGCAGGAACGCAAGGACCTGCAGACTGCACTTCAGGCCGCGGGGTTCTATAACTCGACCATAGACGGAGCCTTCGGCCAAGGCACACGTCGTTCGATGGCCGACTGGCAGAGCTTCAACGGATATGAGTCAACCGGCGTTCTCACCACCGTCCAACGCGCCGCATTGATCGAGGACTATAACGCTCCGCTGATCAGCGTCGGAATGGCACGATACACTGACGAGCAGGCCGGGATCACAGTTGATCTGCCGCTGGAGGCCATCGCCTTTGATCACTATGAGGCCCCTTTTGCGCATTTCCAAAGCACCTCTGACCTGAACGCACAAGCGCTGCTGATCAGTCAGGAAGGCGGTAAATCCACCTTGCGCGCGCTCTATGAGGTAATGCAGTCGCTGGAAATCGTGCCACTGGTCGGCCCGCGAGAACTGCGAGGCGATCGCTTTACTATGGAAGGGCGCGGCAAAGGCATCGTCTCTTACACCGAAGCGGCGCTGAAGGATGGCAAGATCAAAGGCTTCACGCTGGTCTGGCCCGAGGGTGATGAGGCCCGCCGCGCCCGCGTTCTGGCCGCTATGAAAACCAGCTTTACCACCACTGATGCAGTACTGGATTCCAGCGCAGGCGCAGATGCTGAGCAGCGCGTCGATCTGGTCTCGGGTCTTCAGGTTCGCAAACCGCGCCTGTCTCGTTCGGGCTTCTTCGCGGATGCATCCGGCACTGTCCTAACCGTATCCGAGGCCGCCGACAGTTGCAGCCGTGTCACGCTGGAAGGCGATCAGGAGCTTCAGGTGACCTGGACGGACGCCGATCTGGGCGTGTCTGTTCTGCACCCGCGTAAGTCTTTGGCCCCGATCAACGTAGCCGAGTTCCGCTCAGACCAGCCGCGCATTCAGTCGGAGGTCGCGGTCTCCGGTTTCTCTTACGAAGGGGCTTTGGGTGCACCGACGCTCACCTTCGGTCAGATCGCGGACGTGCGCGGCCTGAACGGAGAAGCCGGTGTGAAACGTCTCGCTCTGGCTGCCCAACCGGGCGATGCCGGTGGTCCGGTCTTTGACGACAGCGGCCGCGTTGTCGGCATGCTTCTGCCCACCCCGTCCGAGGGCCGCGCCTTACCCCGCTCGGTCAGTCTGGCGGTTTCGACCCAAGGGCTGAATGATGTCCTGACGCAAGCGGGCATCTCGGGCCAAGAGGCGCAAGAGACGGCTGAGATCTCACCCAATGAGCTGAGCCGCCGCGCCAATGGAATGACTGTTCTGGTGCATTGCTGGGACTAACAATGTCCCCAAACTGAAAAAGCCGCTGCGCATCTGCGCGGCGGCTTTTTTCCTGCCTACAGAATGTCCGGCGTTACGTAGATCAATGTCGGCCCCGAGGCCTGAAATGCAGCTTTGACAGCCTCCTTCATCTCATCCACAGTTTTCGGCGCACTGGAAAACGCCCCGAACGCCTCGGCCAGTTTGCAAAAATCAGGATTGCGCGCCACAACCGCGTTAGGCGCAATCTGACTGCGGACCATACTATCCTCGATCTCTTTCAGCTTGCCGTTGTCCCAGAGGATAATCGGCAAAGACAGGCCCAGCTCTACCGCCACGCCCAGCTCTTGCATCGTGTAGTGGAACCCATAGTCCCCGGCTATGACCGCCGTTGGCCGCCCGCGCCGCGCCACTGCCCCACCGATGCCAGCGGGCAACGCATAGCCCAAGGTGCCAAAGCCGGTCGGATGGTGCCAATGATGGGGATAGGCCATGTCCCAGACCTCTTTCGCGGCGTAGGCGAATTGGGTCATGTCGGAATAGATCATGGTGTCAGCAGGCATCGCGGCGCGCAGCGTATCAACGACGGGCACGATGCCTGGGCGCTCTGCATCAACCTCGGCCCGCCAACGGGCGCGCGCCTCGGCGACTTCCTCAGCCGTCCAACCCGTCGCAGGTTTGGCGCTTTCAGTAACGGCCCACAGGGCGCGGGCAAAGCTGGCACTGTCGGCCTGAATCTTGACAGCAGCGCGGTGGCGGTCTGACAGGACCTCGGGGTCCAAGTCGACGCGGACCAGATGCGCCGAATGGCCAAGCTCTTCCCGCCAGAGGTCAACTTCGCCCAACTCGGCCCCAACAGCGATCACCAGATCGGCTGAGGCGATCACCTCGGCGCTGCCGGGCCGAGGCAGCATCGCCCCGAAATCCAGCTGATAGTTCGCCCCGACCATGCCACGCCCTGCGTAAGTCGTGAAACAGGCTGCACCCAGCTGGGTCAGAATCTGCCGCCATTCGTTCGATTTGCAACCACCACCCAGAATGAACAAAGGCCGTTTGGAGATGTTCAGCAAGGACACTACCGGCGCGACATCCGGGGCAAACACCTTGGGGCGCAAGGCCGGTTGGTTCGGGAATAGCGCGGGATCGGCGTCGCCCTCAAGCTGCGCAATCGGCACCTGAATGTGCTTGGGTCGCGGGCGCGAGAGTTCGAATTCTTCGAACGCGCGCTCGACCAAGCCATAAGCGGCCTGCGCAGTGTTCGCTTGCGCCGACCAATCCGCGACAGTACCCGCCGCCCCTTGCTGGTCCTTCATCTGATGCAACTGACCGCGTTGCGCCTGCGTCTCATCCAGACAGGATGACAGCACCAGCATCGGGACCGAGTCGCTATAGGCCTGCCCCATCGGTGTCATGATGTTGCACAGCCCCGGACCCGTGATGACATAGGCAACGCCCGGCTTGCCTGTCGCCCGCGCATAGCCATCGGCCATAAACCCGGCGCCCTGCTCGTGCCGGGCCAGCACATGGGTGATCCCGGCCTCTTCAATGCCGCGATACATTTCCTGATTGTGGACGCCGGGAATGCCAAAAATCACATCCACGCCGCGATCCCTCAGCATATGGGACAGCTGCGCACCAAGCGGTCTTTTCATCAGTCTCTCCAGAATTGGACGGTAAAGATTGCGTAGACGGCCAGCAGCTCAAGTCGGCCGACGAGCATGCCTGCGGTCAACAGCCATTTTGCGGTGTCGTTCAGACCGGCGAAATTGCCCGCCGGGCCGATTTGGTTCCCCAGCCCCGGCCCGACATTGGCCAGCGCCGTCGCGGCACCCGAAACGGATGTGATGAAGTCCAGCCCGGTCAGCGCTAGCGCCCAGGACAGAATCCCCATCGACAGGACGAAGAACATGAAAAAGCTCATGACCGAGGTCAGTACGTCCCGACTGACGGGGCGCCCGTCATAGAGCGGTACGAACACCCCATGCGGTGACCGGATGCGTCGGATTTGCGTTTTGATCGACGCAAACAGAAGCTGATAGCGGAACACCTTGATCGAACAGGCGGTCGATCCGGCGCAGCCTCCGATCAGGCCGATCAGGAAGAACAGCATGATCGGGAAGCTGCCCCAGAGCATGTAGTCGACACTTGCATAACCGGTGCCCGAGATGATCGAGGTGATATTGAACAGCGACTCGCGCAGAGCCCGCTCCCAATGGTGCGGAAAGACCGAGGTCAGGAACACAGACATCACGACGACCAGTACCAGAATGGTTGCCAGAAAGGCGCGGATCTGACTGTCCTGCCATAGCGACGAGGTGTTGCCATTGGCCAGTTGCACATAGCGCACGAAAGGCAGCGCTGCGAGGATCATGAAGACCGAGGCCGCGTATTCCGCCGGGCCGCTGAAGTTTGCAAACGAGCTGTCGTAGTTCGAAAATCCGCCCGTTGCAATGGTGGTCATGGCGTGGACCGTCGCATCAAAGAATCCCATTCCGACGGCCGCATAGACAAGGCCGCAGGACAGCGTCAGGAACACGTAGATCAGCGAGATCTGGCCCGCGATCTCCTGCGCGCGAGGAAGGATTTTCCCCATGGTTTCAAAACCTTCCGAGCGAAAGATTTGCATACCACCAACCCGCAGTTCAGGCAGAAAAACCATAGCCACAACGATGATCCCGATGCCGCCCAGCCATTGCAGGATACCGCGCCATAGCAGCAGGCCCTGCGGTAGGTCATCCAGACCCGAAATCACGGTCGATCCGGTGGTGGTCAGGCCCGACATCGCTTCGAAATACGCGTCGACAAAGCGCAGCTCGGTCTCGCCAAACAAAAACGGAATTGCTCCGAACACCGGCAGCGCGACCCAGACGCCAGAGGTCAGCAAAAAGGTCTGACGGATGGTCAGACCTTCGCCCACACCATTGGCGCAGCTCAGCGCAAGGACAACGCCGGTCAGAACGGTGATGATCGCGCTTTCAAGAAAGACATGCCACTCGCCCCGCCCCTCAATCATGTCGGCAAGCATAGGCAGCAGCATGGTCGCCCCCAGAATGGCGACCAGCATGCCAATCACATATCCGACCGGGCGAAGATCCATCATGACGCGCAGCGTTGGCGCGCCAGCCCGACCGTGTCAAGCAGATGACCCCGATTACTCGTCGGATTTCGCAACGACCTTGGGCATTGCGGGCGGTTTAGACGGCGCGCGCGTCTTGCGAGGGGCCGGTTTAGGGGGCTCTGTCGTCGCTGCAGCCGCTTTGGCCGGTGCCGCACTTGGTGCCTTGGCCGCGGGTTTTGGCGCAGTCTTGGGCGCCGCCGGAGTTTTGGCCGGTGCCGCCTTTTTAGCCACGGTCTTTGCCGGAGTTGCCTTGGCCGCCGGTTTAGGTGTTGCGGGCGCAGGGGCAGCCTTGGCCGAGGGTTTGGATGTCACCGGTGCAGGCGCTGCCTTGGCAACTGTCTTGGGCTTTGCTGTTACTGGGGTCGCCTTAGCGGCCGGTTTGGGCTTTGCTGCTGCAGGCGCAGCCTTAGCCGCCGGTTTAGGCGTTGCAGATGCGAGCGCAACTTTGGCGGCGGCGGGTTTTGCCGCCGGGCGCGGTTTGGCGGTGAATTTTGCAACCGGCTCAGCCTTAGGCTTCGATGCGGCGGGTTTGGATTGCACCTTCTTGGCAGTCATGGCCCGCTTGGCCGGAGCAGGTTTTGCAGCCGGTTTGGCAACAGGTTTAGGTGCAGCCGCACGTTTTGCTGCAGGTTTGGCCGGCGCCGGCTCCGATGCGGTATTGCGCAGCGCATGAAGGGGCGCCATCGGCAGTTCCATGGCCGACCGGGCCATGATCTGCATAATCTTCATCTGGCTGACCACGGCGTATCCAGCCACGCGCATTGCAGCCGCCTGCAGCTCCAACGGTTGGGAAATTGGGTTCATGACATGTCTCTCCTGTAAATGCGATGCAGCCGGAACACTGAGAGAGGGATGCCCAGTCCGCGCCGATCACTCGGGCGGTTGGCGGGGTCTTGCAGTCCAAGGCGTCGCACGTCTCGGCTTCCTTCCGGGGGCGGCACACCCGTTTGACAACGAGCAAGCGGCAGCTGCATTCCCTGCCTTCATAGCCCATTTACTGCGCATACGCAGCAAGTTTTGCTGCATTGCGGCGAAAAAGCGCTGTTTTTGGGAGGACGCGGCTAAATTTTCCGCATCTCCGGAGGGTTAACCCACGTGGAATAAAGTCGTGAACAGACGCGGATCAAGGCTGGAGGCCGCGAATGTAGGCCCCTCCGTCAGGATCGAGACCGCATCATGGCTGTGCAGGCTCTCCTGATGGCTGGCGATCACACGGAAATCGCCCACGTGATGATCGGCCAGCAGTTCCGCACAGAACAGGCGCGCAGCGTCTTCGACAAAGATCGGATTGGCCGCGTTCAGTTCGGCAAAAGCCTGCTCATCCTCACGCTTTACCATGACCTGCGTTTCCGTCGGAACCGCTCTGCGGCACAGCTCGATCAGGTCTTCGAACCACAGGCAGTCGGCGTCGCAATCCACCAGTACCGAAATCCGCGCGACCGAGCGCTGCGAGTGCGGCGTTGCCAACTGTCCACGCTGCGACCGGGCATGCTCGCTCAGTTCTAGTGAGCAAGGACAGGTCGAGGAATAGACATAGTCCAGATGCATGATCTTCTGGCGCACACCGTTCTGTTCGATCAGCTCCAGCGCGATGTCGTAATACTGGTAGCCCTCGAGGCCAGAGCGCAGGCTTTTCACCTTGGCCGGGTAAGAAAAGCGCATCTGCAGACGCGCGTCGAAACTGTCGAGGTCGGTCAGATAGTCGCTCAGCGCGGCTTCCATTACCTCAAAGCTGAAGGTCCGCTCGGCGTGTTTGTAGAAGGACCGCATGATGCGGGACATGTTGATGCCCTTCTTCTCGGCCTCAAGGCTCACCGTGCCAGTGACCGAAGTCTCGAGCGTCAGGTCATCCCCATCCTTGCGGTGAAAACGGATCGGTAGGCGAAAGTTCGAGATGCCCACGTGCTGGATCTGCTGCTTGGCGCCCCGGATCAGGCTGGACGGGCCGTTTTGCAGGTCTGGCAATGTGGCTCGGTACGCCTCATCCGCAACAAAACCTTCGGGAAATTCACGTGACAGGGATGGATAGTTCACCGCCGACATGCCGGGCACGAGCCGCGCCAAGGACGGGTCGAGCTGGCTAATCTCGGCCGCAGGCGCGGTCTTGGCCCATTGCCGCAGCAATTTCAGCGCTTCTGCGGCCTGTTCCCGGTTCGGGGCGTCGTCGATGTCACGGGGGTGAACATTCATAGGCTGAGGTTCCTCGGTTGGCCGTCGAAATTCAAACGGCTGAAGTTCAGTATCCAGTTTAACCCGATACGGGCCAATTAACAGGATGGATCGAAAAAACCCAGCGTAAATCCGGCATTCTGCGCGCGGTAGCGACACAGTGTGCCGCCAGCCTCCTCGGGTCAGAGAGGCAGGTTGTTCCACCTCTCTGCCTGTCACGGCACCGGTTTAAGGCTTTTCTACTGGCCCTGCGAAACGTCCAGAGCGCGCTGGATATCGGCCAACAGGTCGTTTGCATCCTCTAGACCAATGGAAAGGCGGATCAGACCGGGTGTGATGCCCAGTTCATCTTTCTGTTCATCGCTCAGACGTTGATGGGTTGTGGTTGCCGGATGCGTAGCAATGGATTTCGCATCCCCCAGATTGTTCGAGATCACCGGGATCGTCAGCGCATTCAGAAATGCAAATGCTGCGTCCTTGCCGCCCTTGATGTCCAAAGACAGCACGGTTCCGCCCTTGCCCCCCAGTTGCGTCTGTACCAGAGCATTCTGTGCATGGGTTTTCAGACCCGGATAAAGCGTCCGTTCCAGCGCCGAGTGACCTTCCAGCGCCTCGGCCACGGCCTGCGCAGTTGCGGCCTGCGCGTTGACCCGTAGGGCCATAGTCTCGAGACCCTTGAGCATGATCCAAGCGCTGAACGGGCTAAGTGCACCGCCGGTGTGTTTCATGTAAGGCTCGACCGTGCCACGGATAAACTCCTTGGTGCCAAGGATCACACCACCGAGCGCCCGGCCCTGCCCGTCGATATGTTTGGTCGCCGAATAGATCACCACATCCGCGCCCTGTTCGACCGCGCGCGAGAACACCGGAGTCGAGAACACGTTGTCCACCAGAACCAGTGCACCAACCGCATGGGCCAGTTCCGCAACGGCGGCAATGTCGATCACCTCGAGCGTCGGGTTTGACATGGATTCGAAGAAAACAGCCTTTGTGTCCGGGCGGATCGCCGCCCTCCACTGGTCAAGATCGGTGCCATCGACAAACGTCACTTCAACGCCGTAGCGGGTCAGGATGTTTTCCAGGATGAATAGGCACGACCCGAACAGCGCTTTGGCCGAGACCACATGGTCCCCCGCTTTCAGCATCGAGGTCAACGCACCATTGACAGCGGCCATGCCAGACGCGGTGGCAAAGGCATCCTCGGCCCCTTCTAGCGCGGCGATACGCTGTTCGAACATCGACACTGTCGGGTTGCCATAGCGGGCATAGATGAATTCGTCCGGGCCACATTCAAGGAACCGGGCCTCGGCCTGCTCGGCGGTGTCGTATACGAAGCCCTGGGTCAGGAAGATCGCTTCGCTCACCTCGTTGTACTGACTGCGACGGATGCCGCCATGGACGGCTTGGGTGCGTTTGGTCCAGTTCTCGCTCATGTCATTCCTTTCGGCCTCGATCCCCGAGGCACATCAAAAAAACCCCAGACGCGGTCAAGCGAAAGGGGCCTTTCATCCTGACCTTTTAGCGGTGTTGTTTAGCGTGGCCCGCAATCCGGTAACAAATCGCCACGTAGCAGGGTTGCCTTTACGTCGCAGCGTGCGCGGGGTCAAGTGCAGGCAGGGTTCGGTCACGCTTTCGTAACATGGCCCTCTGTCGCTTGCCCCTTCCCCAAAAACCCTCATGATCGCCTGAAACATAGGAGACATCATGATCGACCTGTATTTCTGGCCCACCCCGAACGGTTGGAAAGCCTCCATCGCCCTGGAAGAGATGGAGCTGCCCTACACCACCCATCTGATCAACATCGGTAAGGGCGACCAGTTCGATCCGGAGTTTCTGAAGATCTCACCCAATAACCGCATGCCCGCCATCGTCGATCCCGACGGGCCTGATGGTGCGCCGATCACGGTGTTCGAAAGCGGCGCGATCCTGATGTATCTGGCGCGCAAAACCGGCCGGTTTTATGGCACGACCGAACGGGACAGGGTTGCGGTAGAAGAGTGGCTGATGTGGCAGATGGGCGGCGTGGGCCCGATGGCGGGTCAGGCGCATCACTTCCTTAAATACGCCCCTAACCTGGAGCCTCCGCAGGACCTGCCCTATGCCAAAGACCGCTACCGAGCCGAAGTCGCCCGGCTTTACGGCGTGCTGGATCGGCGTCTGGCCGAGAACGAGTATGTCGCGGGTGATTTTTACTCGATCGCCGATATGTCGATTTGGGGCTGGGCGAGCCTTTGGGAGGGTCAGCAGCAAGTTCTGGACGATAAGCCTCACTTCGCCCGCTGGCTAGAGGCTGTGAGCGCCCGCCCCGCCGTTCAAGCCGGACGCGCCCTACACGCCGAGCTGCGTGGGGATCACAGTAGCAAACAAGCGCAGAGTGTTTTGTTCAAGCGATAAGGTAACGCGCATTCCCACCTGGAAGGTATTTCGCTAAAGCCGTCGCTGGATTGCAGACGAGCGTCCGGCAATCTATTATTTTATATAATTTTTTTGCCACGATACCTTTTCTCCGCTCAACTTAAGGTATAATCGATTCTTGCTGGCAGAAACGCCGCATAAATACATTTCTCTGGAGATTTTGGATGAATTGGAAATTCATCGTCCTTGGGGCGGGTTTAATTGTGTCTGCATGTACCGTTTCCCCATATGAATCCTGCATTCAGCAAGTGAGGTTTGCCTATAACGGTCAGATAGCAAGCGCCCAAAAAGAGGTTAAGGCGGCGCAAGCCAACCTCAGCAGAGGGTATAGGATAAAGAAGCACTCCTTCACTGAAACATACGTGGACAGATGTGTAAAAAACGGTGTTTTATATGCCTGCACGAAGGAACGAAAGAAAACGACCGAAGTTCCGATCCCGATCAACCGCGATGCCGAAGCGCAACGTCTGCGGCGAAATTCGGATCTACTTAAACAGCTGATTGAAACACGAGCTCGTGCGGCCGCACAGTGTAACGGCTTGCCGACCTCATCTTGAAGCGACCCTAGAGGGTGTCACTGCTCGCCCCTTCCCCGCACCAGAACATCCAGCATTCCCGAGATATCCTCGATCTCTTCCGCGATGACATGGATCACCGCGTCGACCTTCTGCATTCGGCCCGTAACCTTCAGCAACCGCCCCGATATCACCGCACGGCGGAATTGCTCGTAGATCTTGCGCCAAACCACGATGTTCACGATCCCCGTCTCATCCTCAAGCGTCAGAAAGATCACCCCGTTGGCGGTTCCCGGCCGCTGTCGCAGGATCACCAGACCCGCCACCGCCACCCGCGCGCCTTCGGGTGGCTGATCAAGCCGGTTGGCGGGCAAACAGGCCGGTGGGCGGGGCCAGGTTCGGTTTGAAACATCAGGACAAGTCGCGGCAACAAGCATGAGAACAAAAATAGAACAATCACGCAGAAAGTCCAGACGCGGCGCACAGAGTCGCAAATGAGGCTAGAAAGACCTAAATGCCTTGATTAAGGAAGAATTCGAACATCGCAAAAGGAAGACGCAAGCCATGGCAAAGATCACCTATGTCGAGCATAGCGGTACTGAACATACAGTCGACGTCGCCAATGGGCTGACCGTTATGGAAGGGGCCCGAGACAACAACATTCCCGGCATCGAGGCCGATTGCGGCGGCGCCTGCGCCTGCTCGACCTGCCACGTCTATATCCACCCCGACTGGGTCGAGAAAATCCCCGCCAAGGATGACATGGAAGAGGACATGCTGGACTTTGCCTATGAGCCCGATCCCGCCCGCTCGCGCCTGACCTGCCAGATCAAGGTCACGGACGCACTGGACGGTCTGGTCGTGCAAATGCCAGAAAAACAGATCTGATGCCCTCCAAAGAGCCGCGTCCCCCCGCCTGCCCCTGGCACCGTCGGGCACGCGGCGCGACACTGATGTTGTGCCTTTGGCTGGCGGGCGCAAGCTCTGCCGCAGCATCAGGAGAAATCATCGAAGCCCGATTTGCTGAGCCCACGACGCGCTATGCCCATGGCGTATTGGGTGACGCCGTGGAATACGGCGCATTGGAACTCCGGGTCGAAACGCGCGGTTCAGACAACGTGCAAACGTTGCGGACGATACGCCTGCCCCAAGATCGGGTTTTCGAAGACCTTTCTCCGCGACTGGTGGACATGGACTCGGACGGAAAGCCCGAAGTAGTCGTGGTCGAGTCCCACGCTCAACTTGGCGCACAACTTGCAATCTACGACGCAAGCGGCAAAAAGATCGCTGCCACCCCGCATATCGGAACCCGCTTCCGCTGGCTTGCCCCGATCGGAGCCGGCGACCTTGATGGCGATGGCTATACCGAGATCGCTTATATCGACCGCCCTCACCTCGCCAAAACCCTTCGCATATGGCGCTACAAAGAGGGCGCCTTGGCCGAGATCGCCTCACTGCCGGGCCTAACCAATCACCGTATCGGCGAAGACTATATCTCTGGTGGCCTGCGTGACTGCGGCAAGACGCCAGAACTGATAATAGCCAGCGCCAACTGGTCGCGCATCATCAGCGTCACCTACGACAAGGGGTGGACCAAGTCGGACCTCGGCCCCTTCACAGGCCGCCAAAGCGTGAACCAAGCCTTACAGTGTTGATCCGCTCTTCATCTGGCTAAAAATATCCTGGGGGAGAGGCCGCAGGCCGAGGGGGCAAAGCCCCCTGACCCACATCAAAGTCAAAGCGCTCGCCACCCAATATCGCGGCGATAAAAGCCCTCGGGCCAAGCCACCCCGTCAACCATGGCATAGGCCCGATCCCGCGCTTCTTGCAACGTAGCACCTCGGGCGGTGACGTTCAGAACACGTCCGCCAACCGCTTGTATCTGCCCCTCAACAGCCTTTGTCCCGGCGTGAAAAACCATGTTGCTGCTGTCTTCAGGAAGGTTGTCCAAACCTTTGATAACCGAGCCTTTCTCATAAGCACCCGGATACCCGTTGGCTGCCATAACAACGGTCATCGCATGATCATCGGCCCAGTTCACGCGCGTCTCGTCCAAGCGTCCTTCGGCTGCGGCATGCATCAGGTCCATCGCTTGCGCGCCAAGCCGCATCATCAAAACCTGACATTCGGGATCGCCAAACCGGACGTTGTATTCCACCAAACGCGGCTGCCCGTCCTTGATCATCAGACCGGCGTATAGAACCCCTTGAAACGGCGAGCCCCTGCGCTTCATCTCGGCCATGGTCGGGAGGATGATTTCATCCATCGCGCGCGCCTCAACCTCGGCGCTCAGAACCGGAGCCGGGGAATAGGCCCCCATCCCGCCGGTGTTCAGACCTGTATCTCCTTCGCCCACGCGCTTGTGATCCTGCGCGGTGCCGATGGACAGGATATTCTCTCCATCGCACAGCACGAATAACGAGGCCTCTTCGCCATCCATAAACTCTTCGATGACAACCTCGGCACCAGCCCCACCGAACGCCCCGCCAAACATGTCGTCAATTGCGTCCAAGGCGGTCTGCTCGTCCATCGCCACAATCACGCCCTTGCCTGCCGCCAGACCATCAGCCTTGACCACGATCGGAACGCCCTGCTCTTGGATGTAGGCCTTGGCGGGCGCGGCTTCGGTGAACCGAGCATAGGCGGCGGTAGGCGCGCCCGAGGCATCGCAAACCTCTTTGGTGAAACTTTTCGAGGCTTCCAACCGAGCCGCTTCGGCAGAGGGGCCAAACACCCGCACACCGGCTTCACGCAACCGGTCGGCCACGCCAGCGGCCAAAGGGGCCTCGGGGCCAACGATCACGAAGTCTATCGCGTTCGCCTCAGAGAAATTAACCACTGCACCGCCATTCTCGATATCCAGCGATGCGCATTCGGCGATCTGGGCGATCCCGGCATTGCCCGGCGCAACAATCAGACGGTCGCATTTGGGGTTCTGCATAACCGCCCAAGCGAGGCTGTGCTCACGCCCACCGCTGCCGAGAATAAGAATGTTCATTGGGTCGTCTCCGATCTGCTTGGCCTCGCCTGCGCGGCGTTCTAAGCTGGCAAGGCATTTGACACAAGGCGCTGAAATGTCCGACCTGCTTGACGACCCAATTCCCGGCCAAAACACCCCCGAATACTCAGTTTCCGAGATTTCTGGCGAAGTGAAGCGCACACTAGAGGGCTCGTTCGGTCGAATCCGTGTACGCGGCGAGGTCGGTCGCGTGTTCAAGGCGCGCTCGGGTCATTTGTATTACGACATCAAGGACGACCGGAACGTTCTGGCCTGTACCACCTGGAAAGGTCAGGTTTCCGGCCTGTCGGTTGTTCCCGAAGAAGGGTTGGAGGTCGTCGTCACCGGTCGCCTCACAGCATTCGGCGCGCAATCCAAATACAACATGAATGTCGATGAGGTCGCAGTCGCTGGCCAAGGCGCGCTGATGGCGCTGCTGGAAAAGCGCAAAAAGCAGCTTGAAGCCGAAGGGCTGTTTGCGCCCGAGCGTAAGAAACCACTGCCCTACCTACCCCAGATCATCGGTGTCGTGACCTCTCCATCCGGGGCGGTGATCCGCGATATTCTGCATCGCCTGCGCGACCGGTTTCCCAGCAAGGTTCTGATCTGGCCTGTCGCCGTGCAGGGTGCAAATTGTGCGCCCGAGGTGACCCGCGCCATCGACGGCTTCAACGCGCTGACGCCCGGTGGCGCACTGCCGCGCCCCGATCTGATCATCGTTGCACGCGGTGGCGGCTCGATCGAAGACCTGTGGGGATTTAACGAAGAAAGCGTGGCCCGCGCGGCTGCGGCATCAGAGATCCCGCTGATCTCGGCCGTGGGGCACGAGACGGACACCACGCTGATCGACTTTGTCTCCGACCGCCGCGCGCCGACGCCAACGGCCGCTGCGGAATTGGCTGTCCCCGTACGTATGGAATTGATGGCCTGGACCAACGAACAGGGCGCGCGCCTGTCGCGCGCTGCAAGCGATGCGGTTCAACGCCGCGCGCAACGCCTGCGTGACGTGTCGCGTGCGCTTCCACGTCCAGACAGCTTGTTGAACTCTCCACGACAGCGCCTTGATCTAATTGCAGAACGCTTGACACCCGCATTGAATCGCGGGGTACAAAACCGTCGCCTGCAACTGGTCGAGATGTCGGCGCATCTGCGTCCCTCGACTTTGCGAAGCGTCGTCTCCTCCCGTCAGGAACACCTGCGCAACCTGTCTTCGCGCCTCTCCCTCCGCCCGATCCAGCGCGAGATTGAACAACAGCGCCAATCGACCGCCCGACTGGCTGAGAGACTGGACGCCGCCCAAACCGTCCGACTAGAGCGCCTGCGCCAACAACTGACAGCAACCGACCGCCTACGCGAAACGCTCAGCTACAAGGCAACGCTGGCACGGGGCTATGCGGTTGTCCGCGCCGAGGGCGACGTCGTGACCACCAAGGCTCAGGCTGCCAAACACGCTGTGCTTGAGATCGAATTCTCGGACGGCCGCCTGACGACGGGAGGAGGCGGTAGACCCTCGGCAAGGAAAGCCAAACCGGGCACACCGAATCAGGGGTCGCTATTCTAGATCATGCTGACGATTTGGGGCCGCAAAACGTCATCCAATGTTCAGGCCCTGATGTGGTGCGTGGGTGAGTTGGGTCTCGAATACCACCGCCACGATGTTGGCCATCATTTTGGCGGCTTGGACACGCAGGTTTTCTGGGACCTGAACCCGAACCGTGCCATTCCTGTGCTTCAATACGGAACCGACCCGCCCCTTTGGGAGACCGGAGCGATCTTGCGCTATCTCGCCAACCTCTATGGCGCCGAGCTCTTTTGGCCCCAAGACCCGGTTAAGCAGGCCGAGGTCGACAAATGGGCCGATTGGGCCAAGATTAACCTTGCAATGGCCTTCACGGTACCGGTGTTCTGGTAGGTGGTCGCACGCCCGCTTTGGAACGGGATGAAAAGATCATGAAGATCACCGTAAAAGCCCTTGAAACCAAACTGAAAATTTATAATGACCGGCTAGTCGGCAAAGGCTTCATCGCCGGATCCGACCTGACGCTTGCTGACATCCAACAGGGCCATATCTTGTATCGGTACTACGATATCGACATCCCCCGCGCGCGACTGCCAAACCTGAAGCGCTACTACGTCTGGCTGACCGACAGGCCCACGTTCCAGCAACATGTGATGGTCAGCTATACCGACCTGCGCGTTGGCTAAGATCAGACCCCGACCTCGGGTCCCAGACAGACCATCTCTTCACCCAAGTCCTCGGCCTCATAAAGCTCGGTAGCCTGCGGATCGCCCTCGAACTGCGCGATCAGCCCACCGCCCGATCTGGTGAATACCCAGCATTGCGGGTCCAGCCGGTCCTCGTAGACGAAACAGATTTGATCCTCGCGCTGATACCAGACGCCTTCTTTGCACTGTCCGTCCAAAAACGACCAGATCACGCGGCGGTTGGGCAAGTATCGCTCAACCCCATAAACCTGCCCTTCAAAACCATAAAACAGGGTTTTGCCCCGCGTGTACGCATCGAACTCGGCACCGGACAGCGCCGTTTGCGCGCCCACCGTCTGCGCCGACAGCGCCAATAGAATCACAAGATGCCTCAACATGGGGCCATAGTGTCAGATGCAGGCGGGTATGGCCAATCACCACGCCGGTATTCACCTGCCCCCACGTCATTATTGTGCCGCGTGCCACCGCAAAGAACATTGGTCCCGAACAAGACTGAGGGGACCGACGTGACACACCTGCTATTCTGGCTCGCCGCCGCTTGCGCCTTGGCCTATTTGCCGCTGTCCCCGCGCCCGGCAAGCGCGCTCCGCACCGTTCTGAAAACCGCGTCGGTTGCTGTGCTGGTCCTCTTCGCCCTCCTCAGCGGTGGCGCGACCTTGCTGGTTGTCGCCTTGGGCCTCTGCGCGTTTGGGGATGCTCTGCTGTCGCGAGAGTCCGACACCACTTTCATTGCAGGGATCGGCGCGTTTGCTGCGGGGCATATCGCTTATATCGCGCTTTTCCTTGCTCACCCCAGCAGCAACATTGACCTTATTCTGGAACGGCCGGGATATTTCTGGTTGCTCCTCATTCTGGGGATCGTTGCCGCCACTTTGCTGGCCCCACGCGCCGGAGAGCTGAAACTCCCGGTTCTGATCTACATCCCGATCATCCTTGGCATGGGCGTCGCAGTTCTATCTTTGCCCGAGACCGGAATGCTGCGTTGGGCCTTACCTGCGGCACTGGCATTCATCGCCTCAGACCTCGTGCTGGCAACCGAGAAGTTTCTGCTGCCTCAAGACCACCCGGCGCAGAAGCTGACGCCCTATCTGGTCTGGCCGCTTTATTGGGGCGCGCAGGCTGGACTACTGATCGCCTTCACCTGACCCTTTGCAACTCCGGCAAATCCACATTAGGTGGAGGGGAACACCTGCGGAGACCGAAAATGGCGTTTTTTTCAAAGCTGAAGGACAAGCTGTTCAAATCCTCGTCTCGTCTTGAGGAAGGGCTGGACGCCATTGTCGAAGACGGAGGTGAAGAAACCACCGCACCAGAGCCGGTGGCGCAGCCGCAGCCGCAGCCGCAGCCGCAGGAAGCTGCGCCGCTACCAGAGACTTTGCAAGAAATTCAGCCCGCATCCAGCGGATTGCTGGGTCGCCTGTTCAGCCGCACAGAAACCAAGGCCGAAATCCGCCGGACGCTGGATGACGATATGCTGGAACAGCTCGAAGAGCTGTTGATCGCCTCGGACATGGGCGTCGACACCGCCCTGCGCGTTACCTCGAACATGGCCGAGGGGCGTTTTGGCCGCAAACTCTCGTCCCGCGAGATCAAGCAACTGCTGGCGCAAGAAGTGGCCCGCGTGATGGAGCCGGTGGCCCGCCCCCTGCCGATCTACCCCAAACGCCCGCAAGTGGTGCTGGTGGTTGGCGTCAACGGATCGGGCAAGACCACAACCATCGGCAAACTGGCCAGCCAGTTCAAATCCGCTGGCAAGAAAGTCGTGATCGCCGCCGGAGACACCTTCCGCGCCGCCGCCGTGGAGCAGTTGCAGGTCTGGGGTGACCGCGCTGGCGTCCCGGTTCTGACCGCCCCCGAAGGCTCGGACCCTGCCAGTCTTGCCTTTGACGCCCTGACAAAAGCGCAACAGGACGGCGCCGACCTTCTGATGATCGACACTGCAGGCCGCCTGCAAAACCGCGCCGACCTGATGGAAGAACTGGCCAAGATCGTCCGCGTGATCCGCAAGGTCGACGAAACCGCGCCACACAACACTCTGCTTGTGCTGGATGCGACCACGGGCCAGAACGCCCTCAGCCAGGTGGAAACCTTCCGCAAACTCGCCGACGTGTCGGGCCTTGTGATGACCAAACTGGACGGCACAGCCAAAGGCGGCGTGCTGGTCGCGCTTGCCGACAAGTTCGGCCTGCCCATCCACGCCATCGGCGTAGGAGAGCAAATAGACGACCTCGCCCCGTTCGACCCCGAAGAATTCGCAGCGGCCCTGACCGGCCTCGACCAAAACTGATCCGCCTCTTCATCTGGCTGAAAATATCCTCGGGGGTCTGGGGGCAGACGGCCCCCAGCCTCGTCACACTGGACAAGTTCTGACAATTGAGCGACTGGCTGATCTCACTCGAAGGCACCGAAGCGGGCCACACCCTCGCCCTAGGCCTGGCGTTGATGGCAGCTTTTCTGCACGCGGTCTTCGGAGCACTGCAAAAGGGCCGCCACGATCCGTGGCTGTCTCGTGGGGCCATCGACGCCTGCTATTGCCTGATGGCCATCCCCTTTGCCCTATTCGTCGTGCCATGGCCCGAACCCTATATGTGGCCCATTTTCGGCATCGTCTGGCTGATCCACATTACCTACAAGATCCTTCAGGCCTTGGCCTATACCAAAGGCTCCTACACGGTGGTTTACCCAATCGTTCGCGGCACCGGCCCACTTTTCACTGTAATCGGAGCCTACCTTCTGTTCGGAGAAACCTTCACAGGCACGCAATGGTTCGGTGTGGCCGTCCTTCTGGCCGGTATCTTCGGGCTGGCTGCCTATAACTTCCGGTTTCTGGAAACCAATCGTGAGACTCTGGGTATCGCGCTCACCCTGGCGATTGCCACCGGCCTTTTCGTGGCGCTTTACACGACTTATGACGCCTATGGCATACGCGCCACCGCCGATCCGTTCACCTTTCTGGCCTGGTTCTTCATGATCGACGGCTTCGCGATGCCGATCTACGCGTTCCTCAGATGGCGTGCCATGATCAACCGCTCTTCCCCAGGTCCGCTGATGCTGCGCGGGCTCGCAGGCGGCTTGATCGCGCCGCTGTCATTCGGAGCCATCATGCTGGCCACCCGATTGGACAAAGTCGGAGAAGCGGCCGTACTGCGCGAAACATCAACTGTATTTGCAGCCTTGATCGGCTGGCTGGTTTTGAAAGAAACCGTTGGCCCAAGACGCATCGCCCTGATGGCACTGATTGCATTGGGCGCTGTAATCGTTGAAATGGGCGGATGAACAGCAGGACACCACGATGACAGGCAAAAAAGAGATCAACCCGTTTCTGAAACAGGTGCTGGAGCTGGGGCCCCCTCTGGCCTTCTTCTTCATCTACCTGCGACTGCGTGATGACAGCTTTCTAATCGGCGGCATCGAATATTCGGGCTTTATCATCGCAACCATCCTCTTTGTTCCGCTGATGCTTGCGGCAATGGGCATCTTGTGGTTTCTGACAGGCAAGCTCAGCCGGATGCAGATTTTCACCGCTTTCATGGTGATCTTCTTTGGTGGCCTAACCGCCTGGTTCAATGATGAGCGGTTCTTCAAAATGAAAACCACGCTGGTCTACGGGTTCTTCTCGGTCATTCTGGGGATCGGTTTGCTTCAGGGCAAGTCCTACCTCGCCTACGTTCTGGACGAGATGCTACCGATGAAACACGAAGGTTGGATGATCCTGACGCGGCGCCTCTGTGCTTGCTTTGCCGTTCTGGCCATCGCCAATGAGATCGTCTGGCGCACCATGTCCACCGATCTGTGGGTCAAGATCGAAACCTTCGCCTTTCCCATCGCGCTAATGGCCTTCCTGATGTACCAGTTCCATCGCCTGCAAAGCTATCTGGAAGACCCCGATCGCCAGTAGTCGACCCAAAGCCCCGTTGGTATCAGTTTGACACTCATCCAAGGAAACCACTTGGCTTGTTGACCTTGCTGTGAATAATTGAGTAACCACTCACCATCCTACTCCGGAGATTAGTACCCGAATGGCGGTATTCCCAAATAGCGGCTTCCTGTCCGATGCATCCGAAGGGCTGCGCGAGATGCTCTCGGCGCTGGCGACGGAAATCTCTTTGGATAAAAACGAAACCCTGTTCGATCAGGATGACGAAGGCGATGCGCTTTATGCCATCGTCGAAGGGACGCTCGAAGTGTCCTTCCTGGCGATGAGCGGCCGAAAGCTGGCGCTGACACTCATGCGTCCGGGCGAGGTTTTCGGTGAAATCGCTCTGTTCGACAGCGGCCCTCGCACTGCGACTGTTGCGGCTGCTGAACCTTCTCGGGTTCTGCGGGTGCGTCGCCGGGACGTGATGGAGCAAATCCGTCAACATCCCGATCTTGCCGTTGATATGGTCCGTCTGGCCGGATTGCGCATGCGGTCGATGAGCTCGCAGTTGAACGAGCAGGTGTTCCTGCCGATGCCGATTCGACTGGCGCGCAAACTGCTGCACCTGTCGTCTCTGCAAGACGATCCCACGGAACGCATTACCCTGTCGCAAAGTGAATTGGCTGAATTCGTCGGAGCAACGCGTGAGGCCGTCTCGAAAACCATTTCGATCTGGAAACGGGACAATGTGGTTGAGGCATCGCGGGGCGGATTGCTGATCCACGACATCGAAGCTTTGCGCGCGTTGGCTGAATCGGACTTGATCTGACCTTTTGTGATCTTGTTCACAGACGACTCAGAAGTCAGTGCCCTAGGGTAAACCTGTTACCGTAGGAGGTCAGTAATCATCCCCGATATCTGTCCGCTGATCTCTCCCTGTACCTAAGCCATATGCCCAAAAGGCATATGGCTTATTTTCTTTCTGCCGGGCCTAAAAGGACATGAAAAAAGGCCGGGGAAACCCCCGGCCCTTTTCGGTAGTTATGTGATGAGCTTAGTTTTCAAGGCTCAACGCGACAAAGCGCGGGTCGCCGCCGCGGCGTACCAACAGCAGCAGGGATTTGCGCCCGGCTTCGGTAGCTTCTTCAATACGCGCCTCAAGGTCGCTGATGGATTCGACCTTTTGCTGCCCGGCTTCGGTAATCAGATCACCTGCGCGCAGACCCTTGGCGAAGGCTTCCGAGGCTTCGTCAACCTCGGTCACAACCAGACCGTCCGCCTCAGCGTCCAAGCCCAGATCTTCACGCAGCGTATCTGTAAGCGGTGAAATGGTCAGGCCCAGAATGTCAGCGTTTTCGTCGGTTGGCGCGTCCGGAGTATCTTCCTCACTCGTTTCGGCACGCTCCGCATCCTCACGGCGCCCTAGTGTGACCAGAATAGTCTGAGTGCCACCGTCGCGATGTACCACCACACGAACTGATTTGCCCACGGTCGTCTCACCGACCTGACGCACCAGACCGCGCGTGTCTTCGACCTCGACCCCGTCAAAGCTGAGGATCACGTCCCCAGCTTTCAGACCGGCCTCTTTCGCAGGACCCTCCGGTACATCGCTGATCAGCGCGCCACCGGGTTTGTCCAAACCCATCGCCTCGGCCATGTCTTCGGTCACATCCTGAATGCGCACGCCCAACCAACCCCGGCGGGTTTCGCCGAACTCACGCAGCTGGTCGACGACCTTGGTTACGACATTGGAGGCCATCGAAAACCCGATACCGATCGAGCCGCCGTTGGGCGACAGAATCGCGGTATTCACGCCGATGACCTGACCATCCATGTTGAACAGAGGACCACCCGAGTTGCCCCGGTTGATCGCCGCATCGGTCTGGATGTAGTCGTCATAGGAGCCGCTGAGCGCACGATTGCGGGCCGAGACGATCCCCGCGGAAACCGAGAATCCCTGCCCAAGCGGGTTGCCCATGGCAATCACCCAGTCACCAACACGCGCCGTGTCGCTGTCGCCGAACTGGACGTATTGCAGCGGCCCCGAAGCCTCGACCTTGAGCAGCGCGATATCGGTTTTCTCATCCGTGCCGATCACCTTTGCAGGCAGTTCCTTCACGGGCTGACCATCGCCGGGGAAGAACTCGATCAGGATCTCATCGGCCTCGGCGATGACGTGGTTGTTTGTAACGATAAAACCGTCTTCCGAGATCACGAAACCCGACCCCAGCGCGTTGCTGCGGCGCGGGCGGTCGCCATTATCGCCGTTGCGATCCTGAAACTCGCGGAAGAAGTCTTCGAACGGAGAGCCTTCGGGCACGATCCCCTGCGGCCCGGTCTGGCCTTCGATCAGGGTCGATGTGGTGATATTGACCACCGCCGGGCTGATCTGTTCCGCCAGCGGCGCAAGGCTTTCCCCACGCGCATACGCCGCAACTGTTTGCGCTGCGATCAGAACCATCGCTCCGAAGGCCAGCCACATCAGTCGCATGAAACCAACACCATCGTCTCGCCGGACGGAAATACTGCGCGCTTGTGCCTGCACTTGGGAACTCCTTGTCGTAAATTTCTTACAGACCGCCCGAAGGCAGACTATCTTTCCACCCAATGTAGTCGGTTTGATCACGCTCGCAACTGAGGATCGCGGGGAAATCACCGGCAAGTGAGGTCAATGGGTCAAAACCCCAGCTGATAGGCGCCCCAAAGCAGCACAAGACCGCTGACAACACAGAGTAGCCCTGACAAACGCCGCGCCTGTTCTGGCAGCGTGCGCAGCGCCTCTAGCATACGTTCAATAAGCGAAGGGGCCAGCGCATAGGCCAGCCCCTCGACAATCAACACCAGCCCAAAGGCCAGAAGGACCATTCCCATTACTGGGTCGCCTGCCCGGTGGGCGATTTCAGGTAGTTGAAGAACTCCGAATCCGGGCTGAGGACCATTGAGCTGTTCCCGCCCTGCAGTGCACGCTCATAAGCGGAGAGCGAGCGGTAAAACTCAAAGAACTCTGGGTCTTTGCCAAAGGCGTCGGCGAAGATCGCGTTACGTTCGGCATCTGCCTCACCGCGGATGATTTCGGCCTCACGATTGGCGTCCGAAACCAGTTCAACAACGGTCCTGTCTGCCTGCGCGCGGACACGCTGGGCGGCTTCGTTACCACGGGCGCGTTCGTCGGTTGCTTCCCGTTCCCGCTCGGCTTTCATCCGATCAAAGGTCGCTTCAAGGTTCGCCTGCGGCAGGTCGGTGGCTTTCAGGCGCACGTCGATGACGTTGACGCCCAGCGCCCTTGCCTCAGCAATTGCGCTGTTACGGATGCGCAGCATCAGGGCCGCACGGTCAGAGCTGAGGATATCCCGCGAGGAGACCGAACCCAGAACTTCCCGAGTTTCCGCACGAAGGATACGGTCCAGACGGTCCTCGGCAACCGGAATACCGCCAACACCAACGGCCTGACGGAACTGCTCCAGATCCGAAATCCGGTAGCGTGCGAAGGCATCAACCACCAGACGACGGTCATCAAGGGGTGTCACCTCAAGCGGTTGCACGTCGATCGACAGGATGCGGTCATCATAGCGAACAACCTCTTGAATCAGAGGGATTTTAAACGCCAATCCGGGCTCTTCCTTGACTGCGACAACGCGACCAAACTGCAGAACCAGAGCGCGCTCACGCTCATCCACGATGAAGATCGAGGACAGAACACCAACAATCGCGAGGAAGACGACGGGTAGGATAAATGTCGTTTTACGCATCAGTTGCTCTCCGCTGCAGGGGTACGACGCAGTTCGTTCAACGGCAGGTACGGCACAACGCCCTGCCCCGAGCCGCCGGTGTTTTCGTCCAGGATGATCTTGTCCACGTCACCCAGAACCTGCTCCATACGCTCCAGATACAAACGCTTGCGGGTCACATCTGGTGCTTTGGAGTATTCCTCCAGAACCGCGCTGAAGCGGCTGGCCTCACCCTGTGCACTGTTAATCTGCTGGGCGCGATAGGCTTCAGCCTCTTCCAGAACCTGAGCGGCTTCACCGCGCGCTTCCGCGAGAACACGGTTGGCATAGGCATCAGCAACGTTCTGCAAACGATCCCGTTCCTGCGCAGCAGCCTGAACGTCACGGAACGCGGCAATCACGTCCTGAGGCGGGTCAGCCTTGTCGAAGTTCACACGGACGATGTTCACGCCCGAATCGTAGCTGTCCATTGTCGCCTGAATCAGCTCTTGCAGACGTTCTGCGATGATGCCGCGGTCTCTGTTCAGGATCGGAGCAAGTTCGCTTTGCGCGATAATCTCACGCATCGCAGATTCCGACACCGCTTGGATCGTTTGGCGCGGGTCACGCAGGTTGAAGAGGAACTTGGCGGGGTCGTTGATATTCCAAACGACCTGATAGTCGATATCGACCACGTTTTCGTCACCGGTCAGCATCAGACCATCGTCGCTGCCACGCGCGCCGCCCATGTCTTCGTTCTGTTCCCGCGTAACAGGAATGACTTCAGCGGTTACGAACGGCCAAGGCGCAAAGTTCAGACCGGGATTTCCAACAGCCGAGAACTCGCCAAGGAACAGTTCAACCGACTGCTCTTCCGGCTTGACGGTGTAAAAGCTGGCTGCAGCCCAGAGGCCGATCGCAACCAATGCGCCAATCGCCACAGTGCCTTTGGTAAAGATCGGACCACCGCCGCCACCGCCTGAACCGTTGCTGCCACGGCCACCGCCGCCGCGACCGCCCATGAGGACACGCAGCTGCTCTTGCCCTTTTTTCATCAGCTCATCGATCTCGGGGATCTGCGGGCTCTCCCCTTCGGGAGGCTTGCGCCCGTCACCGTTATTACCCCGATTTCCTCCACCACCAGAGGAGCCTCCGCCCCCCCAGGGGCCACCGCTGTTGCCCGCCATATGTGTCTATTCCCTTGTGTTTGACCGTGTGATCACGGTGTTCCTTGTAACTTGGTTGCGCGCAGTTGCAAATCAAGCCGTGCGTACAGGTTGCCGCATTGTCACCAGTTCTTCGGCCATGACCGGGTGAACTGCAACCGTGCGGTCGAAATCTTCCTTGGTCGCGCCCATTTTGACGGCAATGCCCGCCAGCTGGATCATCTCACCCGCGCCAGGCGCCACGATGTGGCAACCCAACACCTTGCGCGTCGCCTGAGAGACGATCAGCTTCATCAGAACCCTCTGAGTACCACCGGCAAAGGATTTCTGCATCGGCTTGAACGAAGTCGCATAGACCTCGATCGGTTCCTGCGCGGCCGCCTCTTCCTCGCTGAGGCCCACCGTGCCGAATTCGGGCTGGGTGAAAATCGCGGTCGGGATCAGCTCATGATCCACTGGGGTCGGGTTGCCTTTGAAGACGGTCTCAACAAAGGCCATGCCTTCGCGGATCGCAACCGGGGTCAGGTTCACACGATCGGTCACATCGCCAATCGCATAGATCGAGGGCACCCCGGTCTGACTGTATTCATCCACAACGATTTCACCCTTGCGACCCCGTTCGACGCCCACGTCCTCAAGCCCCAGATTGTCCGCATTCGGAGTGCGCCCGGTGGCATACATGACCACGTCGAAATGATCCTCGGTCCCGTCGGTGGCTTTGACCCGGATCTTGTCGCCCTCTTTCGTCATCTCAAGCACATTGGTGCCCAGACGCACGTCGATACCGTTTTGGCGCATCTCTTCGCAGATCAGGCCACGCGCTTCTTCGTCAAAGCCACGCAGGATCTGCGCACCGCGGTAGAACTGAGTGGTCTTGACGCCCAACCCGTTCATGATCCCGGCAAATTCGCTGGCGATATAGCCGCCACCGACGATCAGGATGCTTTCGGGCAGCTTCTCAAGGTGGAAGATTTCATTCGAGGTGATCGCCAGATCCGAGCCGGGGAAATCCGGCACAACCGGACGGCCACCCGTCGCAATCAGGATATGCTTGGCAGTTTTGCGTGTGCCGTCGGCCAGTTCAACCGTATGCGGATCGACCACTTTTGCGCGCTGATCAAAGCTTTCGACACCGTTGTTTTTCAGGATGTTGCGGTAGATACCTTCCAGCCGATCCAGTTCCGTCACCAGCTTGTCGTGGAAGGTGTTCCAGTTGAACGCACCGGGCTGAATGTCCCACCCATAGGCCTGCGCGTCACCGACCATCCCCGAATATTCGCTGGCGAAGACCATAAGTTTCTTTGGAACGCAGCCACGGATAACGCAAGTGCCGCCGTACCGATCCTCTTCCGCCAGCGCCACCTTGGCGCCGTTTTCACCCGCTGCTACGCGCGCCGCGCGGACCCCACCCGAGCCTCCGCCGATTACGAAGAGGTCATAGTCAAAGCTCATGCTGGGTTCCTTCATTCAGCTTGCAAAATTCTTTGGATATCTGGGCGCGAAAACCGCCCTGCCAACCCCCAAAGGCGTAAATTTCCAGTATATTCCAACACGTCTTCGGGATGTCGCTTTCCACTCAGTCGGAAAAATCCGAAAACAGGTTGTCCTTGGTGCCCCCAAGGAACTGGTCCAGTTCAACGGTTCCGGCATTGATATCGCGTAGCTCGACCCGGCCATCGCCGTAGCCCACAACAACCTTATCGCAGATGTCTATGAACAGCCCGTTCTCGACCACACCGGGCACCTGATTCAGAACCAGCGCCATTTGCCGGGCATTGCCGATCCGCTGCAGATGCAGGTCGAGGATATGGTTGCCCTCATCGGTTACAAATGGGGCCTCACCATTCATGCGAAGGGCTGAATTGGTGCCAAGCACATCCATCGTGTCCAGAACTTCTTCGATCAGCGTTCGAGTGGTCTGCCAGCCAAATGGGATCACCTCGACCGGCAGCGGGAATGCGCCGAGCGTTTCGACCTCTTTCCCAGCATCAGCGATCACTACCATCTGATCGCTGGCCGTTGCCACGATTTTTTCCTGCAGATGCGCACCGCCTCCGCCTTTGATCAGGTTAAGATCACCGTCGAACTCATCCGCACCGTCAATCGTCAGGTCCAGCCATCCGGCCTGATCCAGCGACACGACTTCGATCCCGACTTCACGCGCCAATTGCGCGGTCCGGGTTGAGGTGGGTACGCCCTTGATACGCAGGCCTTCTTGCTGGACACGCTCGCCCAAACGGCGAACAAGCCAGGCAGCGGTCGAGCCGGTGCCCAGCCCCACCCGCATTCCGTCTTCGACCATGTCGGCCGCGCGGTAGGCCGCAACGTATTTGGCTGTGTCGATTGGCGACAAATCCGCGGTCATTGGCAGTCTTCCCCAAATGCTCTGCAAGACTTATATGCAATGCTCCCCCCAACTTCGAGACCCAATTCACGTCGCCCGGATGCGAAAGATGTCGCTCAATTGCGCGTTTCCTATCGGAAACGTCGCAAACAAGGCTTTTCAGGTTTCCGTTGCTGTATATCTAGTCCGTATGATGACGCCCTATCGCCTGCACTATGCCCCTGATAACGCCTCGCTGGTGATCCGGCTGGTGCTGGACGAAATGAGCCAGCCCTATGAGACGGTGCTGGTTGATCGTCGTCAGAACGCGCAAGACAGCGCAGCCTACCGAGCGTTGAACCCGAACGGGCTGATCCCGGTTCTCGAAACCCCTCAGGGGCCAATATTCGAGACGGCAGCAATTCTGCTGTGGTTGGCCGATAGCCATGGGCAACTTGCACCCGCGTCGACCAGCCCTGACCGGGCCGCCTTTCTGAAATGGCTGTTTTTCGCGTCCAACACGCTCCATGCCGATCTGCGTATCCTTTTCTATGCCGAGAAATACATAGCCACGGAACAGGCCGAGACCCTGCGGGCCGGAATACGTCCAAGGCTGCGCACCCATCTGAAAAATCTGGACGCAGTGGCCGCGCAGGCACCGGATTGGCTCAGCGCTGATCGACCGTCAGTTCTCACATACTATATCGCCTGCATGATGCGGTGGATGGCGCTCTACCCATCCAATGCTGACCGCAGCTGGTACCAACTGGCCGATACGCCCTATCTTCAGCGCATCCTGACACAGCTAGAGATGCGCCCCGCAACGCGAACGGCCATAGCCGCCGAAGGTCTTGGGGCCACGCCGTTCACATCACCCATCTATGCCAACCCTCCTGAAGGCTCAGCTATCTGACATGTTCCTCTCTGTCTTCGATATGTTCAAAGTGGGCATCGGCCCGTCCTCATCCCACACCATGGGCCCCATGGTGGCCGCCGCGCGTTTTCTGGACATGATGCGTGCATCGCCGTTTGAATTTGCCGGGCTGCGCGGCTCACTACACGGCTCGCTGGCCTTTACCGGAGTGGGTCATGCCACCGACCGCGCCACCATCCTTGGCCTCGCCGGATTCGTGCCGGACACATATGACAATGACAAGGCCGAGGCTGCGCTGGCCGCGATTGCGGAAACGCACACGGTAACGCCTGAGGGGCTACCGACGCTGACCTTCAACCCCAAGACCGATCTGGTCTTTGACTACGACCACAATCTGCCCGGCCATGCGAACGGCATGATCCTGATGGCAACCGACGCGCAGGGCGATGTGATACTGCGGCAGGTCTTCTACTCGATTGGCGGCGGCTTTGTTCTGACCGAAGAGGAACTGGCCGCTGGCAAGGCCACAGACGAAGGCACTCCAGTGCCCTTCCCCTTCAAATCGGCTGTCGAGATGTTGGAGATGGCTAAGTCCAGTGGCAAGTCCATTGCCGAAATGAAGCGCGCCAACGAAATCGCGCGCGGCTGCGCGGACAGCTTTGCCAAAGGCTCTGCCCGGCTGTGGCAGGTGATGAACGACTGTATCGAGCGTGGTCTGACGACCGATGGTATCCTGCCCGGCGGCCTCAGCGTGCGACGCCGCGCCAAGGGTATCTATGATGCACTTATGGCCGAGCGCGGTATGAACCTGACCGCGCCGCACACCATCAACGATTGGATGAGCGTCTATGCCATGGCCGTGAACGAGGAAAACGCGGCCGGAGGTCAGGTGGTCACCGCGCCGACCAACGGCGCGGCAGGCGTTCTGCCTGCAGTGCTGCGCTACTACCTCGACCACGTGCCCGGTGCGTCGGAAAGCCATATCGAGGATTTCCTTCTGACCGCAGCCGCCATTGGGGGGCTGGTGAAATTCAACGCCTCGATCTCAGGGGCTGAGGCTGGATGTCAGGCCGAGGTAGGCAGTGCCTCGGCGATGGCGGCGGCTGGTCTTTGCGCCGTCATGGGCGGCACGCCCGAGCAGGTCGAGAACGCCGCCGAAATCGCGCTGGAGCATCATCTGGGCATGACCTGCGATCCGGTTGCAGGGCTGGTTCAGGTGCCGTGCATCGAGCGCAATGGTCTTGGCGCGATCAAGGCGGTTTCGGCCGCGTCGCTTGCATTGCGCGGGGATGGGCAGCATTTTGTACCTCTGGACGCAGTGATCGAAACCATGCGTCAGACCGGGCATGATATGCATGAGAAGTACAAGGAAACCTCATTAGGTGGTTTGGCCGTAAACGTCCCGAACTGCTGAGGTCAGAAAGGAGGTGGCGTGATGCGTGGACATTGTTTGTGTGGCAAGGTTGCGTATGAAATTAATCCTCCGGTCTTGTCCTGTGTCTCCTGTCATTGCGACAGTTGCCGCCGCCAGTGTGCCGCCCCTATGACGACTTATTTCGGTGTGCGCGACGGCCAATGGCGCTGGACTGGAGAAGAACCGAAGCGCTTCAACTCTTCGCCAGGAGTTGAGCGGAGCTTCTGCCCACATTGTGGAACACCAATCTCATTTCGGTCAACCAAGATGTCGGACATTCTTCACCTTTATGTCGCGACTCTAGAGAGCCCCGAAGCCTTGCAGCCAACTCTTCATGTGTCACATGAAGAGAAGCTGAGTTGGTTGAAACTAGATGATGATCTGCCCAATTGCATCGGTCCGGACTACACCAAGGTTCAACCCCTTCCGGAGGCTTGAGAACAGAGCTTTTCTCGGCCTCGGGAAACCGCTAGCGTCGCGGCCATGACTCAGGATCGTCCCGTATTCGGCATCGTACTGATGCTTGGTTTCTGCGTGCTTGCCCCGATGGGGGATGCGCTGGCAAAGCTGTTGGGCGAAACAACCCCGCTGGCGCTGTTGGTTTTCGTACGTTTTGCCATTCAGGCGGCGATCCTTGTGCCCTTGGTCGCGTTTACCGGCAGGCCATGGCGCATGCGGGGCCGTATTCTGCGACTGACCGTGATCCGCACACTTTTGCACATCGCGGGCATCACCGCGATGTTCTCGGCGTTGCAATTCTTGCCCTTGGCGGACGCGGTCGCCATCGCCTTCGTGATGCCCTTCATCATGCTGCTGCTCGGGAAATACATACTAAACGAAGAGGTCGGGCACCGCCGCCTTGCGGCCTGTATCGTCGGGTTCGCCGGAACGCTTCTGGTCATTCAGCCCAGCTTTGCCGAAGTCGGACTGCCCGCGCTTTTGCCCCTGATCGTCGCAGTTGTCTTTGCCTTGTTCATGCTGGTCACGCGCCAGATCGCCAAAGAGACCGACCCGATGTCGTTACAGGCCGTCTCGGGCGTGTTTGCCACGATCCTGCTGCTGCCGCTTCTGATCTTGGGAACGGAGTCCGGCATCTGGGAACTGTCGTTCACCCTCCCTTCGGGCAACGAACACTGGCTGCTTCTGTCTATCGGAGTGCTGGGGACTGTCGCCCATCTGCTGATGACTTGGTCGCTGCGCTATGCACCTTCGGCTACACTTGCGCCGATGCAGTATCTGGAAATCCCCGTCGCCACCCTGATCGGCTGGCTGATCTTTCACGACCTGCCGAACGGTCTGGCTGCGCTTGGAATCCTGATCACTATCGCAGCAGGCCTCTATGTTATTCTGCGCGAGAGGGCCACGGCGCGCTCTGCCCCGACTGAAACGCCTGCATGACCTGATCCAGAGCGCTACGCGGCACCATCACCAGCATGCCCGGGCCGTCCATCTGAAGCTCAACCTTTGAAATGACACGGTTCGAGGTGCCCACCTGCCCGCTCGGATCGAATTGAAGCCCCTCGATCGGCCACTCCAACCCGCGGCTGCGCCCGGTGACGTGTTTCAGCGGAAAGAGAGAGACGACCTCACCCGGCGTCAGATCCAGCGCGATGTTGGGCGGTGCGTGGAATAAGACCTCATGCGCGCCGATCAGAACGCAGGCCTTGTCCGGATATCGGACAAGAGTGTTCAAGACCGCCAATTGATGGTCCAGCCGCCCGCCAAGGAAACCGGCCCCCAACACCAAAGGGGCCTGCACGTTCCGCAGCGCCTTGTCGAAATCCGTGCTGTCCTGTTCCGCAATCGGAAAAAGGCGATCCTGGGGAATACGAGCTCTGATTTCAGGGGACAACGAATCGAAATCACCAATCACGGCATCCGGAATGCGCCCCGAATCGACCAGAACCGAGGCTCCACCGTCGGCCGCGACCGCAAAACTGACGCGATTCAGCACCAAATTCAGGTCTTCAGGGCCGATCTGCCCCCCTCCAAACAACCCGATTGGGCCATTTGAACGTACAATTGCCCCATTTTTTCTAAGATTGATCATTTTTCCCGGATTTGGACACATTGAGACCACAAAATGATAGGTTCATGCAGTTAGTTCCGAGTCGATCGGGTTGCCCCTGTCCGGGCGGATCGGCTCAGTTAGTTTGTAAAGGACGCATGTCTGATGGTACAGAACAACAAGGTATTGACCGTTTCCTATGGGACTTTCTCGTGCACTTTGGAAGGGTTCGACGACTCTTTCGAGACTATGAAAGCCATAGCCGAATACTTCCGCGATCTTGCGGCAGAAGACAGATACTTTGGTTCTGAACCCCCGCAACCTGACGCCGAAATGCTGACACGGATTGCACAGCGCGACAACGCGCAACAAGTCGAAGCGCGCCCGAGCGATACCGGCCTGCTTCTGCGCGCGACGGAAACACCCCCCCGTACTAAAACGCCCCCCGCCCCTGAAGCGACCCTGCCACAGGATAACGCCATGCCCCAATCCCCCGATCTGAATGTTGTCCAGCCGACCCCCTCTGCGACACCTGAAACAGACACTGCCGCGTCGTTCTTTTCCAAGGCTGCGCCGGTCGATGCCGACGCGGACCCGGCGCCCGATAGCCTGGCTGCCAAGCTGCAACGCATCCGCGCGGTTGTTTCCCATTCGGATGTGGACACGGACAACTATGCCGAGGAAGATGTCGCCCCCCTAACGGCCGACACCCCGGCGCCGATGGACGCTGTCTCAGCCGCCTTTGCAGCAGGTTCGCTGAGCCCCGACGATCTGACCCCTCAGGCCCCGGCCCCTACCGAGGAACCTGCCGTCGAAGCCGTTGAAGAGGCACACGCGCCGGAACTGCCGGATGCGCCAGCCATGGAATCGGCGCCGCTTGATTTGCAAGATGAGACCCCAATGCAGATCGAGTTTAAAGACGCAGAGGAAGAAGAGGCCCAAGAGGTGATCTTCGACGAAGACGTTGAGACGGAAACCGATGACAGCGATGCGGTTGAGAATATCCTTAGCCCGGCAGACAAAGCAGAAGACGACCAGAAAGGTGTTCTGACCGCTGAGGATGAAGAAAGCCTGTTCCTCGAGATTGACGAGATCGAAGAGGAAATGGATGCTCAAGCGACCGTGGCGTCCTCGGATCTGGATCAGGATGTCTCGCGCCTGATGGCAAAAGCAGATGAGCAGATGGACGACCCGGCCACTAGCGGCACGCGTGAGGCCTATTCCCATCTGCGTACGGCCGTTGCTGCAACCTCGGCGGAAGATGTGGCCAAGCAGGCCGCGACTGATGAAGAGTATCGTGGCGATTTGGCCTCGGTCGTCAGCCCCCGCCGTCCGGATGATGTTCAGGTTACCAGCAAACGCCCTGATGCAGACATGGCGGCCCCTCTGAAGCTGGTCGCCGAGCAGCGTATTGACGCGCCCAACGCGGATACAGGCCCGGTGACCCCCCGCCGTGTCACCTCGGATCAGTCCGAGGACGCGTCAGAAGAAAGCGGCTTTGCACAATTTGCACAGGATCAGGGCGCGCAGTCACTGTCCGACCTTCTCGAAGCGGCTGCGGCGTACTTATCCTTCATCGAAGGGCAGGAACAATTCTCGCGCCCGCAATTGATGAACAAGGTTCGCTCGCTGAAACAGGATGAGTTCAATCGCGAAGAAAGCCTGAAGTCCTTCGGACAGCTTCTGCGCGACGGCAAAATCGAAAAAGCCGGCGGAGGGCGCTTTGCGGCTTCCAGTGACATCGGTTTTCGCCCAGAAGGCGAACGCGCCGTAGGCTGATACTCTTTTTATCACTATCAAGAGTGGGTCGGAGATTTCTTCGACCCATTTTTCTTGCACTTTCGCTATGGAATCCCGATGCGGACATGATGCCGCTATGCTGCATTGCAGAAAAATGATATCTTCTGAGTAAAGGTAACAGATCTTTCAGTTCGTGTTCAAATCAAGGCTCCGCCATGTATGAACTACCAATTCGACGCCTCAGAGCATTCGACAAGCCCAAAATAGAAAGCCATTTCAAGAGTCTCGATGCAGAAGCGCTGACGTCTCGATTTGGCGTTCCGGTCAGCCCGGCCTTTGTTGAGGCGTACCTTGCAGGCATATTCAAAAATTCTGCGCTGGTATTTGGCGCGTTCCCCGATTCCTGCCTGCGTGGTGTCGGAGAATTGCGGGCTGTTCCCGACAGCCACAACCATGTGGCTGAACTGGCCTTCACCGTTGAAACCGTCTGGCAGGACCTAGGGATCGGCGATGCACTGCTGTCGCGGATAGTCACTGCAGCCCGCAATCGTGGATTTCGCGAAGTCCACATGTTGTGCCTTGCCACCAATCAAAAAATGCGCCGTCTGGCTGCAAAACACGAGGCCGAGCTGAAACTGACGACAGGACAGATCGAGGCGACCCTGATAGCGCCCTGGCCCACCCCCTTCAGTGTCGCCGAAGAAATCTCGGGCGAGTATCATGCCATGGCCCGAGCGATCCTAAGTTGGCCGGGAAACGATCGGCGAACCGGCTAGGGTCAGACATAGACGCGCAGCGCCTTTGACGACCAAATGCGCTCTTAGAATCGAACCGTCGAAAGCTGAAACTTCGGACTTGCCCTCATCTCACTATCTCGGTGGTGCGCAGGGAAATGACGCAAGACTGTGACCCAAGCAGAGATACTGATCAGTCTGGCTTTTGGTCCGGGTCTTCTTTCCCAACACCCTTGAACACGAACTTGAAGGGCAAAGCCCACAGAATGCCCAGCGCCACGTAAACCAACAGCTCAAGCCAGATCGGAGGACGATCCAGCCAGTTCACTACCGTGACTACGGCGACAACATAGACAGGCAGGCCGATCACCAGAATGAACAGAGACCAACGCCTGCGCGCCTTGTAGCTGAGGCCGGGTGTCTTGTCGTCCGACATCAGTCTGCAAACGGGTCGGTCACCAGAATGGTGTCGTCCCGCTCCGGGCTGGTAGACAGCAGCGCCACTGGGCATTCGATCAACTCTTCGACCCGGCGCACGTATTTGATCGCGTTTGCGGGCAGATCCGCCCAGCTGCGCGCGCCTTCGGTGGATTCGCTCCAACCGGGCATCTCTTCGTAGATGGGCGTGCAGCGCGCCTGCTGATCGGCAGCTGTCGGCAGATAGTCCAGACGGTCGCCATCCAATTCGTAGCCGGTGCAGATTTTGAGTGTTTCGAAACCGTCCAGCACATCCAGTTTGGTGAGAGAGATCCCGTTCACCCCGCTCGTCGCGCAGGTCTGGCGCACCAGACAGGCATCGAACCAGCCGCAGCGGCGCTGACGACCGGTGGTCGTGCCGAACTCATGCCCACGCTCGCCTAGTCGCTGACCGTCAGCATCCTCAAGCTCGGTCGGGAACGGCCCCTCACCCACGCGGGTTGTGTAGGCCTTGACGATCCCAAGCACGAAGTCGATCGAGCCCGGCCCGATCCCCACGCCCGTCGCCGCTTGACCGGCAATCACGTTCGAGGAGGTCACGAAAGGATAGGTGCCAAAGTCGATATCCAGCAGCGCACCTTGCGCGCCTTCGAACAGGATACGTTTGCCCGCCTTGCGCTTTTCGTTAAGAACCTTCCAGACCGGAGCCGCAAAAGGCAGAATTTCTGCTGCAATTTCTTTCAGCTGCGCCAAGAGAGCATCGCGGTCAACAGGTTCAATCCCCAGACCTTTGCGCAAAGGATCGTGGTGCTGCAACGCACGATCAACACGGGCTTCCAGCGTCGCCTCATCGGCGAGATCGGCAACACGCACCGAACGGCGACCGACCTTGTCTTCATAAGCTGGCCCAATCCCGCGCCCCGTGGTACCAATCTTGGTCCCCTTGCTCGCGGCTTCCTCGCGCGCGCGGTCCAGCTCACCATGGATCGGCAGAATCAGAGGGGTGTTCTCGGCAATCATCAGCGTCTCAGGCGTGATCTCAACGCCCTGAGCGCGCACAGTCGCGATTTCTTTGACCAGATGCCACGGGTCCAGAACCACGCCATTGCCGATCACGCTCAGCTTACCGCCACGTACAACGCCCGAGGGCAACGCGTGCAGTTTGTAAACCTCGCCATCAATAACCAGAGTGTGGCCAGCATTGTGCCCGCCCTGAAAACGCGCGATCACGTCCGCCCGCTCGCTGAGCCAGTCGACGATCTTGCCTTTTCCTTCGTCACCCCATTGGGCGCCGACAACAACCACGTTGGCCATATCCGGTCCTTTTCGCGAAAAGATATCAAACTCGGCTGATATAACGAGGCTCAGACGGTAGGGAAACCGATATTTCGCCGCATCTGCAAATCGCGCTGCGCGCAATGCTTCCGGCGGGGATATTTTTAGCCAGATGAAGTACGGATCCCCTGCTTCATCTGGCCGAAAATATCCCGGGGGAGTCGCCACAGGCCACGGGGGCTGCGCCCCCACCTCGCTTTACGGCAATCGGACCGGTTTACCATGAGGCGTGGTCAGATAAGCCTTTTCCCAAGCGCTCTGCAGCAAGGTGACCTCATCCGAGCGTGCATCCCCTTGTTCAGCCAACAAGGCCTCAAGGGTTTCTAGCCATGCGTGGAAGTAGTCATCCCCGCCATCCAGCTCTTTGTTCAGACCGTTCCGTTTCAACGTGTTCGAAAACCGGGCGGCCCAGTCGGGCCAGTCAAAACGCCCAGCCTCGTTCAGTGCGACGGTGACCGCAAAGACCTGTGCATGCCAGGGTTCTAAGAACACAGGCTCTGGGGCGGTGGCTGTGATGCAGTTGCTCATGCAGGCTCCAGATAAGATTGCCACAGGTCCAGCACCACTTCGTCCTTGGGGTGTTCCGGATCGGCCCATAGCTCGGACGCCAGGAACGAAACGGCATAGAGAGGTTCTGGGGCCTCCCCCAAACCGTGGGCATTGGAATCGGGTAGAACATGCGTTCCGTGCAGGCGAACGATCCGGCCTTGGGCCCCAGCGGCGTAGGTCGGCAAACGTGTATGCCCACCATCCACCAAACGGTTTGCGGCGGGTCGCACTGTTTGCACCATCTGCCCGACCTCGAACTGCACCGCAATGTTCGAGTTGCGGTCCGCAGGGCCGCCTTTGGACAACGCGGCTGCGACGGCTTGGGCTTTCAGCATGCGGTCCGCCAGTGGATGATCCCCGACCGAGGTTTCTCCGCGCAAGTCTTCAAGGGTCAGCACCCCTTTGGCGACCAACAGATCGGCCAGCCCAGAGATCCATTTCTCATAGTAGGAAAACCGGGTGTAGTCCTTCGGCGACAGCTGCTCACGCGCGTGGCGCGACGTGTCAATGTTCCATTGTCCCAAAAAGCCGGAGGCCAGCGTCACCGCCAAGGCTCGCGCGTGCCAGTCCTCGGCAAAGATCGGGGCGTCTTCAGCTTCCGGGTTGATCGGGCCGTCGCCAAACCGCCCTCCCATATCGTGAACGCGCGTCATGATGCCTCCTTGGGCAGGCCAGTACCGATCATGCTGTCGCGTGTGACCAAAGCCGCGAGTTCCGCTTCACCCAGCCCTTCTATCCCTTGGGGGCGCATGGGCAGCACAAGGTACCGAATCTCGGCCGTGGAATCCCAGACGCGTACAGACGTATTCTCGGCCAGCGTGATACCAAACTCAGCCAGAACCTTGCGCGGCTCGCGCACGGCGCGGGCGCGGTAAGCGTCCGATTTATACCAGCCGGGCGGAATACCAAGTAGCGGCCAAGGGTAGCAACTGCACAGTGTACAAACGACCATGTTGTGCTGCTCCGGCGTGTTTTCGACCACAACCATATGCTCGCCCTGACGACCATAGTACCCAAGCTCGGCCACGACTGGCGTTGCATCTTCAAGCAATGCGGCCTTGAACGCAGGATCGCACCAGGCTTTGGCGACAACGCGCGCGCCGTTCTGCGGGCCGATCTTGTTCTGGTACGTGTCGATGATTTCATCCAGCGCCGCCGGGTCGATCAACCCCTTCTGGGTCAGAATCGTTTCAAGCGCTTTGACGCGCAGCGCGGGTTCGGGGGGCAACAAGGCGTGCGGGTGGTCAGAATGATCATGAGGCATAGCCGCAGGGTGCGCCAAGCTTGACCGATCTGTCCAGTCCCTTTGGCGTGATGTGCAACATCATCAACTGTGATGCCAACTCGTGACTTGCCCCCAGAACCAAACTTGCATAAGTACCACGCGATACACGCCACGCTGTACAGGACCACCATGGAAAACGTCGTTCTCATCATCCATCTTCTTCTGGCTTTGGGCCTGATCGCCGTCGTTCTGATGCAGCGGTCCGAGGGTGGCGGTCTTGGCATGGGTGGCGGTGGTGGCGGCGCCATGACAGGCCGCGCAGCTGCAACGGCTCTGGGCAAGGTGACCTGGATCCTGGCCGCCTGCTTTATCGTTACCTCGATCACCTTGACGATTCTGGCAGCGCAGAAGTCTTCGGGCAGCTCGGTCATCGACCGTTTGGGCGTTCCGGCCCCGGCAGCAACTGAAGAAAGCGCGCCTGCAGTTCCGTCCGCAGATGACCTGCTGCCTCCGGCGCAGGGCGACAATGCTCCGCTGATCCCGCAGGCCGACTAAGCCACAAAACCTAGAAAACTGAAAGAGAACTGCAACAGCATCTTGCGGTTCTCTTGCGCTATTGGCGCGAATCCTTTATACGTGAAGTCCCGTGATGCAGCGGTTTTTCGACAATCGCCGGGCAGCTGATTTTGACGTCTCACGGGAGCAGCCGAAAAAACATGGCGCGTTTTATTTTCATCACTGGTGGTGTGGTTTCGTCCTTGGGTAAAGGACTGGCTTCGGCGGCTCTGGGATCGCTGTTGCAGGCGCGGGGATACTCGGTGCGTCTGCGCAAGCTGGACCCCTATCTGAACGTTGACCCCGGCACCATGTCGCCTTTCGAGCATGGCGAGGTTTTCGTCACCGATGATGGCGCCGAAACCGATCTGGACCTTGGTCACTATGAACGCTTCACCGGTGTGGCCGCGCGCAAGACCGACTCGGTCAGCTCGGGGCGGATTTATTCCAACGTGTTAGAGAAAGAACGCCGCGGAGATTACCTCGGCAAAACCATTCAGGTGATCCCGCACGTCACCAATGAGATCAAAGACTTCATCGCGATCGGTGAGGATGAGGTCGATTTCATGCTGTGTGAGATCGGCGGCACCGTGGGCGATATCGAAGGCCTGCCCTTCTTTGAAGCCATCCGTCAGTTCAGTCAGGACAAGCCGCGCGGGCAGTGTATCTTTATGCACCTGACACTGCTGCCCTACATCAAGGCCTCGGGTGAGCTGAAAACCAAACCGACCCAGCACTCGGTAAAAGAGCTGCGCTCGATCGGCCTGGCCCCCGATATTCTAGTTTGCCGGTCCGAAGGGCCGATTCCCACAAAAGAGCGCGAAAAGCTGGCCCTGTTCTGCAATGTGCGCCCGGATAGCGTGATTGCGGCGCAGGACCTGTCCACCATCTACGACGCACCTCTGGCCTATCATAAGGAAGGTTTGGATCAGGCGGTTCTGGACGCGTTCCAGATCAGCCCTGCCCCCAAGCCCGATCTGGCGAAATGGGAAGACGTCAGCGACCGTATCCATAACGCCGAAGGCGAGGTGAAGGTTGCCATCGTGGGGAAATATACCCAACTGGAAGACGCCTATAAGTCGATTGCCGAGGCGCTGACCCATGGCGGCATGGCCAACCGCGTCAGGGTCAAGATCGAATGGGTCGATGCCGAGGTGTTCGACCACGAAGATGCCGCCCCCTATCTGGAAGGCTACCACGCCATCCTCGTTCCCGGCGGCTTTGGCGAACGAGGCACCGAGGGCAAGATCAAAGCCGCGCAATACGCGCGAGAGCATAAGGTGCCTTATCTGGGCATCTGTCTCGGCATGCAGATGGCTGTGATCGAAGCCGCGCGCAACGCGGCTGGTATCACCGAGGCGGGCTCGGAAGAGTTCGACCACGAGGCTGGCAAGAAACGGTTTGAGCCGGTGGTCTATCACCTCAAGGAATGGGTTCAGGGCAACCACAAGGTCGAACGCAAAGTGGGCGACGACAAGGGCGGCACCATGCGTCTTGGCGCCTATAACGCGGTTCTCGCCGAAGGGTCGAAAGTTGCGAATGTTTATGGTGGCACCCAGATCGAAGAACGCCACCGTCACCGCTATGAGGTCGACATCAAATATCGCGAGCAGCTTGAAAAAGCGGGCCTGAACTTCTCGGGCATGTCCCCCGATGGCCGCCTTCCCGAGATTGTCGAATGGTCGGATCACCCGTGGTTCATCGGCGTTCAGTATCACCCCGAGCTGAAATCCAAGCCGTTTGACCCGCATCCCCTGTTCCGCGACTTCGTGCGCGCGGCCAAGGACAGCTCTCGACTGGTCTGATCCGGTCGCTGCAACGTGATGTACCGACACAATTAAGCGCTTAGGAATCCGGCGTCATGGGATTAACTGTTGATCGAGTTTCGACAGGAGATACCCCATGACGACCCAAGCCCAACGTGCTGAAACCTTCACGCGCCTGCATGTTAAAGGCGGCCCGGTCATCCTGTTCAACATCTGGGACGTGGGCAGCGCAGCCGCCGTACGGGACGCAGGCGCGCAGGCGATCGCAACGGGCAGCGCTCCGGTAGCTATGGCGCAAGGCTATGCGGACGGGCAGCACATCCCGCTGGAGGCTGCGCTGGACAACGCAAAGCGCATCGTCAGCGCCGTTGATCTGCCCGTCACGCTGGACTTTGAAGGCGCCTATGCCGTCGATCCTGCTGGCATCGCCGACAATACGGCACGGGCGTTGGATTGCGGAGTTGTGGGCTTTAACTTCGAAGATCAGATCGTCGGCGGAGACAGCCTTCACAGCATCCCCGATCAAGCCGCGCGAATCGAAGCGATGCGCAAGGCCTGCGACGCGGCCGGTATTCCCGCCTATATCAATGCCCGCACGGATATCTTCCTGAAAGCACCGGCTGACACGCATGATTCTGCAATGCTGGACGACGCCATTGCCCGCGCCGCCGCCTTCCAATCCGCAGGCGCCAGCGGGTTCTTTGCCCCGGGCCTGAAAGATGAGGCCATGATCCGACAGCTCTGTGAGGCCACCGATTTGCCGGTCAACATCATCGCTCTGCCGGGCGCGCCGGATTCGGCGACTCTCGCCAAGCTGGGTGTCGCCCGGATCAGCTATGGCCCGGTGCCCTATCGCCAGATGATCGCTTGGCTGACCGAACAGGCGCGTCAGGCCATCGGCTACGCCGAATAGGCGCAGCTTGCAATTTTTACGCAAACTTCGCACCTTGCTCTAAACCGAAACGGGAGAAATACATGAGCAAAGGCTACTGGGTGGCCCATGTCGATGTCGAAGATATGGAGACATACAAGAACTACATCGCGGCGAATGCAGGACCTTTCTCCGCCTATGGCGCTCGCTTTCTGGTGCGCGGCGGCTCGCGCGAGGTCAGAGAGGGCGCAGCACGGGCAAGAACAGTTGTGATCGAGTTTCCCAGCTACGAACAGGCCCTCGCCTGTTACGAAAGCGAAGGCTACCAAAAGGCCAAAGCGCTGCGCGATCCTGTCTCTCTCGGCGATCTTGTGATCATTGAGGGCTATGACGGGTAGTCTCAACTTGGCGCGCCACAAAATATGGATTAGATTGGCCTCATGTTGAAAAAATTCTTCCAAGCGTTTCGACCGCCACAGACAGAACACCTGCCCGACCCCGACGCTGAACTGGCGCTGGGTGCGTTGATGGTACGTGTTGCGCAGGCTGATCGGGACTACAAACTGGAAGAGATCAGCCTGATTGATCGCATTCTGGCCCGCCTTTATCAGCACAACGCGATCGAGGCTGCAAAGGTCCGCGCCACCTGCGAGAAACTGCACGCAGCAGCACCGGAAACCGACACGTTTGGCAAGTTGATCCGCGAAACCACCGACCTGAACGAACGCCTCGCCGCGCTGGACGCGCTGTGGGAGGTTGTGTTGGCCGATGGTGACACGGATGAGGGTGAGATCAAGATCGTTGAAGAGGCCCGCATGGCGATGGGACTCAGCTTCAATGACAGCAAGTCCGCACGTGAACGCGTGCAAAGCCGCTTGGAAGCTCACTAACCTGCCTCTATATCTGTCTCATGTTTCGTGATTTTCTGTCCCGGCTGACACAGCCTGACCCCGACCCTCTGGCCGAAGACGATGCCCGTCTTGCGCTGACGGCGCTTTTGGTGCGCATCGCCCGGTCCGACAATGACTACGCCGACTCGGAGATGGCCCGAATCGACAAGGTCTCGGTCGAACGCTATGGCCTCTCGCCTTTTGAGGCCGCAGGCCTGCGCGCCCGCGCCGAAGAACTTGAGGCAGAGGCACCCGATACCGTCCGTTTCACCCGCGCGATCAAAGAGGCCGTCGCCTACGATGATCGTTTGGCCGTTGTACAGGCAATGTGGTCGGTCGCCCTCGCAGATGGGCAAAGGACTGGCGAGGAAGATTCGCTGCTGCGCCTGGTCGTCAGCCTACTGGGTGTTAGCGATGTGGATTCGGCCCTCGCCCGACAGAAGGCAGCCAAAGCGTGACAGCGATGCTGGGCATGTATGACATGCCCGCCCTGCGCGCCTCCAACGATCGCTTCTGGGATCTGATCAGGACGCATTTGGGGGTCGGTCCCGCCAGTCTTGAGCGGTCGCGCGATTTCTGGGAAATCTGGCGCGATCCCAATCTGATCTTTGCCCAAACCTGCGGTATGCCCTACCGAACGCAGCTTCATGACGCCGTGCAACTGATCGGCACGCCGGACTATGGTCTGCCCGGCTGTCCAGAGGGTTACTACAGATCTGTCTTTGTCGCCCGCGCCGATGATCCGCGCAGTCTGGCGGAGCTGACGGACGGGGTCTTTGCCTATAACGAAGCGCTGTCTCAATCCGGCTGGTCCGCTCCGATCACGCATTTGTCCCAGATGGGGCTTGCACCGAAGCACCTGCAGCAGACCGGAGCGCACGCCAATTCGGCCCAATCCGTGGCCGAGGGCATGAGCGATTTCGCCGCGCTCGACGCGCTGACCTGGGAGCTTCTTAAGGAGCATACCGATCTGGGAGACGCATTGCGCGACGTTGCCGCAACGGAACCGACCCCAGGGCTGCCCTACATCACTTCGAAATCGCAGGATGCGCTTCGGATCGCACGCGCGGTTCAGGCCGCCATTGATGCTCTGACGGATGAGGATCGAGGCAATCTGCGCATCCGTGGGTTGATCAATATTCCCGCAAGCGCGTACCTCGCTATTCCAACTGCGCCTTCGCCCAAAGCACAGTTGCGCAGCAGCTAACCAATTTGATCACGACCTTTGGTCATTTTGATTGATTCCCCGCTCGATTCTGTGTTTTGCGCATTGCATTGCGCCGGATTTTCCGCCCTATTACCGCACCAACACCACTCATGAATGGAGCTTCCGTGACAGACGCCTCTGCCGTAATCGAGATCAAGGACCTTCACAAAAGCTTCGGTAATCTCGAGGTGCTCAAGGGCGTGGATATCACCGCGAAACGCGGCGATGTGGTCTCGCTTATCGGGTCCTCCGGCTCGGGGAAATCCACTTTGCTTCGGTGCTGCAACCTTCTGGAAGACAGCCAACAGGGTGAGATCACGTTCAAGGGTGAGCCTGTGAAATGGAGCGGCTCGGGCAGCGCCCGCCGTCCCGCCGATCCCAAACAGGTCCTGCGCATTCGTACCAATCTGTCCATGGTGTTCCAGCAATTCAATTTGTGGGCACATATGACCATTTTGCAAAATGTCATGGAGGCCCCGGTGACCGTTTTGGGCCGTGACAAGGCCGAAGTGGAAGACAGCGCGCGAAAATATCTGGAAAAAGTTGGCATCGGCGACAAATGCGATGTCTACCCTGCGCAACTGTCCGGTGGTCAGCAACAGCGCGCGGCCATCGCGCGCGGCTTGTGCATGGAACCCGAAGCGCTGCTGTTCGACGAACCCACCTCGGCACTCGACCCCGAGCTGGAGCAGGAAGTGATCAAGGTGATCAAGGATCTTGCCGCTGAGGGCAGGACGATGATCATCGTGACCCATGACATGAAGATGGCCGCCGATATCTCAAGCCACGTGGTGTTCCTGCATCAAGGCCGAATCGAAGAGGAAGGCAGCGCCGAAGATATCTTTACAGCGCCTGAATCCGAGCGGCTTCGGGGCTTTCTTTCCGCCACTCAGGCGGCATAAGTTTCAAAAACAGAACCAAACTGGGGAGTAACCAATGAAAAACCTGATTCTGTCTACCGCAGCACTTGCGCTGACCGCCGGTATCGCCATGGCCGACACCGTCCGTATGGGGACCGAGGGCGCCTACCCTCCGTACAACTTCATCAATGACGCCGGCGAAATCGACGGGTTTGAGCGTGAAGTGGGCGACGAGCTGTGCAAGCGCGCAAACCTGGAATGCGAGTGGGTCAAGAATGACTGGGACTCGATCATTCCGAACCTGGTCTCGGGTAACTACGACACCATCATTGCAGGCATGTCGATCACCGACGAGCGTGATGAAGTGATTGATTTCACTCAAAACTACTTCCCTCCTGCTGCGTCGGCCTATGTTGGCGCATCGGACGGAGTTGACGTAGGCGGCGGTATCGTTGCGGCACAGACTGCAACCATTCAAGCTGGTCACGTAGCTGAATCCGGCGCGACTCTGGTCGAGTTCGCGACCCCGGAAGAAACCATCGCAGCCGTGCGCAACGGCGAAGCAGACGCCGTGTTTGCAGACAAGGACTTTCTTGTGCCGATCGTCGAAGAATCGGCCGGAGAGCTGGTGTTCGTAGGCGATGACGTCCCGCTGGGCGGCGGTATCGGCCTTGGTATCCGTGAATCCGACGGTGAACTGCGCGGCAAGTTCGACGAAGCGATCACTTCGATGAAAGCGGATGGTTCGCTGAACGAGCTTATCGTCAAATGGTTCGGCGAAGGCGTTCCGACCTACAACGCCGACGGCTCTGTCGTTTCCAACTGATCTGCACTAAAAGGTTCGGCGTCTTGAATGCGCCGAACCTGCCCCGGCCTCGCGCCGGAATTGACGTTCGAAAGACGCCACATGTTTTCCTATTGCGCTGATCCCGACATGCTGGGCACGTTCCGCTGGTTTTCGTGCTATTTGACCAACGGCGTGCATTGGTCGTTCTACCTGTCCTTCCTCAAGGTGCTTGGCCTGCTGGCCGTGACAGCGCCGGTCGCGCTGAGCTTTGGCTTTGCGGGCGCGATGGCAGCCAGGTCTGATGTCGCGCCGCTCAGCTGGTTGGGCAAAGGGTACATTGCCATCGTGCGCGGCGTCCCGGACATCGCATTTTTCCTGTTTTTCGTCATCGCCCTGGATCAGGCCTTTGAGTGGACACGCCACCAGGTCATGTGTCCAGAATGGACAGATCCGGTCCGTCAAGGCAATGACTTTATCGTTTGTCAGGCCGCCAAACTGCCCTTGGGCAGCGCCCCGGAATGGGTTCACGAGACCTATGGGTTCTTCCTGGCCGTTGTCACCTTTTCCATCGTTTTTGGCGCGTTTGCGGCCAACGTTCTGTTCGGCGGTATGCGCGCCGTGCCGCATGCTCAGCTTGAAACGGCCGAGGCCTATGGCATGACCCGTCGCCAGACATTCTGGCGCATTCTTGTACCGCAAATGTGGGTCTACGCCTTGCCCGGTCTGTCCAACCTGTGGATGGTGCTGATCAAGGCCACCCCGCTTCTGTTCCTGCTGGGCATCGAAGACATCGTCTATTGGGCGCGTGAGTTGGGCGGCACGAAGACGTCGCGCTTCACCGATTACCCCCATGGCGACTGGCGCATGTGGTATTTCCTGTTCCTGCTGATCTTCTACCTCGGCATGACCCGCGTCTCGGAAATTGTGCTTGAAAAGCTGATGCGCCGCCTGTCCCACGGTCAGGCCACATCCGGTGGAGAGCTGTTGCGCAAGGAGACGACGGCATGAGCTGCATCCAGACGATCCAGGACTACGCCCTGCGCTCTGTCGGCCTTGGCGAACGCCTGCTACCCAAATCAGACTTTACCCTGTGCGAACAGTTCACGCTGATCGGCTCGGGTATGATCTGGAATGTCTATTTCGGCATCATGGCCCTTGCGACTGGCTTCTTTCTGGCCACTGCGCTGGCCGTCGGCAAAGCCTCTCCGAACAAATGGCTGCGCAAACCTTCGGAATGGTTCATCTTTCTGTTCAGAGGTTCTCCGCTGTTCATCCAGTTCTTCTTTGCCTATTTCTTCTTCCTGTCGCTGAAGAAGCCCTATCCGATGTTCGACGCCCTGACGTCGGCCTGGTTGGGTGCGCTGATTGTACTGTTCCTCAACACAGCCGCTTATACGGGTGAGATCTTCTATGGCGCCCTCCGCTCGATCCCCAAGGGTGATATCGAGGCCGCAGATGCCTATGGCATGACCGGCTGGGCTCGCTTCCGCCGGATTGTCTGGCCGACCATGCTGCGACTGGCTTGGCCCGCCTACACTAACGAGGCAATCTTTCTGTTCCACGCGACAACGCTGGTCTTTTTCTCGGCCTTCCCAGCATGGCAACAGCGCGGAGACGCGCTGTATTACGCCAGCTATTTCGCGGACAAGACCTTCAACCCGTTCATCCCCTATCCGATTCTGGCCTTCTATTTCATCCTGCTGACGTTGGTCATCATCTGGGGCTTTGGACTGGTCAACAAGCGACTGAACCGGCACCTGCCCGCCGCTCGGAAAAGCAAGATGAAGTTGCGGCTGAACCTGGCGCGCTGATCTCCAGCGCGCCTGAGCATCAAAATCTAACACTCTACGCCGCGCTTCCAGCGCGGTTTATTGTTCGAAACCTAGGTTGATCGAGGGGAAATGGTACCGCCTCCCTGGCTTGAACAGGGGACCTCTGGATCCACAATCCAGCGCTCTAACCAACTGAGCTAAGGCGGCACTTGTGAGGGGCGATGTACCGAACACGCCACGGGAATGCAAGAGGATTAAAGCCGAATTTTCCAGCTTTGTTCGACAAGATCGACACCGAAAGAATGCACCGGCTTGCTGTCCACCAACTGCCATCCCGTGGACCGGTACAAGGCGCAGGCGGCCTTGTGGCTTTCATGCGTCCATAGCTGCATTTGCTGGTACCCAGCCGTCTTGGCAAAGCCCATGCAGGAGCCAAGAAGCCGCTTTCCCAGCCCCAGACCGCGTGCCTCGGGTACCAGAAGAAACAGGCGCAGTTTTGCGGTCTGCGCGTCCAGTTTGACGCAAAAGATACTCCCCAGTCTTTGGCCTTCTGCCTCGGCGATCCAGCCCTTCTCACACGCTGGGTCATGATCGGCAATAAAACCATCCAGAATGCGCGCGACCAGCGGGGCGAAGCTGTCATCAAACCCCTCATCGCGAGCATAGAGGGTTCCATGGCGCTCGACCAACCAAGGCGCATCCTGGGGCTGAAAGGGTCTGATCCTTACATTCTCCATACCGTATCAGAGCGCAAAGGCGGCTTGATTCTCAACCCCGTGCGCGCTAGCAGGAACGCTCAGTCCCCGGAGGCGAGTATGGGTATCAACACCGAACGCGACATTCAGGCCAACCTTCAGATCGGCCCTACCGATCAGGGTATGGTGCGTCTGTTTATCGAGGCCGACGGCCTTGAGATTCCGATGGATTTCGATCCCGAGGAAGCCGAAGAGATCGCAGACGAGCTGCGTGCCGCCGCACAAGCTGCCCTGGCCGTCAAAGGCTGATCTGCGTCACAGCCGCGGGTCGCGCAACCCCTGCAATCGACGTGCAGCATCTGTGGCGAATTTCTGGATCATCTTTTTACGCCGGGCCGGAGGCAGCTTGTCCTCGGGTGCCATGCGAATGATCTCAGCATCGTAGGCGTCTGCGATAATCAGACCGGTTTCCTGAGGCAAGAGGTCCGTTGGGAACTCGGTATCGACAGCCCAAAAGAATCGATCGCACCACTCCAGATAGCCTTGCCACTTCGAATCTGACTGATAGTCGGCACGGCTGGATTTGCACTCGATCACCCAAAGCTCGCCCTTTGGACCTAGCCCCATCACATCAACGCGTAGCCCTCGCGTCGGCACAAATTCTTCAACGGAAACAAAACCGTGGGCGGTTAGGTGGCGCGCGACGCCGCGCGCAAGTTTCTGTCCGGGCTGCAAATCCAGTGTCATGCTGAGATTGTGAACAATTAGTGAACAAAAGTAAAGTCTTCGCTCAACACTTGACATGATACCATATGGTATCTCATTAATAAGATACCAAATGGTATCTTTACCGGGGAGACGAATGCAGACCCTAACCCAAAACGCGTTCCGTGCGCTGGCAGACCCAACCCGTCGGGACATCATCAAATTACTTGCCTCTCAAGACATGACGATTGGGCAGCTGACGAACCGGTTCGACATGACGAGGGCTGCCGTCAAAAAGCACCTGACGGTCTTGTCTGATGGTGGGCTGATTACGGTGGAAGCCCGCGGCAGAGAGCGCATCAACCGAATTGAACCTCAGGGCATGGCCCCGATCTTGGATTGGCTCAGCTACTTTGACCAGTTCTGGGATGAACGCCTCAACTCTCTTAAGGAAGCTATTGAAAGGAAAAAAGAATGACGGATGCCGTATTGCAAAAAACGATTTTTCTACGGGCCGATCCAGATGCCGTCTGGGCCTATCTGACTGAGCCCGAACGGTTGGCAGAGTGGTTTCACAAGCCGGAACGCACGCTGACCAAGGGAAGCAAACTGCAAATGTTCGGAACCACCAGCGGCGATCTGCTGATCTGGGGCGAGGTACGGGAAGCACGTGCCCCTGAATATCTTGAATACACATTTACTGTGAAACCAATGGGAGACGCGGTCAGTCTAGTCAAATGGACTCTGACCCCCGTCGCAGGCGGTACAAAGCTTAGCCTTCAACATGAAGGTTTGCCTCAGGGTGCGGATGCGTTCGGCCTGATCCTTGCGCTCGACAATGGCTGGGATGAGCATTTCGGCAAGATGCGCACAGCGCTGCACGAAACTGTTGATGCCTGACCCCTTGTGTAAACCCGCTGGACGCCCTACGTAGGCGCTTGGCGGGTTCTGCCCTTCTTGTGACTGGTAGCATTCTGGTGGCCTTAAGCAATTCCGAGGGGGCTGGCTCTGTTCAGGTCCTGGCCTGATTACCTGGCGCCCACCTGTACATACAGGTCCTCGGGAATCACACCGCACGGTTGACTGGTGGTCCCGCCACATTTTCCCTGAAATTCAGCGCTCTGCGCGGGCTTCCTGTTTGGCCAATGCCGGCTTGAAGCGGTCGACCACGGGCGAGCCGCGACGCGGGCCGCCGGGTTTTTCTGCCATGCTCATGATCTTGTAGCCGAACTGCACACCGGCAAATACGATCCCGTTCATGAACCAGATCATAACAAGCGCGACTAGACCGATTTCCGAGTTGGTGATCAAATGTCGAAGGTTTGCGACATTAAATGCCAGAAGCACCCCTACAAACACGGCCGAGATAACGAAACCCCAGGCGACTTGCGTGATATACAGGCGGATCAGTTTGGGCATGGCGAACCTCATTGCGCTATGACATTCAGGCTAGCGCATGTTTGGTTCGAGTAAAGGCGTCAGAATGCCTCGGGCTGTGCCTCACGGGCCATGTGATCCAGCACGGCGTTGACGAATTTCGGCTCTTTGCCTTCAGGGAAGAAGGCGCGTGCAACATCAACGAACTCGGTGATGACTACTTTGGGAGGCGTGTCGCTTTGGGTCAGCTCGGCCCCGGCGGCACGGAACAGCGCCCGCAGGGTTGGGTCGATGCGTGAGATCGGCCATTTGGCGACCAGAGCGCGGTCTGTCATCTGGTCGATCGGCGCCTGATAGTTCACCGCATTGTCGACCAGCGACCGAAAGACGCTGATATCGCCATCCAGCATTTCTTCGCCCTCATAGACTGCACCGAACCGGTGATCCAGAAACTCATTCACGACCGCTTCGGTCGTCTGCCCTGATTGCTCCATCTGGAACAGTGCCTGCACGGCGTAAAGCCGGGCGGCGGATTTCATCAGGCGTTTCTGGTTGGCCGGTTTCGGCGCGTCTGTCTGGGTCATGCTGTCGTGGATCCGTTGCTGTCGCCCGCCACAAGGATGGACTCGGACGGCGGCTTGAAACCCACGCCCTTTTTGGAAGAGCCCCACTTACGGCTGAGTGCGATCAGATGCAAGGCCGCAGCGGCCGCTCCGCCACCTTTATTCATCTTTTCGGGATTTGCGCGGACTTCGGCCTGATCGTCATTCTCGACGGTCAGGATGCCGTTGCCGATGCAAAGCCCCTGCAGGCCCATCAATTGGATCGCACGACTGGAGTCGTTGCAGACGGTCTCATAGTGTGTGGTCTCGCCGCGAATAACGCAGCCCAGCGCGACATAGCCGTCGAAGTCGCATTGACGATCAGCCATCGCGATAGCGGATGGGATCTCAAGCGCGCCGGGTACTTCGACAATCTCACAGGTGCCGCCCGCCGCTTCGATCTCGGCCTTCGCGCCTGCGATCAGATTGTCGGCAATCGCGCGGTAGAACGGCGCCGCGACGATCAACAGCTTTACCGGCTTGTCGAAGCTGGGTGTCGGCAGAATGCCATGTTTGTCTTGTTCAGCCATGATCAGTCTTCCTTCAGGATCGGACGGGTGCCAACGATGGAAAGCCCAAACGCGTCCAGACCCAGATATACGGTTTCGGGCGAGTCGGTCAGCAGGACCAGCTCTTGAATGCCCAGTTTGGACAGGATCTGAGATCCCAGACCGGTTTGCTTGATGGTCCGCGGGCCTTCATCTTCGGCTGCATAGAGAGAGTTGCGCGGCTGGCGGAACAGACAGACGACCCCCCGGCCCTCTTCCGCGATCTTCTCCATTGCGCGTGGCAATTCGCGAGAGGACTTCGGACCGAGGCCCAAGATATCCGGCGCTTCGTGCAGCGCGTGGGTGCGGGTCAGGACAGGCTCGGGCGTGGTGATGTCGCCTTTGATCATGACGACATGTTCGATGCCGTGAAGCTGATCGGTGAACAGGCGCATTTCCCATTCGCCGCCATATTCCGACGAGACCATCTCGCGCGAGGTTTCGACCACGAGGTTATCATTGCGCGAGCGGTAGGTGATCAGGTCGCTGATCGTACCGATCTTCATGTCATGGATTTTGGCGAACTCGACCAGATCGGGCAGACGGGCCATGGTGCCGTCGGGCTTCATGATCTCACAGATAACGCCCGAGGGGTTCAACCCGGCCAGGCGCGAGATATCCACGGCAGCCTCGGTGTGGCCTGCGCGGACCAGCACCCCACCCCGCTTGGCGCGTAAGGGGAAGATGTGACCTGGTGTTGCGATATGGGCCATGGTGTTCTGTTCATTGATCGCCGTCGCCACGGTCAGCGCGCGATCTGCGGCCGAAATACCGGTCGACACGCCCTCACGCGCTTCAATCGAAACCGTAAACGCCGTCTCGTGGCGGGAAGAGTTGTTCACCGCCATCATCGGAAGCGCTAGCGCTTCGACCCGTTCAGCCGTCATCGGCAGGCAGATCAAGCCGCGCCCATGGGTAGCCATGAAGTTGATCGCCTCGGCATCGGCAAACTCTGCGGCAATGACCAGATCACCTTCGTTCTCGCGATCTTCATGATCAACAAGGATATACATCCGGCCTGCGCGGGCCTCTTCAATGATGTCCTCGATCGGGCTGATCGCGTCGCGCAGCTGGGCCTCGACCGGGCCGGGGGTTTCAAAGCTCATGGGGCAGCCTTTCACAAGAGCATTTCTGCAAGGCGGGATAGACCACCCCGCATCCAAAAGCCAGAGCGCAAACGGCCTGAGCGGGCTCATACGCGACGTATTCTAACGCTCAGACGGTCTCGGCCAGGCGGGCGACGTAGCGGGCGAGAGTGTCGATTTCCAGATTCACCCGATCCCCCACGGCGACATCACCCCATGTGGTGACCTCTTTGGTGTGAGGGATGAAGTTGATGCCGAAATCGCACCCCTCGACATCATTTACCGTCAGAGACGTCCCGTTCAACGCAACCGAGCCTTTGGGAGCAATGAAGCGCGCCAAGTCCTTGGGCGCGCGCAAGGTAACGCGGGTGCTGTCGCCTTCGTCGCGCACATCGACAACTTCGGCGACGCCATCCACATGTCCCGATACGATGTGACCGCCCAGTTCGTCGCCAACTTTCAACGCCCGCTCAAGGTTGACACGCTTGCCCAACGCCCAGCTGTTCAGGTTGGTTTTCGAGACGGTCTCGGCGCTGATCTGAACGTCATACCAATCATCGCCCAGCGCAATCACGGTCAGACAAACGCCATCGCTTGCAATCGATGCGCCAATGTCAATCGAGGCCGTGTCATAGCTCGTCTGGATACGCGCACGTAGGTCGCCTTGCTGGTCCAGCTCGGTCACTGTTCCGATATCGGTCACGATCCCTGTAAACATTCCGTCAACCCTCGCGTTCTACCCTGTCTCAGACTATCAGGGCCGAGGTAAGCTGATCCGCGCCGCCCGGCAAGCCCAACCTTGCCGAGAAATCCTCGGGCGGGCATAGTTTCGACAAGAATATTGGCTAAATCGCGCAGATGCACCACCAAGACCCACACGCTGACCCTCGGGTCTTTCTGTTCCTGCAAGGCCCGCATGGCCCGTTTTTCAACGCGTTGGGCCGGATGCTGCGGGCCTCGGGGGCGCAGACATGGCGTGTTGGCTTCAACGCGGGCGATCAGGCGTTCTGGTTCGACAGGAAAAGCTACATCCCCTATCGCGACGCGCCAGAACACTGGCCCGAGGTACTGCAGGCGCTGATCGTCGAGAAACAAGTGACAGACATCGTTCTATACGGTGACACCCGTCCGATTCACGCCAACGCTGTCAGGATTGCCAAGACACGAGGCATAACCGTGCATGTGTTCGAGGAAGGCTACCTGCGCCCATGGTGGGTCACCTATGAGCGTGACGGCTCAAACGGCAACTCGCGATTGATGTCTCTGGATCTGGACCAAATGGCGCAGGCCCTGTCGCATTCGGGCGCGCAATCCCCACCGCCGCCGTCCCATTGGGGAGACACGCAACAACACATCTTCTACGGCGCTCTTTACCACTGGTTCGTACTGTTTCTGAACGGGCGCTATCGCAATTTCAAACCGCACCGCGCGCTGCCAGTCTCGAAAGAGTTTCGCCTTTATTTCAAACGCCTTATGCTGATGCCTTTCCACCGGCTGCAACGAAGTCTGGCCACAGCGCGGGTACGTAGCGGGGCCTTTCCTTATCACCTTGTACTGTTGCAACTAGGGCATGACAGCTCGGTCCAGTCCCATTCAGACTATTCGGGAATGTGCGCTTTTTTAGAACAAATGATGGAGGGCTTCGCCAAAGGCGCTCCCGCGCATCACCACCTTGTCATCAAGGAGCATCCGCTTGAGAACCACCGCGAACCCTTACGCCGACGTGTTCGGGATTTGGCGGTCAGATTCGGGATCAAGGGCCGGGTGCATTACGTTCCCGGCGGCAAACTGGCGAAACTTCTGGACGACGCCAACTCGGCCGTGACCATCAACTCGACCGCCGGGCAGCAGGTGCTGTGGCGTGGCATTCCCCTGCGGATTTTTGGTCGTGCGGTCTATGACAAGCCGGAACTTGTGTCACAACAGGAGGTTAGCCGTTTCTTCGCCGCCCCTGAATTACCCAATATTGAGGCCTACCAATTGTATCGACGGTTTCTGCTGGAAACCAGTCAGGTTCCGGGCGGCTACTACTCCAGACGCGGACGTCGGCAATTGCTGCGCCGCGCTGTCGACATGATGCTGAGGGCTGATGATCCCTATCAGGTCACGCTGTCCGACGACGCGGCCCCAGAGCCACAGTTGAAAATCGTTGAGTAGACCCGGCCATCCTTCTCTGGAAGTTGTAGCGATAAAAGAGTAGTTTGCCGAAAAACAAGTAGAACTGAGGTTATCGGCAGTGCATCGCTTTCCAATCCGTTGGGTACGGGGGGTCGCCCTTGTGACCTCGCTCGTCATGCTGAGTGCATGCCAGTTGCCCAAAGCGGGTCCAAACAAGAACGAGATTCTGGCCGGCTCAGTCAATAATGGCGGCAACGCGTTTGTGGTAGAAGTCGATGACCGCGTTTCGCGGGCCACGTCATCCGTGCCTCAGTTTGGGTTCTCTTCCTCCTTTACCTCAGCCCCGTCGCTAACAGCAGACACCGTGCGCCCAGGGGACGTTTTGGGCTTGACGATCTGGGAGAACGTCGATGACGGGTTGCTGGCTGGCGAAGTCGGTTCCTCGACCGCGCTGGAACAAGTTCAGGTAGACAGCGAAGGTTTTATTTTCGTCCCCTATGCGGGCCGTTTGCGTGCCGCAGGTAACACTCCGGAAGAGTTGCGCGGGTTGATCACCGACGAGTTGGAAGAGCAAACTCCTGACCCTCAGGTTGAAGTACGTCGCTTGGCCGGAGACGGGTCGACCGTTTCGCTGACGGGCACCATCGGCGCTCCTGGTATTTACCCAATTGAAAGACCAACCCGCACACTGCTTGGCATGCTGTCTCAGGCTGGAGGGGTTTCAGTGGCCTCCGATATCGCGCTGGTCACCTTGATCCGAGGCGATCAACGCGGGACAGTCTGGTACGAAGACCTGTTCCGGAATCCCAAATTGGATGTCGCGCTGCGCGGCGGCGACCGCATTCTGGTCGAGGAAGACAGCCGCTCCTACATCGCGCTTGGCGCAACCGGTGGGCAATCGCGCGTCGCCTTCGACAGTCAGGACCTGTCCGCGCTTGAGGCTCTGGCTCAGGTTGGCGGCTTGGTATCCGTCTCATCTGATCCAACCGGTATCTTCGTCCTACGCCGCGAACGTCAGGACATCGCCCGCCAGGTTATGGGACGTTCCGATCTGCAGGGCGATCAGCGCATGATCTATCTGCTGAACTTGACCGCGCCCAATGGCCTGTTCATTGCGCGTGATTTCGTGATCCGCGACGATGACACAATCTACGTGACCGAGGCACCGTATGCGCAGTGGACAAAGTCGATCTCTCTGATCGCCGGGGGCCTGACGCCGGTCGCGAACGTAGCCACCCTGACCGGCAACTAAACCATGACCCATGGGGACCCCACCGCAACTGGCGCGGCGCGGTCCCGGGCATTTGTCTACAATGGCGGGTTTCTGACCAACCGGCGCCTCCGGCGCATTCTATCCCTTTCGGGATATGACATCCGGCTGGGCCTGCCCCGACCCGAAGACACCGTCGCCATTTGGGGCAACAGCCCTACCGCCCATCGCGGGCGACGTATCGCTCAGGAGCGGGGCACCCCTTTGCTGCGAGTCGAGGACGCCTTTCTACGATCTCTCCATCCCGGCCGCGAGGGCGAGCCGCCTCTGGGTCTGCTTCTGGATCGCTCGGGCCTACACTTTGACCCGGCCCAACCGTCGGATCTGGAAACGCTTCTAGCGACACATCCGCTGGATGATACCGCGCTTCTGAACCGGGCGCGTGGCGCGATTGAGCGCTTGAAGGAATTGAACCTCAGCAAGTATTCCGCCTTCGACCCCGACGCGCCGATCCCCGACCCCGGCTATGTGCTGGTAGTTGATCAAACAGTCGGTGATGCTTCGGTCACGGCCAGCGCAGGTGATCGTGCCCGGTTTCTTGAGATGCTGGTGATCGCGCAGGAAGAAAATCCAGGGATGCAGGTTCTGATCAAGACCCATCCCGAAACACTGGCTGGTCACCGCACCGGGCACTACACCGAGCAAGACCTCTCGGAACGCGTTTCCTTCGTTGCGGATAACATCAGCCCATGGCCGCTGTTGGACGGCGCGGTCAGTGTCTATACGCTCTCGTCACAAATGGGGTTCGAGGCCATTCTCGCCGGTCACAAACCCCGCGTCTTCGGGCAGCCATTCTATGCCGGATGGGGTTTGACGCAGGATGAAAACCCCGTTCAACGCAGACAACGCAATCTGACGCGCGCGCAGCTCTTTGCTGCAGCCATGATGCTCTACCCCGTTTGGTATGATCCCTATCGGGACCAATTGTGTGAGCTAGAGGTCGTGCTGGATACGCTTGAGGCACAGACCCGTGCGTGGCGGCAAGATCGTTTGGGATGGACAGCGTCGGGCATGCGGATGTGGAAGCGCAAGCATCTGCAGGCCATGTTTGGCCAGCACCGGAAAATACGGTTTTTGCCGTCGCCTCCGGCCTCATCCACCCGTCCCCACATGGTCTGGGCCAATCAATCCCGCGAAGCCGAGGGCGTCACCCGTATCGAGGATGGCTTTCTCCGCTCCCGCGGATTGGGGGCCGACCTAGTGCCTCCGCTGTCGCTGGTCACGGATGATCTGGGTATCTATTACGACCCGACCCAAACCAGCCGCTTGGAAGAGTGGATTTCCAAGCGCGAGACCCTGCGTCCGGATCAGGAATACCGGGCCGAGCGGGTGATCTCAGCCCTCGTGTCTGAGGGGCTGAGCAAATACAACACCGGCGGCGCTGCGCCGCCTCTGCCCAAAGGGCACCGCATCCTGGTGCCGGGGCAGGTCGAAGATGACGCCTCAATCCTGCTGGGCACCAGCGCCATCCGCACCAATCTGGACCTGCTGCGCGAAGTTCGAGCCACCAACCCAGATGCTGTGGTGATCTACAAACCCCATCCGGATGTCGAGGCTGGCCTGCGCTCGGGCCGGATCGACGCTGAAGGGCTGGCGGACGTGATCGCGACTGAGACCGACCCATCCACCTTGCTGTCCGAGGTGCAGGAGGTCTGGACCATGACCTCGCTTATGGGGTTCGAGGCACTGCTGCGCGGCATTCCTGTAACCACATTTGGAGCGCCGTTCTACGCAGGTTGGGGCCTGACAACCGATCTAGGAAGTGTTCCGGCCCGTCGCGGTGCGCGACCTTCCCTGCTGGGTTTGGTGCATACCAGCCTGATCGACTATCCCCGCTATCTGGACCCGTTAACAAGCGCACCCTGCCCCGTTGAAGTCGCCATCGAACGGCTGGCCCACGGTCAGCCCCCCAAGCGCGGGCCGCTAAATCGCGCCTTGTCAAAGCTACAGGGTGCTTTTTCCACCCACGCCCATCTCTGGCGACGCTAATGTGTCGTTCGGGCCCAACGATGCAATACGTCGCCACCGACAGGGCGCGCCTCGATCAACTCAAACCGAGGGGCGCTGTCCAGTTTTTCCAGCCCTAGTGCGCCAATCGCTGAAAGACCCTCGGCGCCGATGGTCAAACCAGCAGTGAAACCGACAAGCTCATCGACCAGATCCCGCGCCAGTAGAGATGCAGCTAAAGCCGCACCGCCTTCGCAAAAAACACTTGTCAGACCTTCCTGACCCAGCTGTTGCAGCAGGTCGCGCGCGTCAACCTGATGGTCGTGCAACGCACAAGGCAACAGCCTCGCGCCCAACCCCTCCCACGTGCGGGCGCGCTCGGCGTCGGGATGCGGGCCATGACAGAGCCAGACGGGCGTTTTTGAGGCCGTACGCGCCAGTTGACCCATTAAGGGTAAATCTAAATGGCGCGAGACAACCACGCGCACGGGCTGACGCTCTATCCCTAAATCTCGAACTGTCAGCGAAGGGTCATCTGCGCGCGCTGTGCCAGCGCCGACCATGACCGCATCGTGTCGGGCGCGCATCGCGTGGACCTCGCGCCGCGCGGTTGCTCCGGTGATCCACTGGCTATGTCCAGTGGAAGTGGCGATCCGCCCGTCAAAACTGTTGGCCAGTTTCAACGTCACAAACGGACGGTCCTGTTCGGTTTTCAGAAAGAAACCGGCCAGATCACGCTCGGCCTCTTGCGCCAGCACGCCGGTTTCAACCTCGATCCCGGCCTCGCGCAGCATCGCGAAGCCCTGCCCCGAGACCCGAGGATCGCTATCTTCAATTGCCGCAACAACACGGGCCACACCGGCCGAGATCAACGCCTCGGCGCAGGGCGGTGTCTTGCCGTAGTGGGCGCATGGCTCCAGCGAGACATAGGCCGTGGCCCCTTTTGCCCGCGCACCTGCTTGCGCCAAAGCCTCAGGCTCTGCATGGGGACGTCCGCCGGGTTGAGTCCACCCTCGCCCAACGATCCTCCCGTTGCGCACAATCACGCACCCGACGGCCGGGTTGGGCCAACACGACCCTTGACCGCGCCGACCCAAAGACAAAGCCAGCGCCATAAATCGCTTATCTGTTTCGCTCACTCGTCCGTCGAAGGCTGCGGCGGGCGCAGTTCGTGGACAAACTCCTCGAAATCATCGGCCGCCTGGAAATTCTTGTACACACTCGCAAAGCGAACATAGGCGACGGTGTCGATCCGCGCCAGAGCTTCCATGACGATCTCGCCAATTCTGTTGGACGGAATATCCGTGTCGCCCATGCTTTCCAGACGCCGAACAATTCCCGAGATCATCTGATCAATCCGTTCAGGATCAACCGGGCGTTTCTGCATCGAGATACGGATCGAACGTTCCAGCTTGTCGCGGTCAAAATCTTCGCGTTTTCCGTTGGTTTTGATAACTACCAGATCGCGCAACTGAACCCGTTCATAGGTCGTAAAACGCCCTCCACAGGCCGGGCAAAACCGACGTCGGCGTATTGCAACGTGATCCTCTGCCGGGCGTGAATCTTTCACCTGAGTGTCGATATTTCCGCAAAACGGGCAGCGCATCCGCCGTCTCCTCGTCCCTAGCTGGCCTCTTTTGTAAGCGCTTTGGCTTACTTATCCACAACTATAGGGCAGCCGCTAGGATTTGGGTAGTCGGAATTTCGCACCCCAAAATAAAGGGTCAGGAAAGATATGCAGCGACCAGCCGCTGATGCGGGGCGCGGCGGTGTTCAAACAGGTAAATCCCCTGCCATGTGCCTAAAACCATCCGCCCCTGACGGACAGGAATGGACAAGGATACCGGCATCATCGCTGCTTTGATATGGGCAGGCATGTCATCCGGCCCTTCATAGGTATGGCGCAGGTAAGACATTGAGGGATGATCAGACGGAGGCACAAGACGCTCAAAAAACGCATGCAAATCCGTCTGCACCTCGGGGTCTGCGTTCTCTTGCACCAGCAAAGAACAGGAGGTGTGCCTGACGAACAACGTCAGGACACCATCCCGTTCAAAGGAACTAAGCCAACCTGCTACCAGGGATGTGAATTCGTACAAGCCGGGCCCATCGGTCTGGAGCGCGAATTCCGTCTGCATTGCGTCTTGGCCTTTGTTCTAGTTGTCAAAAAATCTGCCGGCGACCGCACCGCGCATTTGCACCCTGCACGGAAATGCTGGAGCCGACAACGAAGGGTCCCGCTACACCACCAGATTGTGTTGGAGCATCAGCCGGAGGCGGTTTCAACGAAAACTGAACCGCTGTTACACGCCCAGTTGTTACACTAGGTCCATAGCCGCGCAACACATAGATGGGATCCTGCCAACCTGCCCCAAGGCTGCGGCGCGCGAAATCTGCCGCCGCGCACCAATACCCGTCCGTGTCATCCCGTGTGCGGGGAATGACTTCGAAGTCAGTGCTATTGATTGCATTGGCTTGAAAACCCAAACGCGCCGCGTCCGCCGTTACCGGAACACTCAGGGCAAATACCGCCAAAGCGGCGCAATATTGTAACTGTTTCATAATACTCTTTCCTCACTTGCTGCACCCCTTAGTTTAGAGGTCATCGCGCCCGCGGAAAGCAGGTCTCACAATCATTTCAACCAACTTGCGCCCTACCGTGAAGTGGCGTGAGCCAGCCGTAGTAGCGGATCAGCAGGCCCAATCCCGGCATCGAAGCCGCTACGTCAAATCGAAAGCGCCCCAAATCATCCTGCCATTCACTCGTTGACTATTGCGGCAGCAAAATCTGAGGGAGCGACACGCCGAAAACCGTCAGGCGATGGATATGAACTTCCAGCCCTCGTTTCGACGCAACCGGCCTTAGCCGGATCGAAAGCGGCCCGAAACGCTCATGAACATCGCCCGTTTTTGCGTTAAACCTAAGCTCTGACGTTGTTTTGTGTCCCCCGAAGTCTCGCAACCAGCTGTGGTCTTTATCCTGAGTTTGGGTCACCAGTCGAGCGGGCAAATGCCGGCCTGCAGGGGGAAACTGCCCCAGTTTAAGCGCGAGTTGGATGAGAATACCCTTGCCACGTTCGATATCGCATTCGCCGACATATTCACCCGGCCCGAGATGCAGGTCTCGCACGGATTGGGGCAGAACATTTGGGTCCGCCAAAGCCTGAAGAAACGGATCCGTCACGCGTCAAACCCCTGCTCGGCAAAACGCTGAAGGAGAGCATCATACAGGTATCATACCGCCCGAACAGGGCATACCGATTGCAGGCAATCGAGAAATACAGCGGGTCTTTCACAGCGCTCGGCAGGAACCGCACAAGTGACAACAACGGCCAAAACGCCGGCAGCGCGCGCACAGCCGCCGCAAAGGCATCAACCCTCTGAAAAACCTTACCATCTACAATCACGAGGTTGGTCTCAAAATCCGTAACGGGCAGATTCAGCGCCTTGTACATCCTTTGACCAAGCGGAGACTTCGCTGTTGCAAACTCAAAGCGTCGGGTTTTGTCGCGTTTCAGCATGAACCGGAAGAAGCCTGAGCACAGCACGCATTCTCCATCAAAGACGATCAGATTGCGCCCTTTGAATAGATCAGTTGTTTCAGTTCCTGCCATGACGCTGATACCTACTCAAGCTTGCCCGCATAGCGTGACATAGGGCCAATGGGTGGACAATGCGACAAGAAGGAGAGGTGTGCCGGGGAACCCGGTGACCGGTTGGTAAGACCGGCGGTGGCTCTGACCTCATCCCCAACAAGGTACTGACCCGGCAACGAAAAGGATATAGGCAGGAAAGATTAACCAGGCTTGTGGCCAGCTGCCAAATCCATTCGAATTTCTGACAGAAAAGCAGTATGCTGGAACGGCCCCGGTCCAGAGAAAGGAAGGCTTCGCTGCGATGAATGTGGATATTGACCGCCTTCACTTTCTGCGCGAGGCGCTCGACGCGCGATTGGAAAAACGGAGCACCCTGAAGGTGCTGGATCGCAGCGGACTTGGCCCGCGGGATCTGCCGGAGGATGCGACCTCCTTTTGCGCCCACAAAGAGGCGCTGTTTGTCCGCTATGCCTGCGACGCTCTGAACGATATCACCTTTGCGGCAAGTGTCGGGCTTGGCGTCACGTCCTCATCGACCTTGACGGCCTACATCAGCAAATACTCACGAGACCTGGAGCAGGTGATTGAAAACACGTCTCATTTCCACGACATGATCGACCCTGCTATCGCCTTCAGCCTGCGGGTTTCGGGGAATTTCGCCGCGTTAGAGGCCCGGTGGAAAGACGCCAGCTTTGCTCGCTATCACCGCCGAACTGAGTTCTTGATGTTTGCCGCCGTCGCCCGAATGCGCAACCTGACACAGACCGATTTCCACCCTATTGAAATACGGTTTCAGCATGAGGTTGGGGATCATATCTATGCCTTCCAGCAACTGGCAGGTTTTCCGGTTGTCTTCGGCTCTGAAAGCCTCGAAATCGTCTTGTCCCCGTCCTCGCTGAACCTGCCCGTCCCGACCTACGACCCCAGCCTGCGCGCCCATCTACTAGAATACGGGGAACGCGTTCTGGCCGAGTGTCGCGTGCCGAAGCAATTGACCCGCGCCAAGGTCGAAGGGTTGATCACCCGCTCACTGCCGGGCAAAATCCTCAGCGCGGATGACGTCGCGGCAAAACTCGGCATGAGCGCCCGCACCTTTGCCCGCCGGTTACAAAGCGAAGGCACCAGCTACCGCGACATCACCGAGGATTTGCGCTGCGATCTGGCACAAACCTTTATCACCAATGGAATGAATCTGTCCGAGATCGCTTATTCTCTGGGATACGCCGATCAATCCGCGTTTTCTACGGCGTTCAAGCGTTGGACAGGTCAACCGCCGAGCGCCTTCAAAACGCGGGTTGAGCGTCCGCTGACGCTTGGAAACCGGGGGTCATCAGCATAGACACCTCGCCCCGGCCCGCCCCATGAGTGGACCAGACAGATATAGAAACTGACACGCCGCAACACATGTGAAGTCGCGCCAATGTGTTTGGCGACTTTGCCAATGTGAACGGTGAAACGAAAAAAGGCGCCTCCGTCCGGGGCGCCTTTGATCTTACTGATCCAAGAAGGACCGAAGTTTCCGCGATCTGCTTGGGTGTTTCAGCTTCCGCAGGGCTTTCGCCTCGATCTGACGGATACGTTCGCGGGTCACGCTGAACTGCTGACCGACCTCTTCCAAAGTGTGGTCAGTGTTCATGCCGATGCCGAAGCGCATCCTCAGAACCCGCTCCTCACGCGGGGTGAGAGAGGCCAGAACCCGGGTCGTGGTTTCCTTGAGGTTTTCCTGAATGGCGCTGTCCAGCGGCAGCACGGCATTCTTGTCCTCGATGAAATCACCCAGCTGGCTGTCTTCCTCGTCGCCGATCGGCGTCTCAAGGCTGATCGGTTCCTTGGCGATCTTCATCACCTTGCGAACCTTCTCAAGCGGCATTTGCAGCTTTTCAGCCAGTTCTTCCGGCGTCGGCTCACGACCAATTTCATGCAGCATCTGACGGCCGGTCCGAACCAGCTTGTTGATCGTTTCGATCATGTGAACCGGAATACGGATGGTCCGCGCCTGGTCCGCGATCGAGCGCGTGATCGCCTGACGGATCCACCAAGTCGCATAGGTCGAGAACTTGTAGCCGCGGCGGTATTCGAACTTATCCACCGCCTTCATCAGGCCGATGTTACCTTCTTGAATAAGATCAAGGAATTGCAGGCCACGGTTCGTGTACTTTTTGGCAATCGAGATCACCAGACGCAGGTTGGCTTCGACCATTTCTTTCTTGGCCTGCCGGGCTTCTTTCTCGCCCTTCTGAACCTGCTGCACGATGCGGCGGAATTCGCTGATATCCAGACCGACATACTGACCGACCTGAGCCATATCGCTGCGCAGCTCCTCAACCTTGTCGGTCGAGCGTTCGATGAACATCTGCCAGCCCCGGCCCGGCTTTTCCGCCATCTCGGACAGCCAGTTCGGGTCCAATTCGCGCCCGCGATAGGCGTCGATGAACTCACGTCGGTTGATGCGGGCCTGGTCGGCCAGTTTCACCATCGAGCTGTCCAGCGACATCACGCGGCGGTTGATGCCATAGAGCTGGTCGATCAGCGCCTCGATCCGGTTGTTGTGAAGGTGAAGACCGTTCACCAGCTCAACAATCTCAGCGCGCAGCTTCTGATAGGTCTCTTCGTCTTTTTCACTGAACGACCCATCCTCGTTCAAAGTGGCAGAAATCCGGCTGTCCTGCATCTCTGACAGCATCGAGAAGTCGGTCGAGATGCGTTCCAGCGTGGTCAGAACCTGATCCTTGAGGGCGGCTTCCATCGCGGCCAGCGACATGTTGGCCTGATCGTCCTCGTCATCATCATCGTCATTGCTCAGCGGGTTGCCATCGGCATCCAGTTCAGGCCCGGTGTCTTTGGCAGGTTTGGCCGATTGCACGGCCGAGGTATCGACGACCGGCTCTTGCACGTCACCATCTTCGTCCATCTGGTTGCCAAAAGTGGTTTCCAGATCAATAACGTCGCGCAGAAGAATGTCTTCGGACAGAAGTTCGTCATGCCAGATGGTGATCGCCTGGAAGGTCAGAGGGCTTTCGCAGAGACCCGCAATCATCGTGTTCCGGCCCGCTTCGATCCGCTTGGCGATAGCGATCTCGCCCTCGCGGCTCAGCAGTTCGACCGAACCCATCTCACGCAGATACATGCGTACGGGGTCGTCGGTACGGTCCAGCTTTTCGGTTGCGGCACCTGCCAGAGCCACCTCACGGTTGTTGTCCGTGGTGGTTAGTTCGGTGGAACCTTTGTTTTCTTCTTCCTCGGCCTCTTCATCTTCGATGATGTTGATGCCCATTTCGGACAGCATCGACATAACGTCTTCGATCTGTTCCGAGCTGACCTGATCAGGCGGCAGAACCTGATTGAGCTGGTCGTAAGTGATGTAACCTTTCTCGCGGGCCTCGGCGATCATCTTCTTGACCTGGGCCTGGCTCATGTCCAGCGAGATTTCCTGTTCCTGCTCGTCTGACTTGCGATCTTCTGACGTGTCTTTGGCGGCCATTCAATGCTCCTGCAGGGATGGGTGATTCGTTTGATCCGAATCATTAGCGCGTGAAACTGATTCGGCCACCCGTTTACCTGTTTTTCTTTTCCAGTGCTTTACGAAAACATCACTTCAGCGACGTTTCCGTTCGAAATTGATCCCGGACATGATTGCCTTGAACGCATCCTTTTCGTCGCGATTGATTCGCGCGCCATTGTCGGCAATGTCGAAAACGGCCCTGTCCTCATTCTGGCTGCGGCTTGTGCGGTTACGCTCTTCGGCGGCTTGAGCCAGCCGATATGTCAGCGCCTCATCGGCCAGATCAGACAGTTCCTCTGCGGCTTCGGCAATCTCAGCATCCAACCCCCGGAGCGCTTTGATTTTCGCGAGTTCCTCGGCCAGCGTCATCTCGGCCTTTTCAACGTCGCCTGGTTTGAACACACAGGGGATCACTGCGACATGGCGAAGGCTCAGCAGATTTTCAAGGGGTTCGGCCCCCAAAGTTTCAACGATATGGTCCCGCAGGTTTTCAGGATCATCAATCGCATGGCGCAGAATGGCGTGACGCAGAGCAGCATGATCAGGATCATGGCAGTCCATCTCTTCCAGCTGCGCCTCAAATTGCACCACGACCTGCGGGTTCAGAATCGCAATGGCCAGAATCGCGGCTTCGCGCAGATGGATATCCGCATTGTCCGAAGACGCCAGAAACGAGGCCCGCGCACCCGCGGTCGCAGGCTGTTTCTGCGGCTGCCACTTCCCTTTTGGTTGCCACGCACGGTTTTGTGACTGCCTCTGCGGGCGAAACAATTGCCAGCGCAGATCTTTAATCTCTTGCCCGTAATGGGACCGGATCGAGGGGTCACGGATCAGCTTGATCTTGTCCCGCAGCACCTTGTCGAGCGCGGCTTTGCGTTCAGGGCTGTCAAAAACCTTGCCCTCGGTCTCTCGCTGCCACAGCAGCTTGACCATTGGGATGGCCCCGTCCAGCACGGCCTGAACAGCCCCCGCTCCGTCGGCCCGCAGCAAATCGTCCGGGTCTTTTCCTTCGGGCATCAGCGCAAAGCGCAGGGACTTTCCGGCCTCAAGTAGCGGCAAGGCCAGGTCAACGGCCCGCATCGCCGCCCGCAGGCCGGCCGTGTCGCCATCCAGCGCAATGATCGGCTCATTCGAAATTCGCCAGAGCAACTGCAACTGATGTTCGGTAATCGCCGTTCCAAGCGGAGCAACCGACGCGCCGAACCCAGCCTCGGCCAGCGCGATGACGTCCATATAGCCCTCGGCCACGATCAGCGGCTGCCCCTTCCCGGCCGCCTGCCGCGCAGGCCCGTGGTTGTACAGGCTGCGGCCCTTATCGAATAACTCGGTTTCAGGTGAGTTCAGGTATTTGGCGTTGCCATTCGGGTCCATCGCCCGGCCGCCGAATGCGATACACCGACCGCGCGGATCACGGATCGGGAACATGATACGGTTGCGGAACGTGTCATATGGTTTTTTGCCCTTGTTCGACGGCTTGGCCAGACCCGCCCCGAGGATCAGATCTTCGGCTACGTTCTTTCCAGTCAGATGATCCCACAAGGCCTGCCAGCCGTCCGGGGCAAAGCCGATCTCCCATCGCTCCAACGCCTCGGCGTCCAAACCCCGACGGGCCAGATAGTCGCGCGCCGCACTGCCTGCCCCGGTCTTGAGTTGCAGGCGAAAGAACTGAACCGCCTGCTCCATCACCTCGGCCAGTTGCGTTCGACGGTCCTGTTTTTCCTGCGCTTTGGGGTCGCGCGCTGGCATGGGCATGCCAGCTTCGCGCGCCAGAATTTCAACGGCTTCGAGGAACGAGACGTTCTCGGTCTCTTTCACAAAGGTGATCGCGTCCCCTTTGGCATGACAGCCAAAGCAGTAGTAGAATCCCTTTTGGTCATCTACATGAAAAGACGCCGTTTTTTCGTGGTGAAACGGGCACGGCGCCCACATGTCCCCCTTGCCCTGATTGGATTTTCGCTGATCCCACATGACTTTACGCCCAACAACCTGAGACAGGCTCAGCCGGGTGCGCAGCTCATCGAGAAATCCGGGGGGCAATGACATGTCTCAAACCTGCCAGAAATGAAAACGCGCGCCAAGGGGATGACGCGCGGTTGTCCACAGGGAAATTGCTGAGCTGTGGATTATTGCTGCAAACACAGCTCGAGCCATGCCGCACCAAGATCCTTTTTGCGCACGTCGCGCATCTTTTGCTCATAGACCCAGGGCGTGATTAACGGAATCGCAGCGTTATAGTTCTCGGGCCAAGTGGGGCTGGTTTCAGCCACGGCCTCCACAACGTCGCGCTCTTTCACCTTGTCCAGACGCGCTTTCTGGATCGCGGCCACGACATCGGCCTGATACTGGCAGCTTTGTTCCTTGGTTTCGGCGGCGGCCAGAGGCGTTGCAAGCAAGGCTGCAGCGATGGCGATACGCAACATTGAGGTCTCCTGGATTCGTTTGTCTGCGCGCAGCTTACTCGCCAGTACCGTTTTCGCAATCGACGCGCTGCATTCAGTTTGCGCACGGGGCAGAAAAGCCACCCCGTGCGCCAGTTGTCACAGGCCTTTGGCCCGGTAGCTTTTGGCCACGCGATCAATTGCAACGATATAGGCCGCGGTGCGCAGATCCTCGACATCGTCGCGGCTGTGCCAGACCTCGCGCATGGACTGGTAAGCGATCCGCATCGTGTCATCGAGGCCCGAGCGTACCAGCTCCAGCTCATCCGCACCTTTGAGGTACTTGGCCTTGAAGTTCGGCGACATTGACCAGGCATCGCCCAGATAACGATCCAGCCGTTCAAGCTCGCTTACGATCAACTCATGCCGTGCCTCTTCTTGACGGCGCTGCATGCGACCAAATCGAATGTGGCTGAGGTTCTTCACCCATTCGAAATACGAGACCGTCACACCGCCCGCATTAGCATACATATCAGGAATGATGACGGTGCCCTTCTTGCGCAGAATTTCATCTGCACCCGCGGTCACCGGTCCATTCGCGGCCTCGATGATCAACGGCGCCTTGATCCTGTCGGCATTGTCCAGATTGATGACACCTTCCAGAGCCGCCGGGATCAGGATGTCGCAGTCTGCCTCAAGCACCGAAGCGCCATCAGTTGAGTGGGTCGCGTCCGGGAAATCCTTCACGCCACCATGTTTGACGATCCAGTTGCGCACCGCCTCAACGTCGATACCGTCCGGGTTATACAGCGCGCCGTCCCATTCGATGATCCCGATAATACGCGATCCGTCTTCTTCAGCGAGGAACTTGGCCGCGTGGTAGCCCACGTTACCCAATCCCTGCACAACGACACGCTTGCCGTCCAACTTGCCGGACAAACCGGCCTTGGCGATGTCCTCAGGGTGACGGAAGAACTCGCGCAGCGCATATTGGATACCGCGCCCCGTTGCCTCGACCCGACCCGCGATGCCTCCTGCGTTCAACGGTTTGCCCGTCACACAAGCGCGTGCGTTGATGTCGGTGGTATTCATCCGAGCGTATTGGTCAGCCATCCAGGCCATCTCACGCTCACCCGTGCCCATGTCAGGGGCCGGAACGTTTTGCGATGGATTGATCAGATCACGCTTGGCCAGCTCATAGGCAAAGCGCCGGGTGATCTGCTCCATCTCATGTTCTTCGTATTTGCGCGGATCGATGCACAGCCCGCCTTTTGAGCCGCCAAACGGCGTCTCAACCAGGGCGCATTTGTAGGTCATCAGCGCAGCAAGCGCCTCAACCTCGTCCTGGTTCACCGCCAAGGCATAACGGATCCCGCCCTTGACCGGCTCCATATGCTCAGAATGCACGGAACGGTAGCCGGTAAAGGTGTGAATCTCACCGCGCAGACGCACCCCGAAACGAACAGTGTAGGTGGCATTGCAGACCCGGATTTTCTGCTCAAGACCGGGCGGCAGATCCATCAGGGACGCCGCCCTGTTGAACATCAGATCCACACTTTCACGAAAGCTCGGTTCCTTGGTGCTGGTCATTAATCCCTCCGTACCGGTGAATGACGAACGTTATGGCGTTTTGTCGCACCACTGGCTCGAAGCTGCAATCTTTTATGATGAAAATTTCATCACTTTATAAACGGGTGATAAAACCCACCTACTGAGTCGCCTTGGAAATTTTCGCGGCGACCATTGTCGACACAACAGAAACAAAGCGCCCGCCATCCTGCCAAATGCAGCGGTTTGCCGTTCAATCCCAGCAGCATAGTGGCAAAGTCGCCCAAATCTCGCCACGTTCGCCGACTACAGTCGTAAAGTTGATATGACCCGCCTTCCGTGCGCCGGATTACTTGCAGGGACTAGATATGAGAAAAGTGTTTAGGAATTCTGAATCCAAACGACTTGAGCAATCCAGCCGCTCCAACAAAGGTGCTGCGTCGTTCCTGCGCTCGGAGCGCGGGACGATGACCATCCTAACGCTGAGTTTGATACTTATCATCTTCACGGTGAGTGGATTTGCCGTCGATATGATGCGCTATGATCATGAAAGAGCCCGCCTTCAGTATTCGCTGGACCGCGCCGTTCTGGCCGCCGCCGATCTGCAGCAGGATCTTTGTCCAAAGGACGTCGTGCAAGACTACCTGGTCAAAGAAGAACTGGATAGGTTTCTCGACGGAGAAGTCATAGTCACCCCAAGGTCCTGCGATGATGATGGCAACAAGTTGATCGTCGGACAGCGCCGCGTTGAGGCGAGTGCTACGATGCCGGTTGGCATGCATTTCATGCAATGGTGGGACGTCGACTCGATTGACGTAAATGTCGTCAGCGTCGCCGAAGAATCCATCGGCAACGTTGAAATCGCTATGGTTCTGGATGTTTCAGGTTCCATGAGAGGGTCGCGCCTGACCAACCTTAAAGGTGCGGCCAAGAGCTTTGTCACCAAAATGTATGAGAACACGAGTTCCGAAAAACTCTCGATTTCGATCATTCCTTACGCAACACAGGTGGGTGTCCCTTCTGCCGTCATGAACCAGCTTACGACTGCCGGCTCCAACAGATTTGCCAATTGTATCGACTTTGAAACCGCAGATCTGGCAGCAGGGGCATTTGATCTATCAAAGACTTACAATCAATCGCTGTACTATTCTCGCTACGGCGGAGATCAACGTCCGTCCGGCGGGTTCAGCTCTCCGCGCATCGACGAGCGGTGCCGTTCTGAAGCCAGCCGTCAGCTTGTTGTTCACCAGAACAACGAGACCAATCTGCACACCTATATTGACTCGTTTTATGCCCGCGACAACACATCGATCAATGTCGGAATGAAATGGGCACTGACAGTGCTAGACGAAAACTTCCGCCCCGTTGTCACCAACATGATCTCAAACGGCCAGATACCGGCAGATTTTGCAGGTCGCCCCGCCGATAGCGTCGGCAGTGACACGATGAAAGTCATTGTTTTGATGACCGATGGTGAAAACACCTCTCGCACATGGGTCCAACCGCCATATAACGATGGGCAATCGGGCATCTGGTGGAATGGAGATGAAGACGTCTATTCCGTCAACGTGAACCATTACGACGAAGACGAGGATAGCTTCAAGTATGCATGGCTGGGTGTAGACAGGGCATATTGGGACAGTAGCCTTGGCAGATACTGGGTGCGCGACGAGTTTCAGGACCACGCTTTTGGCAACGGCGATTTCAATGTCTATCTTTGCAGAGGAAACTACTACAGCAGCGGCTATTGCGACAACCTCGACAAGGACGAGGTTCGCCAGCTCGATGAAGATGGAAGTGCCCTATCTCTGACATGGCCTGCCTTGTGGGAGCGCACCTCGCGGTACGAAATCTATCGGTTGCTGTATGATTCTGTCGGTTCGACCTATGCATACAACTGGTACTATGCGGCGACCGAGACCGAAAACCGTTCGACAAAAGACGACCAGGTCGAAGCGATGTGCGACTATGCAAAATCGGGCGCAAGAAACATCTTGATCTTCTCGGTAGCTTACGAGGCCACCACCAACGGTCGAAACCTTCTATGGTACTGCAAATCGGATGAAAACGCATATTTCGCGCCGACGGGATCCGAGATTGGCGAAGTCTTCGACGATATCGCTGCCAGCATCCAGAATCTGAGGCTAACCCAATGATCCGACATCTGAAAAACGTGCTGCGAAGGTTTCGCCGCGAAGAAAAGGGGATGGCCACAATCGAATTTGTGATGTGGTTTCCAATCTTCATCATGACCACCTATACTGGCGTCGAATACGGGATCCTGGCGTGGAACCATGCCAATCTGGAGCGCGCCCTGGATTCCACAATCCAGGATGTGCGCATGAATCGGATTGATCTTTACGAAGGCGAAACTGGCTGGACACACGATCTGATAAAGCGGATCATCTGCGAAGAAGCCGGTGCCATTCCAAAATGCCAGGAAAACCTTGCCGTTGAGATGACGAGGGTCAATCAATTCGACAGTAGCGCAGTCCTTTCTGGCGATTTTGATAAACCGTTTTGCGTCGATACACCTGAAGAAATTCGCGGCAAAGACGACCAAATCTTTTCTCCCGGAACAGCAAATGAGTTGATGATCATACGTGCTTGTGTGGAGGTATCGCCTTTGTTCATTGGCACAACGTTTGGCTACTTAGTTCGTCAAGATCCCGACGGCCAATATGAACTGCATGCAACGACGGTGTTTGTCCATGAACCTTAAATCACTCTTCAAAAAGCGCTTTGGCGATACTGCCGCGCGTTTTCTTCAGAAAGAAGATGGCGTCGTCAGCATCGAAGCCATTATGGTGTTTCCCCTACTCTTCTGGTCAGTCTTCACGGCCTATTCCTATTTCGACGGATATCGTCAGGGCGCCAGCAACCTGAAAGCAGCCTACGCCGTTGCCGATATCCTGTCCCGAGAGAAAGACACGGTGACGGATCAGTACATCACATCAATGTACGACCTGCAGAATTACATGATCGAGGAAGGCAACGGATTGTCGTTGCGGATCTCTTTCGTGCGCTGGGATACTGGCGACGAAAGCACGGACACTGATGACCGTCACTTTGTGGAATGGTCCTGCACACGCGGCGATGGGCTTAAGCGTTGGTCCAACGCAACAGTTGAACAGGTTTCGGATCGCATTCCGATCATGGCAGACAATGCCACCATGATTTTGGTCGAGACAAGGCATCACTACGTGCGTCCGTTCAAACTCGGGTTTGGCAGCAACGATTTCTTCATCGACAAGTTCATCTTCACGCAACCTCGTGGGTACACTTTCATCGAAGGGCCAGACTCATGCAAGGACGCCAACAACGTGGATGATGGCACTGTTGATAGCGGACATGACGACAGTACTCCGGAAGATAACACCACCGTGGAGCCATCAACGCTGTAACACCATAGCCGAGAGTATCTCGGACATGAACTTGGCCTCGGCGGATGCTGTCATGCCGCCGACGCCAACCCGGCGGCCCAGCCTCCACCACAGACCGGGGGCCCAGACATTGCTGGCCTTTTCGCGCGTTCGTACCAGAAATCCGTTGGACGGTTTGAAGGCGAAAACACCTCGGTCGACCGCCTCAATCTCCTCAACCCGTGCAATCACCTGACCCGATCCGGTTCGCAGTTCAGACGCAGTCAGCTCAATCCTGTCCTGAGTGGCCATCCAAACGCGATAGGCCAGCCACAAGGACGACGCGCCAACCGCCAACAAAAATACCTGCCAGACAAGTTCGGGCGGAGAAGCCAGCGCCACGTAAATCACCAAAACACCTACGCTGCCCAGCATAGCAACACCGGCCACCCGTCTTGGGGATGATGCCTCGATCGTTGCCAGCACTTCGTCCTGCATGACTGCCTCCTGTCTGTCTGCAGTTTCGTGTATCCGCTTTGCGCGGAAATAAACAGGCCCTCCCCTGCCCTACATTTGCGCACATTCATGGTGCCTCTGCGCAAATTGACCAGTCCCCGGCTGGGCATACATCCTGCAAACAAATTAAGGAGGTTGTTATGTCCCTCAGACCCACATTGGAAACACGCAAGGCCGTACCGACGATGGAAGGTGCGGGCGTCAAGCTGCATCGCGCCTTCGGGTTTCAGGACCCGTCCGAATTAGATCCGTTTCTGTTGTTCGACGATTTTCGCAATGAACGCCCGCAGGACTATCAGGCCGGCTTTCCCTGGCATCCTCATCGCGGGATCGAGACGATCACCTATGTGCTGTCCGGTACGGTCGAGCATTCGGATTCGCTGGGCAACAGCGGGACGCTCGGCGCGGGCGATGTTCAATGGATGACGGCGGGGTCGGGCATTCTGCATCAGGAAATGCCGCACGGGAATGCCTCGGGCCAGATGCACGGGTTTCAGCTCTGGGGCAACCTGCCCTCGGATCAGAAAATGACCTCTCCGCGCTATCAGGACGTTCAGGCCAAAGAGATTCCCGAGGCCATCGACGATGACGGCACAACAGTGCGTGTTATTGTGGGTGAGTTCTGGGGTAAAATCGGCCCGGTGGACGGTATTGCTGCAGATCCCCAATATCTGGACGTGCAAATTCCGGCCGGTGTCAAAAAGACCTTCAAGATCGACACCTACCGCCGCGCCTTTGCCTATGTGTTCCAAGGTCAGGCGGCCTTTGCCGATGCGTCCCAACCGACTGGGGTTTTGTTGGAAAAGGAAGTCGCCGGGCAAGAGGTCAATATCCGCGACATGTCCGGAGACCGCACTCTGGTACGATTCGGCGCCGGGGATGAGATCACCGTTCAGGCCGGGCCCGAAGGTGTTCGCTTTCTGCTGATCTCGGGCGCTCCGATTGACGAGCCTGTAGCTTGGCACGGACCCATCGTCATGAACACGCGTGCCGAACTGGAACATGCGTTTCGTGAGCTCCGCAATGGAACCTTCATTCGCCCTGCCCACTAAGGTCGAGCCTGACCCGCCTTTGGGTCAGGCCGTCACTGCGCGGCGGACCATGTCCCAATAGATCTGCTCGACCTCGTCCAACGACAATCGCCCACCCGAGCGATACCAGGTCATCACACCATTCAGCATCGCAATCACCGCCAGCGTGGCGATCTTGGTGTCCGAGATCGCGAAGTGACCGGCTTTCTGGCCCTCACTCAAGATACGCTCCAGAGAGTCCTCATAGGCGCGGCGCAGATCCTCGATCTCTGCGAAGTTGTCCGGCGTCAGATTGCGCAACTCCATATAGGCGATGAAAACCTCGTCGGGGCGTTCCAGATGAAACCGGATGTGGAACCCGACAAAGCGGCGCAGAGCCTCTTGCGCGTCGCCGGTTTCACCAAGGGCATCATAGGCTTGCTGCAGCTCCTGCATGTGGTCGCGCATCAGGCGAAACAACAGGCTTTGCTTGTCGGGGGTGTAATTATATAGCGCCCCGGCCTGAACGCCGACCTCTTTGGCGATCTGGCGCATCGAAACGGCGGCATAGCCATGGCGCGCAAAAAGACCCAACGCTGCCTTGCGGATGCGCGGGCCGGTGATGTCCGAATGTGATCCCTGTGTACGAGCCATGGACCGACACTATCTGAACGTACGTTCAGATAGAACCCCGCTTGAACAGATCGGGTAAAAGAGGCATCACAAGACCAGTCCTTTGTGAAAGCACCTGTTATGAAGCGCCTGCCCGTTCTGGTTCTGATTCTGACCCTTGCCGGATGCACCAACTTCCCCGAGTTGGAGGGTAGCGAATCCCGTGCGATCAAGGCGGCGCCTTACCCCAAGCTTTTGCCCCTACCCAACGTTCTGGGCGCGCCTGCCGATCCGGTCAGCGAAGCCTCAGCCGTTGAGCAGGACCTGACAGCTCGAAGCGAGGCTTTGGCAAAGAAAGCCGAGGCGCTGCAAAACGCGCAGATCAACTAAAGATCGGCTTTTCCCAGCCCCGGCCAACGCGTGACGGATTGCGCCCGTGCCCTGAACCGGCTAAGGCAGCGCTGAACGGGCAAAAGGCCCGAAATCAGACTGGTACGAGCGAAAGGAACCCACGGGATGACACAGGCGCTGCGGCTTGGAATTGCGGGCTTGGGAACTGTTGGCGTGGGTGTTGTCCGGATTGTCCGGCGTCATGCCGATCTGTTGCAGGCACGCACCGGACGCCCGATTGAAATCATCGCAGTCTCGGCCCGTGATGCAAGCAAGGATCGGGGCGTGAACCTGTCGGACTATGCGTGGGAAACCGATCCCGTAGCCTTGGCAAAACGCGATGACGTTGACGTGTTTGTCGAGTTGATGGGCGGTGAAAACGGCCCGGCCAAAGCCTCGGTCGAGGCAGCGCTGGCCAGCGGCAAGGATGTTGTCACGGCCAACAAAGCCCTGTTGGCCATCCATGGTCAGGAACTGGCCGAAAAAGCCGAAGCCGCAGGCCGCGTGATCCGGTTCGAGGCCGCCGTCGCCGGGGGCATCCCGGTGATCAAATCCCTCACCGAAGGTCTGGCCGGAAACGAGATCACCCGCGTGATGGGCGTGATGAACGGCACCTGCAACTACATCCTGACCCGAATGCAGTCGCAGGAAAAAGGCTACAACGCGCTGTTCGATGAATGCGCCGAGCTGGGCTACCTCGAAGCGGATCCGAACCTGGATGTAGGCGGGATTGACGCGGCACATAAACTGGCCCTGCTGTCCTCGATCGCGTTTGGCACGAAACCGAATTTCGACGGGATCGAGATTGAAGGTATCCAGCAAATCAGCCTAGACGACATCCATCAGGCCCATGACATGGGTTACCGTATCAAGCTGCTGGGTCTGGCCCAGCGCACCGCGCGCGGTCTGGAACAGCGTATGCAGCCCTGCCTCGTGCCCAGCAACTCGCCGCTTGGTCAACTCGAAGGCGGCACCAATATGGTGGTGATCGAAGGCGACGCGGTTGAACAAGTGGTGCTGCGCGGCCCCGGAGCAGGCGAAGGCCCGACCGCAAGCGCAGTGATGGGCGATGTTTGCGACCTTGCGCGGGGTTTGAAAATCTCGACCTTCGGGCGCCCTGCGTCCAGCCTTGAAGACGCCACCCCAGCCATCACAGGCCTGCCTGCGCCGTATTACCTGCGTCTGGGCTTGCTGGACAAACCCGGAGCGCTGGCCAAGGTTGCGGCCATTTTGGGCGACGCGGGCGTGTCGATTGACCGGATGCGCCAGTACGGCCACAGCGACAGCACAGCCCCCGTTTTGATTGTCACGCACAAGACCACTCGAGCCACTCTGGATGTGGCGCTGGACGGGTTTCGCACGACCGATGTTGTCGCGGGTGAGCCTGTCGCGCTTCGGATTGAACAGGTCTGAACCCTTGCAGCCTGCGCCATCCGCAGGCTATGCCAGACGAAACGCCATTGCCTGCCAAAGGAATACAACGCATGAACGCTGCCAAAATCGATTTTAACGACCGCCTGCTGTCCTTGGGCCTAGCGCGGGTAGCGGAACAGGCCGCGCTTGCCTCGGCCTCGCTGGTGGGACGCGGTGACGAGAAAGCCGCCGACCAGGCTGCCGTGAACGCGATGCGCGAGCAGTTGAACCTGCTGGATATCGCGGGAGTCGTGGTCATCGGCGAAGGCGAGCGTGATGAGGCCCCGATGCTCTATATCGGCGAAGAGGTCGGCACCGGCGAAGGCCCCGGTGTGGATATCGCTCTGGACCCGCTGGAAGGCACCACGCTGACGGCCAAGGACATGCCAAACGCGCTGACCGTGATTGCTATGGGCCCGCGCGGCTCGATGCTGCATGCGCCGGACGTATATATGGACAAGCTGGCCGTTGGCCCCGGCTACCCCGAAGGCGTCGTTTCGCTCGATATGAGCCCTCGCGAACGTGTTGAGGCACTGGCCAAGGCCAAGGGTTGCGAACCGGCCGATATTACCGTTTGCATTCTGGAACGTCCCCGCCACGAGGCCATGATCGCCGAGGTGCGCGAAACCGGTGCCTCGATCCGTCTGATCACTGACGGCGATGTGGCGGGTGTCATGCACTGTGCCGAAAGCGAAACCACCGGCATCGACATGTATATGGGCCAGGGCGGCGCGCCCGAGGGCGTTCTGGCCGCTGCTGCTCTGAAATGCATGGGCGGTCAAATCTTCGGTCGCCTCCTGTTCCGCAACGATGACGAGCGTGGCCGCGCCGCCAAGGCAGGCATCACCGATCTGGATCGGATTTATGCTCGTGACGAGATGGTGACGGCGGATGTGATCTTTGCCGCAACCGGCGTAACCGGTGGCTCTCTGCTGCCGCGCATCAAGCGCGAGCCGGGCTGGGTTGAAACCACCACCCTTTTGATGCGCTCGAAAACCGGATCGGTTCGCCGCATGTCTTACCGCACGCCAATGTGGTCGCACGACGAAGCCTAAGCGGCTTGCGCCGATGCCTTCGGCGAGAGTATTTGTGAAAAGATGAAGAGGCCGGGTCCAAATGGGTCCGGCCTTGGCATATGAGAGGCGCGATGAGTTTTCTTGGGGTTGAGCAATCTTTGACAGGTCGGCGCTGGGTGGGGCCCTCGCCCGAAGTTGAGCGCGCGACTGAAGTGTTGGTGCAACAGGCAGGTTTGCCGCGTGCCGTTTGCCAAGTGCTGGCGCGGCGGGGCGTCCCTCCGATGGAGGCTGCCGGTTTTCTGGAGCCAAAGCTGAAAGAGCTTTTGCCCGACCCTCGCAGCATGAAAGATATGGATGCCGCTGCGACCCGGTTTCTGAAAGCGGTGCGCGAAAAACAGCGGATCGCAGTCTTTGCGGATTATGATGTGGATGGAGGCAGTTCGGCGGCGTTGCTGCTGGTCTGGCTGCGTCAGATGGGTCTGCAGGCGACGCTCTATGTGCCGGACCGCATCGACGAAGGCTATGGGCCGAACGTGCCTGCGATGCAATCTCTGGCAGCAGCGCATGACCTGATCATCTGCGTGGATTGCGGCACGCTGAGCCATGACCCGATCGCGGCAGCACAGGGCGCAGATGTGATCGTGCTGGATCACCATCTGGGCGGTGAGACCTTGCCGGATTGCGTGGCCGTGGTGAACCCGAACCGGCAGGATGAAAGCGGCGATCTGGGCTATCTCTGTGCGGCAGGCGTTGTCTTCCTGATGCTGGTCGAGACTGGGCGGCAAATGCGCGAGGCAGGGGCCAAAGGGCCAGATCTGGTGCCTCTGCTGGATCTGGTCGCGCTGGCGACTGTCGCCGATGTTGCCCCGCTGATTGAGGCGAACCGCGCTTTGGTTCGGCAAGGTTTGAAGGTCATGTCAGGCCGTCAGCGCCCCGGCCTTGTGGCTCTGTCGGATGTCGCTCGGATGGATGCGGCGCCCAATAGCTATCACTTGGGGTTTCTTCTGGGGCCACGGGTGAACGCTGGGGGACGCATTGGACAGGCCGACCTTGGAGCGCGGCTGCTCAGCACCGACTCTTTGCACGAAGCGCAGGCTCTCTCCGAACGGCTAGACGCGCTGAACTCTGAACGGCGCGATATCGAAAATGCCGTACGCGCTGCGGCGCTTGAGCAGGCGGAGGAGCGCGGTTTGGACGCGCCCTTGGTTTGGGCCGCTGGCGAAGGTTGGCATCCGGGCGTTGTCGGTATCGTCGCCTCGCGCTTGAAAGAAAGCGCCAATCGCCCGGCGATTGTGATCGGCTTTGACGGGGAAGAAGGCAAAGGATCAGGGCGGTCGGTTTCTGGCGTTGATCTGGGGGCTTCGATCCAGAGGCTGGCTGCTGAGGGGTTGTTGGTCAAAGGCGGTGGACACAAGATGGCGGCCGGGCTGACCGTCATGCGCGATCAGTTGGAACCGGCCATGAAGCGCCTGTCAGAACTGCTGGAAAAACAAGGCGCAGGTCAAGGCGGTCCCGCAGACATGAAGCTCGACGGGGCATTGATGCCCGGCGCCGCGACCGTTGATCTGATCGAACAGATTGAGAAAGCAGGGCCTTTTGGGGCAAGCGCCCCTGCCCCGCGCTACGCCCTTCCTGACCTGCAGGTGCGTTTTGCCAAACGGGTCGGTGAGTCGCATCTGAAACTCTCGCTTGCGGATGGTCTTGGCGGAGGGCTGGACGCGATCGCATTCGGAGCCTTCGACGGGCCGATGGGCGAAAAGCTCTCAAATCACGGCGGAGCGCGCTTTCATTTCGCCGGTCGGCTTGAGGTGAACACGTGGGGTGGTCGCCAAAACGTACAGCTTCGTCTTGAGGACGCAGCCGAGGCAAAATGACTGGTTTCAAGGCAACGGTAGGACAGGTCAAAAAACTTTCGCATCCCTGCATTTTTCGGCTTGCGGGGGTCGGGGTGAAACCGTAAAAGGCCCTCCACAAGCTAGCGTGGCCCGTTCGTCTATCGGTTAGGACGCCAGGTTTTCAACCTGGAAAGAGGGGTTCGATTCCCCTACGGGCTGCCATTTTTGCTTGTGAGCCAAGGCTCAGTGGCCCGTTCGTCTATCGGTTAGGACGCCAGGTTTTCAACCTGGAAAGAGGGGTTCGATTCCCCTACGGGCTGCCACTTCACTAGCATTCAATATCTAGAAGAAAATCAGAAGTCTGGTTTCAATCTTGGATTGTTTTCTGTTTGTTGCCTCTTGCTGTGGCTTTTATTGATACTTTTGCAGTTGTGGTTGCTCCAGTTCTATTTGTGTAAAACACTCAGGCAACCTTTCGTTACAGAACCCCAAACCTCCGCCAGATTATCTCGCTTTTCGACCGTTTCGATCACATGCAGATCGTTGAACCGAATGGCAAGCGCGGCGCTATGGTTCACCGGCACCGGCCTGATGTTACCAGCCGCGACGGCCGAACAGAGAATGCAAGCGATTTTGACCGGCAAACGGATCGATCGCCTGCGAGCGCTCCAACCCCGACACAACGCGGCCGACCAGTATCCAACTGATCGCGGCGAAGATGATGCCTCCGAAAGCCTGCCCCAACAGAACTCCGGACGCCCCGGCCAGTGCCGATCCGATTGAGGCAAAGACCCATGTGCCCACGGTGTGGCGGCCCCAGTTGATCCAAGTGGAATAGACCGGGTGGCCCAGGTTATTGAAACTGGCATTGGCAACGAAAATGACCCCATTGAAGAATGACGCCAGCGCCAGCGGGCCGCAAAACAAGTAGATCAGCACACGGGTCTCGCCTTCGGCTGCAAACAGATCCGCGATTGGTGCGCGCAACAGGAAAAGAACCGCTGCCATTCCAAGAACGTAGATCGCCGTGAATTTGATACCTGCCAGAAAGGCCTCGCGCACGCGGGTGAATTGCTCGGCCCCGAAATTCTGACCGATGATGGGGCCAATTGCACCAGACAGCGCAAAGATGACCGAGAACGCCACGGGCAAAAGTCGCCCGATCACGGCCATTCCAGCTACTGCATCCGTTCCATACTCGGCGATCTCGCGAACGACGATAGAATTGCCGATCGGCGTTGCCACATTGGTCAGCACGGCCGGGATCGCGATGGCCCGGACCGGTTTCAAATCGGATGCGACTTGCCGCAGCGATGGGCGGGCAAAGCCTCGGTGGACGCGCAGGGCGGGCCAAAGCGCAGCGGCGAGCATGCAGATCCGCGCCAGCACCGATGCAATCGCTGCACCGTCGAGCCCCAAACCAACCCCGAAGATCAGGATCGGGTCGAGAACCGCATTCACCACGCCGCCATAGATCGTGGCCATCATGGATCGCCGCGCATCCCCATGCGCCCGCAGAACCGCCATGGCCACCATCGCAATCGCCATCACCCACATAGTCGGCAAAATGATTGACACATAGCGTGTGGCGAGCCTCAAAACCTCGCCTTCAGCCCCCAATAACGACAACAACGCGCTCAGGTTCCAAAGCACCAGAACCGGGGTTACCAGCCCGACGCACAGACCCAGTGTCGCCACGCTAGAGGCATATTTCCGCGCCTCTTCCGGCCGCCCTGCCCCCAAGGCCCGTGCCGTTAACGCGCCGGCCGAGATCGACAGGCCGATATTGATTGCATTGGTGAAAAACAGAAGCGTTCCGGCATATCCCACGGCGGCGGCCAACGAGTCATTGCCAAGCATCGAGATAAACACCATGTCGACGAAATCGACCGCAAAGATCGCCATCAGACCGATACTGGTTGTCAGAGACATGCGCGTGACATGTCTCATCAGGCTGCCACTCAGGAAAACGGCTTCGCCTTGGGATTGATTGGCCATGTTCTACCTGCTCTGCGACGGCGTTTGAGTTCAGTCACCTTCTCAGATGGCAGCGCAGCGTCAACAGTTTCATTTTGCCCAAAAGGCGGGCCATTTTCGGGCAATCACCGCTGAGTCGGGTTTTGCAAGCCCTGAGCCGAAGCCGCGCTTGACAGAATCCAACCATCTCGTTCTGATACCAGCGTGAGCAAAAACACTGAATCAAACCAATGCATTGCCCGGATCACGCGCTGCTGTCAGCATCGCTCTCGGCATGGTTGCGTTCGGTCTGATGACCCCAAACGCCTGAAAGTCTGCCTCTCGTGACAGGACCCATGATGACTTATGTGCGGTTCATCGACCGCGCCAACCGGATGCTGGGTCGCGTGATCATGTATGGCATCTTCGTGATGATGGCGATCCTGCTGTATTCCTCGGTCTCCAAGACGTTCTTCGTGCCGTCCCTCTGGACGCTGGAAATGGCGCAGTTCGCGATGGTGGCCTATTACATGCTGGGCGGGCCTTATGCGATGCAGATGGGCGCGAATGTCCGGATGGACCTGCTCTATGGTGAATGGACGGACCGCAAGAAAAGCCAGATCGACGCGCTGACCGTGTTATTTCTGATCACCTACCTCGGTTTTCTGCTGTGGGGTGGCTGGGACAGCCTGATGTATTCCTTCCAGTATGGTGGAGAACGCTCCTCCTCGGCCTGGCGGCCCTATATCTGGCCGATCAAGACCATCATGGTTATCGGCATCTTTCTGATGCTGCTTCAGGCGATCTCGGAGCTTTGCAAGGACATCCTGCGCCTCAAAGGCTTTGACATGGGCAAAAAGGATGATGAACCCGTCCACATGGCCCCCGAAGACCTTGAAGGAGGGCATCGCGGGTGAGCTATGAACTGATTGCCGCGCTCATGTTCTCGACCATGATGCTGATGCTGCTGACCGGTCAGAGGGTCTTTGGCGCGATTGGCTTTGTCGCCGTGATCGCCGCCTTCTTCCTGTGGGGCGACCGCGGAGGCTATGATCTGGGCTTTGCGGCGGCGATCAAGGTGATGCGCTGGTATCCCCTGCTGACGCTGCCGATGTTCATCTTCATGGGCTACATCCTGTCCGAGTCCCGGATTGCCGATGACCTCTATCGGATGTTCCACGTCTGGATGGGCGGCCTGTCCGGAGGGCTGGCCATTGGCACCATCGGCCTCATGGTTCTGATCTCGGCGATGAACGGGCTGTCTGTGGCTGGTATGGCGATCGGAGCGACCATCGCCCTGCCCGAGCTGCTACGCCGAAACTACGACAAGCTGATGGTCACCGGCGTGATACAAGCCGGATCATCACTGGGAATTCTCGTTCCGCCGTCGGTCGTTCTGGTCCTCTATGCCATGATCGCGCGTCAGCCCGTCGGGCAACTCTGGCTGGCCGGCGTGATCCCCGGCCTGATGATGGCCACGATGTTCATCATCTACATCGCCATCCGCTGCCGCATAAATCCGGCACTTGGCCCCGTGATGAGCGCGGAAGAGCGCGCAGAGGTCACATGGGGCGAAAAGATGCGTCTGCTGGGCGCTGGCCTGCTGCCGCTGGGCATCTTCGCCGTGATGATGGTGCCCTTTGTAAATGGCTGGACATCCTTGGTTGAAAGCTCGGCCCTTGGTGCCATCGCGGCCTTTCTGGCGGCCGTTCTGAAGCGGCGCATGACATGGCAGGTCTTTGAAACCTCAATCAAGCAGACGCTGGGCATCACCTGTATGTTCATGTGGATCATCCTCGCCGCTCTCGCCTTTGGGGCCGTCTTCGACGGTCTGGGCGCGGTCAAAGCGATTGAGAACCTGTTTACCGTTCAACTCGGCCTGAACCCGTGGATCATCCTGATCCTGATGCAGCTGAGCTTTCTGCTCATGGGGACGTTCCTTGATGACACGGCCATGCTGGTCATCGTCGCGCCCCTTTACGTGCCGCTGGTCGGCGCGCTTGGGTTTGACCTGATCTGGTATGGCGTGCTCTACACGATCACCTGCCAAATTGCTTATATGACACCGCCTTTCGGGTATAACCTGTTCCTGATGCGGGCCATGGCCCCGCCTGAGGTGACCATCAAAGACATTTATCGCTCAATCATCCCGTTTGTCTGCGTGATGGCTGTGGCACTGGGATTGGTGATGGCCTTCCCCGACATCGCATTGTGGCTTCCGGGCGTCGTCTACGGAAACTGAGCACATAAGAAAGAGAAGCCGGAAAAACCGGTTCGATTTCAACAAAAAGCACAGGAGAGGAAGACTATGACCACAACAAGACGCAGATTTTTACGCACTGCAGCTTTGGCCGCGCCTGCGACGCTGGCAGCGCCCGCAATCGTCAAAGCGCAGGCCCCGATCAAATGGCGCTTTCAGACCTACGCAGGGGGTGCGTTGGGTGAGCATGTGACCAAACCGGCCATCGACTACATCAACGCCAACGCCAATGGTGAGCTTGAGATCGAGCTGTTCTATGCCGACCAGATCGTCCCCACCGGAGAGCTGTTCCAGGCGCTTCAGCGCGGCACTATCGACGGTGTGCATTCGGACGATGACTCGATGGCCTCGCCCACGCCGCTGCGCGTGTTCGGAGGGTATTTCCCCTTCGCAACCAAGCACATCCTCGACGTTCCTGTCCTGTTCAACCAGTACGGTCTGGCCGATATCTGGCGGGACGAATACGCCAAGGTCGGTGTGCAATGGCTGTCCGCCGCAGGTCAGGACCCGTGCAACTTCAACACTAAAAAGGAGATCACCTCGGTCGCTGACCTGGATGGTTTGAAGCTCTATACCTTCCCGACCGCTGGTCGCTTCCTTGCCAAGTTCGGCGTGGTTCCGGTGAACATCCCCTATGAAGACGCCGAAGTGGCCGTTCAGACGGGTGAGTTGGATGGCATGGCATGGTCTGGTATCACCGAGGATTACACGGTCGGCTGGGCTGATGTGACCGACTACTTCCTGACCAACAACATCTCGGGCGCGTGGATCGGATCGTGGTTCGCCAACCAAGAGCGTTGGAACGAGCTGCCGGATCACCTGAAATCTGTCGTGATGGCCGGGATCGAAGCCGGGCACACCTATCGGAACCAGTGGTACTGGGGTGGCGAAGCGGCGCTGCGGGCCAATGGTGACAAGCTGGAGCTGCGCTCGGTTCCACCCGGCGAATGGGCCGAGGTGGAGAACGCGGCCAAGGAGTTCTGGGACGAGATTGCTCAGGAAGGCGAAGTCCACCAGAAGATCATCGGCATCTTCCAAGAGTATAACAGCGTCATCAATCAGGCTGGCGTGCCCTACAACTTCGAATAAACAAACGGGCGACCCCGCGCAAAGGGGTCGCCTTGCCAATTTGCCATCCACAGAAACGAACCGACATGCTAGAGGTCCTGAGACACCGAAGGTTCAGGGCAAGGGCAGAGCATGAAACTGGAATTCCATCACATCAACTTCGTCGCCGATGATGTTGATCGCATGCACGATTTCTACACCAACGTGCTGGGGCTGGATGACATCCCGCAGGACAATTTCCCACGGACTGAGGCCGATGAGGACAGCGGTTATGACGGCAAGATCCGCTTTGCGACCGAGGGCCATATGCAGATGCATCTGGCCGAACGCGCCTTTGACGTCGCCTTCAAAAACGGTCAGGTGATCAACCCAGTAGAACGCGGCCATATCGCCTTTCGCACCGATGACCTGCCCACGTTCCTGAAGCTGCTGGACGAGCGAGGCATCCCCTATTCCGACTACGGCACCACCTTCGCGAAAGAATGGCATCAGGTGTTCTTTCAAGACCCTGAGGGCAACGTGATCGAAGTTCATCAACAGGTCGTTCAGAGCGACTAAGCGCAAAAGGCCCGCGCACTCAGGTCGTGCAGCGGGCCTTTGAAAGAGTTGTCGGGCGGGAAGCCCACCCAAGCGTAGCGGTTCAGACGAACCTGTTGACGTAGTTCTCGAGAATTTCCTGCCGACCAGAGCGAGGCGGCGGGTTGACATCCTCGGCTAGGACGCGGGCCGTGATCTCATCCAGACCAGAGGACAGCATGGATTGTGCGGCTTCCGTCGACCAGCCCGCGTACCTGTCCTCTAGCGCGGCGTCTAGCCCGCCATCTTCGATCATGGCAGCGGCCGCTTTCAAACCGCGCGCGCAGATATCCATACCACCCACATGCGCGGCGATCAGATCCTCGGCGTCGATCGACTGACGGCGGATCTTCGCGTCGAAATTGGTACCGCCAGTGGTGAAGCCTCCGGCCTTCAAGATGTGATAGTAGGCCAAGGCAACCTCGGGCGTGTTATTGGGAAACTGGTCCGTATCCCAACCCGACTGATAGTCATTGCGGTTCATGTCGATGGAACCCAGCATGCCTTCGGCCGTCGCAGTTGCGATCTCGTGCTCGAAGCTGTGACCAGCCAGAATGGCGTGCCCTTGTTCGAGGTTCAGCTTAACCTCATCCTCAAGGCCATACTTGCGAAGGAAACCGATGCAGGTGGCCGCATCGTAGTCATACTGATGCTTGGACGGCTCCTGTGGCTTGGGTTCGACCAGAATGGTACCCTTAAAGCCGATCTTGTGCTTGTACTCGACCACCATGTTCAGGAACCGGCCCATGTGATCAAGCTCGGCTCCCATATCGGTGTTGAGCAGCGTCTCATAGCCTTCGCGCCCGCCCCATAGCACGTAGTTCTCACCATCCAGCTTGTGGGTCGCGTCGATGCAGGATTTCACCGTTGCAGCCGCAAAGGCAAACACGTCCGGATCAGGGTTCGTGCTCGCCCCACCCATCCAGCGGCGATGGCTGAACATATTGGCAGTTCCCCAAAGCAGCTTGGTGCCCGAAACTTGCATCTTCTCACCGATATAGTCAGTGATCTCTTCCAGAGTTCTCAGGTTATCCGCATAGTTGCCCTGTTCGGGCCGGATATCCGCATCGTGCCAACAGAAATAGGGCTGCCCGAGAATATCGAACATCTCGAACGCGATGTCGGCCTTCATCTTGGCACGGCCCATATCGTCCTGCGGATGCCAGGGGCGCTCAAGCGTCGTGCCACCAAACGGGTCGCCCCCTTCCCATGCGAATGAGTGCCACCACGCGACGGCGAAACGCAGGTGATCCTCCATGCGCTTGTCCATGATGACCTCGTCCGGATTGTAGTGACGAAAGGCGAGCGGGTTCTTGCTGTCTTCGCCCTCGTACCGGATCTTTTCGATCTCTTGAAAGAAACCACTCGCCATTGTCTTCCCTCACTCAGTCTTTTCGCCGGGCTTTTTGCCCAGAATGATCATCGAAAGCAGGTCATCATCGGTGACATCGGGGATGTCGACGGTTCCTACCAATTGACCGTTCTTCATGACCGAAGCTCGATCACAAAGCTCCATAACAGCATGCACATCATGGTCGATCAGGAAAATCCCGATCCCCTGCGCCTTGAGCTTCTGGATCAGTTCCGCAACCATCTGGGTCTCATGCGGACCCAATGCGGCTGTCGGTTCATCCATGATCAGGATACGCGCGTTGAAATACACCGCCCGGGCAATTGCGACCGATTGGCGCTGACCGCCTGACAAGGCCGAGACAGGGTCATTGAACTTCTGGAAGTTCGGGTTTAGCTGACCCATGATCTTACGACATTCGGCCTCCATCGCGGCGTCGTTGACCAAGCCCATCGGTGTCACCATCTCGCGCCCGAGAAACAGATTCGAGCTGGCGTCGAGGTTATCGGCCAAAGCGAGCGTCTGATAGATCGTCTCGATATTGTTGGCCCGCGCGTCCCGAGGGTTGTTGATCTCGACCTTTTCACCGTCGATCCGGATCTCGCCGCTGTCCATCTGGTAGGCGCCAGACAGGACCTTGATCAGTGTAGACTTCCCTGCCCCGTTATGGCCCAGTAGGCCCACAACTTCGCCGGGGTAGAGGTCGACCGACACGTGATCCACCGCCTTGATGCCCCCGAAGGAAATCGAGATGTCGTTCATTTCGACCAGAGGCGGCTTGCCAGAGCCGCGACCCGAATTTGTGTTCTGCGTTTCTTCAGCTTGCATCATTTCGCTCCCAGACGTTTGCGATAGACGATGTCGATATAGACAGCCAGGACGAGCACAGCACCGACGACGATGTTCTGGAACGGAGCATCCACACCGACCATGGCCATCCCCGATTGCAGCGCCTGCATGATCAGGGCACCAAGGATCGCGCCATAGATCGTCCCCAGACCACCGGACAGGGCTGTCCCACCGATGACGGCTGCAGCAATAACACGAAGCTCATCCAGCGTACCAATGTCGTTCGAGTGGTTGGCCAGACGGGCCGAAGCCACAACAGCGGACAGTGCACACAGGAAACCCATCAAGGCAAAGATCTTAACGGTCATCATACGGGTGTTGATGCCAGAAAGCTCAGCCGCGTCGGGGTTGCCGCCAGTTGCAAAAATGTAGCGACCGAACCGGGTCTTGCGGGCCACGACGGTCAGTGTGACGGCCACCAGGATCAGGATCAGAACCGAGATCGGAATGCCGTAGCCGACGACCAGACCCTCGGGCATGATCTCACCACGCGCTTCGAACATACGCTCGAGCCGACGGGTCGGGATGGCGTAGCTGTTGACGATGAAGACATAGCCCATGATCGCGATGCCGATGATCCCGGCCAGCGTTGTTTCAGCCCAGACGGGTTTGACCGGGAAACCATGTGCGGCCTTGGACCGGCGCGCACTCCACAGCGCCCAGATCGCGGCGGCTGTGGCGGCAAAGCCGAACAAAAGGCTGGCCGTGGTGCCAAGCGTTCCGTTGGTGCCGCCGAACATCAGGAATGTGCTATCCAGCGGGCCAATGGTCTGGCCATCAGTCATGTACCAGGCGACGTTGCGCCAAACCAGAAACCCACCGAGGGTCACGATGAAGGCGGGAATTGTCAGGTACCCTATCATCCAGCCTTGAAAGGCCCCGATAAGGGTTCCAACCGCAAGCCCAACGACCAGAGTGATCGCCCAAGTGGCCGGGTTGTTCAGGCCCATGCCCAGCATGTTCGGCAAAAGCTCGGTTTGGGTCATGGCCATCACGGCGGATGTCGTCGCCAGCAAAGCGCCGACAGAAAGGTCGATGTGGCGCATCACGATGATGAACACCATGCCACAGGCCATGATCGCAACCGATACGGTCTGAATGGACAGGTTGAACAGGTTGCGAGGGGTCAGAAAACGCCCATCCGTTACGATATTGAACCCGATGCAAAGGATGATAAACGCGCCGATCATACCCAATAGCCGCATATCCAGCTCAAGCTGCTGGAACAAGTTTTGCTTGCTTTTCTGGGGTACCGGCTGAGACGAAGTTTCGGTCATATCCGATCTTTCATGTTCAGCGATTGGGATCCCGGCCCGCCTACGCAGGCCGGGAATTATAGTAGTTTAGTTACAGGGGGCTGGGCCGTTTTCTACGCCCTGGCACAGGTCTTCCAGCGGAATCCAGCCTGCATCTACAACAACCGAGAGGTTGTCTTTTGTGATCGGAACCGGTGCCAGGAAGACCGAAGTCATCTCGGTGCCACCGGGCGATGTCCAGCTTACCGCGCCATCAACATCCGCAGCGGCGGTGCCTCCGCTCAGCGCGACTGCGATCTCGCCTGCGGCTTTGCCCAGCTCACGCGCGTCTTTCCAGACGGAGACAGTTTGGGTGCCCAGCGCAACACGGTTCAGAGCGGCATGGTCACCGTCCTGACCCGAGACCGGGATACCTTCCATGCCCTGAGCCGTCAGCGCAGCAACAACACCACCGGCAGTACCATCATTCGAGGCGACCACGGCGTCCACGTTGTTTTCGTTCGCCGTCAGGATCTGCTCCATGTTGCGCTGTGCGTTCGCGGGCAGCCAGCCATCGGTGTAGGCTTCGCCGACGATCACAACATCACCGCTGTCGACCGCGGCCTGAATGATCTCTTGCTGACCACCGCGCAGGAAGTCTGCGTTAGGATCGGTCGGAGAGCCCTTGATCATAACGTAGTTGCCCTTGGGCATCGCTTCGAACACGGCGCGGGCCTGCATGCGGCCAACTTCGACGTTGTCGAAGGTCAGGTAGAATGCACGGTCATCTTCGATCAGGCGGTCATATGCGATAACCGGGATACCCTCGTCCGCGGCGGCCTGAACCGCCGGGCCAATCGCCTGCGAGTCTTGCGCGAGGATGATCAACGCGTCCACACCCTGGGCGATCAGGCTTTCAATGTCCGCCAGCTGCTTGGCAGAAGATGACTGCGCGTCGGCAGAGATATACTCGGCCCCACCCGCCTCAAGCGCGGATTTGATCGCGGCCTCGTCAGTCTTCCAACGCTCTTCCTGAAAGTTCGACCAGCTGACGCCAACGACAGTTTCAGCAAAGGCAGCTGTGCTCATCAGAGCAGCCGCAACTGAAATGCTTAGGAATTTCTTCATGCTTTCCTCCCGGTTGTTCGAGTCCCTTCGAAGTGATTCGAGGACTTCACCTACCTGAGTAGCACATTTATTTCAGTCGGCAAAATATTTATGCTATCGCTAACATAAGAATCTGACTAAGGTGAATGCCAAGACGGGATTCGCGAGGGCAAGATGCTGAAAAACAAAGCCTCTTCTATCTCTACCGAGCAGCGGAACGTAACACGGCTGCGCGTGCTGGAGCATATCCGCCGCAAGGGGGCGATCTCGCGCATTGATATTGCGGGTGCTTTGCAGACCAGCCCCGCCACCGTCACCACCGCAACGGCAGACCTGTTGTCTGCGGGGCTGATCCACGAGGTTGAAGGCGACCCGCAGTCCGGGTCCCCACGGCGCGGGCGGCCCCGTGTATTGCTCAAGCTGAACGGTGGATCATTGCTGATCGCGGGGTTCAAGGTCACACGCCACTATGTCTCGGTTCTGATCGCAGATTTTGAAGGGCTCGAGATTGCGTCGATCAAATATCCGCTGGTCGAAGCCTGCATGACGCCGCTCGACTTTGCCCGAACCATCCGAAAGGCGCTGGAAAGCGCCTGCGCGGCTGCGTCCGTTTCGATGTCGGATATCGCAGGGGTCTCGATCGGGATCGCGGGCCTGATTGATGCCGAGCATAACTTTGTCCATTGGTCCTCTTCGATCTCGGAACGGAACGTGCCCCTTGGCCCGCTTCTACAGCAAGAGGTTGATTGTCCTGTCTTCATTGAAAACGACGCCAATCTTGTTGCAAAGGCGGAACAATTGTTCGGGCTGGGCAAAGGTCTGCGGAACTTCCTTGTCATCACGATAGAACACGGCGTCGGTCTTGGGATCGTGCTGGGTGGCAAGCTCTACAGGGGCGAGCGCGGATGCGGTGCCGAATTTGGCCATACTAAGGTGCAACTGGATGGCGCGCTCTGCCAATGCGGTCAGCACGGATGTCTTGAAGCCTATGTCGGGGAATACGCGCTGATCCGAGAGGCCTCGATTGCCGGTCAGGATCGCGACCAGATCACCATTGCCGATCTGCATGACAACGCGCAGTCCGGTGATCAACATGCCTTGTCCGTGCTGGATCGGGCGGGGCAAATATTTGGAATGGGTGTTTCGAACCTGATCAACCTGTTCGATCCCGAATGTATCATCATCTCGGGCAGTCAGGTCAGTTTTCAGCACCTCTATTCCGACAGCGTGATGGAGCGGATACGTAAGGGGGTGGTCCACGTCGATGCCCCCCTGCCCGACATCAAGGTCAACCAGTGGGATGACACCATGTGGGCCAAAGGCGCCATTGCCTATGCCATCGAGCAGGTCTCAACCTTGAAGATACGAGAGATGCCGGCTCATGCATCGTGAATGCGCCCTCCTACTGGCAAGCACCACAGCTGTTGCGGCCGATCAGCCCGTACCAAGCTTTCAGCAGATCGAGGTTGCCGAACATGTATATGACGGCGGTTGGGAACATTTCGTGGGCGGAGGCGTTGCAGTGTTCGACTGCAACGGCGATAGCCTGCCCGACCTTTTCGCCGCGGGTGGATCAAACCCGTCCCAACTGTTTCGCAACACTTCGGACGGCGACCTGTCTTTCCGTGTCGACACGCCAGAGGCCCTGTCCCTGACCGCTGTGACCGGGGCCTATCCATTGGATATCGACGGCGACGGCTTTCAGGATTTGGCGGTTCTGAGGGTTGGTGAGGACCTTTTGCTGCAAGGCCTGCCCGACTGCCAGTTTGCGCCCTTTTCCGATCTGAACTTCCAGTCGGATGATCATTGGACCACCGGTTTCTCGGCCACGTGGGAAGACGGCGAGACGCTGCCAACGCTGGCCTTCGGAGCCTATGTCGACCGTTTTGACCCTGAGGGGCCGTTCGAGACCTGCGGTCCGACGCTCCTCTATCGTCCCGAAGGATCAGGTTACGGCGCGCCGGTGCCACTGGAGCCGGGCTATTGCTCTCTGTCGATCTTGTTTTCCGACTGGGCGCGCACGGGTCGGGCAGATCTGCGGGTCAGCAATGATCGCCACTACTACGTGCGCGGCGGGCAGGAGCAGCTCTGGGCGATGGAGGCTGAACCGCGGCTGTACACCGAGGACGACGGATGGCTGCCCTATTCGATCTGGGGGATGGGGATCGCCTCGCGCGATCTGACGGGGGACGGGTTCTCCGATGTCTACCTGACGTCGATGGGCGACCAGAAGTTTCAGGTGTTTGATTCCTCCGAGGACAGCCCCACCTGGCGCGATGCGACTTATGAGAAAGGCACCACTGCACACAGACCGCATGTTGGCGACGATGGGCGACCTTCGACCGGATGGCATGCGCAATTCGGAGACGCCAACAATGATGGGCTGGACGATATTTTCGTGACCAAAGGCAATGTCGAACAGATGCCGGTCGCGGCCTTGAACGACCCGAATAATCTGATACTGCAACAGCCTGATGGGTCCTTTGTCGAAGCCGCCGCCGAGGCGGGCGTGGCCTCGATGGCCAAGTCACGGGGCGGCGCTTTGGTTGATCTGAACAATGATGGCCAATTGGATTTGGTCGTCGTCAACCGAGGCGCGCCGTTAGAGGTTCACCAGAACACAACCACCTCCGGAAATTGGGTGCTTGTCGATGTCTCTCAGAGTACCTCCAACCGTTTTGCGGTCGGTGGGTTTATCGAGATGCGAACACCGTCCGGCCTGCAGACCCGCGAAATCACCATTGGCGGAGGCCATGCCGGGGGGGCTTCAGGCCTGCATCATTTCGGCTTGGGATCGGCCAAGGCGATCGAGCTGCGGATGATTTGGCCGGATGGTTCCACAAGCGACTGGCAGGCGTATGACGCCAACCAGATCATCCGCCTCCGTCACTGATCCACAGGCAGCCCGCTGGGAACAGTTTCGGGAACACCAAGCCTCAGGGCCGGGTCTTCAAGAGTGTTGAGAAAACTGAGGATCGCGTTGACCTCATCATCGCTCAGCGCAATCGGGTCCAGGCTATTGGCAGCAGCAATAGCTTCGGTCGTCTCAATCAAGGCCCGCTGATCATCGGCGCCCGGAAATGCGGGAAGGCGTGCTTTTTCCAGCGAATACCGCTGCAACGACCCTACTGGATCAAGGTGGTGACGCACCACATCCTCCAACTCGGCATAGGCACCGCTATGGCCATAAGGGGCGGTCAGGGTCACATTGCGCAGTGACGGCGTACGGAATGCAAAGGCATCGTCGGCCTCACCGGTCACCCGCATGCGACCATCGTCGCGCGCGTGACTTTCGAACCGCGCACCTTTGCCCGGCCCGATCTGAGGCATGGCGATGGCGTGGAAGCTATGGTCCGTCTGGAGCCATCCCGAATGGCAGGAACTACACCCCGCCTCGCCGTAAAACAGATCCAACCCGGCCTGTGCCTCCGGCAGCAGCTCGGCCTCTCCGCGCATCGCCTGATCAAACAGGCTGTTGTCCGCCCGCCATTCGAAGGCGATGAAATCAGCAATGACGTTGGCAATCGTCGTAAAGGTGATCTCCTCCCCCGGCAGAACGTCTTCGAACCGTGTCTGATATTCGGGAATGGCTGCGACACGCGCGGCGATCAGGTCCCAGGCCCCGCCCTCTTGCGTCAGCAGACCCATACGCACCGCTTTGCTGATTTCATTCTCGGAATAATGCCCAGCCATCTCGTCCGGCGACAGCACCGGAAACATAGCCTGCGCCGCGAGGGCGGATTTGAACCCCGGCCGCATATGCGTTCCCAGCGGAGTGCGAATGCCGTTGGGGCGGCTCGCGTCAGCTTCAAGCCGCCCGTCATGGAAGAAGACCGTGAACTCGTCCGCACCAAGGTTCCACAAGGCCGGAGAGTTGCGGGGAATGCGCTGTTCCGGGTGGTTTTCGGGGTCCAACGCACGTTTCACTCCCAGCCCGATGCCACCCTCACCAACGCCCAGCGACAACCCGTCGGACGTGCCCAGACGCGGATGGTGACACGACCCGCAGCTGATGTTGCGATTTCCCGACAGGATCGGATCGTAGAACAGCAACTGCCCCAGCTCGACAACGGCCAGATCGGGTTCCGCGAATTCGGGAGGTGGGCCAAGCTCTAGCGCTTGTGCGGCCGAGGCCAATCCCATCATTCCAATCGCCGAAAATACCCTCATGCCTAGGTCCCTGTAAGTTTGAGTGTAAGTGTCTGATGATAGGGCCGCTCAGGTGAAAAAACCATGCTGGGGAACCCGCTGATGTTGGGCGCGTTGGGGTAGCCGGATGGCTCAACGCACAGACCGGCGCCTACGTGAAACGGTGCCCCCAGTGAACCAGCAGAATAGACCTGCGCCCCTGCCTGATCCGAGAATATGTGCAATCCCAGCCCATTTACGGCGTCAATAGTGGCGATTGGCTGCTGCGTGTTGCGGTCGTTGTCGAACACGTAGAAATGATCGATGTTTTTGCCCGGGCGACCCGGCGTCCTGAAATCCAGCGCTGAGTTCCGTACGTCTTCAAGGTTGCCGGTCGGCACACCCTGCGCATCGGTCCCCAGCACATGCCCGGCATCTATTCGGAGGCTGAAATCTTCAACGCCTGCAGGACTGCCAAGTGTATAGTAGTTATGTTGCGCAATGCTGATCGGCGTTGGCCGATCCGGCTGGGCCGTAACGGTATAGGTCAGATTGGGAAAACTGAGCGAGACGCGCAACTCGAACCTAACCTCGCCCGGAAAGCCGCTTTCGCCATCGGGGGAGAGGTAAGTCATCACCGCCTCACGATCCGAGAGCTTCCGCAGTGTCCAGATTTGGCGGGACAGGCCCTCGGCCCCGCCATGCAGTGTGTTGGCGCCCTCGTTCGGGTCCAGCCGGTATCGCGCACCCGCAAGATCAAAGCCTGCGCCCTTGATCCTGTTCGCGACCCGCCCGACAATTGCCCCGTGATAGAAGGGATCGCGCAGATAGGCCCGAGGATCGTCATAGCCGAGGATCAACGACGTATCACCAATCCACCACCCTTGGGTGATTGCGCCATAGTTCAGAAGGCTTAAGGACATGTTTTTGTCTTGCAACCGCACCAGTTCGATCTGCAAATCCGCCCCCATTTTCGCCAGCAGGCCACGACATCTCTGGCCCTATCCAGTGGCAGTCTTGAAGACCGGCCCAAGTTACTGCGCTCGTAAGACCGCCGAACAGGTCCCAGCCTCACGGATGCCCTAGAGCCCAAGCCTGAATGGCGATCACGCGCCCACACACCGCCCCAAGTTAGCGCTATCATAAGCGTTGTCAAACGCCGAAACCAGATGAAAGTCGCTTTTCTCACCTGCACTTCATGGCTCTTTTTTCCTAGAGGCGGAACAACCCAAGCAGCGCGATCGCGACCCCACTGATTTGCCAAGGATCACGTTTGCGCGGCCACGTTCCGGGCGACCAAATCCTTGTACAGTGCACGGATGCGCAATGTCATCGGGCCGGCCTTGCCCTCTCCGATCTGTTTGCCGTCGATCTCGGCCACTGGGGTTTGCGCGCCGAAGGTGCCGGTCAGAAACGCCTCATCCGCACCGTAGGCCTCGTAGAGTGAGTAGTTCTTTTCTAAAACCGGTATGTCATTGGCGCGGCACAGGTCGATCACCTTCTGCCGTGTCACCCCGTTCATGCAGTAGTCCCCGGTCGAGGTCCAAACCTCGCCCTTGCGCACGATAAAGAAATTGCAGGCGTTGGTGGTGTTCACAAACCCATGAGGGTCCAGCATCAGCCCCTCATCCGCGCCTGCCTGTTCCGCCTGCAAACAGGCGATGACACAGTTCAGTTTGGAGTGGCTGTTGAACTTCGCGTCCTGGCTGGTCGGCAACCCCCTTACCTGTGGCACGGTCGCCAGACGTATCCCCCGCGCGGTCAGCGCTTCGGCGGGTTTGGAGTGTTCGACGATGGCCACAATCGTCGGCCCCCAGCGCGAGAGCTTGGGATGCTGAAACGGCTTGGCCTTGCGACCGCGCGTGATCATCAGTCGCGCGTGAGCATCGGTTGTCGCACCATTGGCGGCAGCGGTGGCGTCCAGAATCTCGCGAATATCCTCACGCGTTTTGCCAATGTCCAGAGACACGGCCTTGCAGCCGTCAAACAGCCGATCCATGTGTTCGTCAAAAAAGGCCCAGCATCCATCATATAGCCGCAGCCCTTCCCACATGCCGTCGCCCAGCATGAAGCCGGAATCATAGACCGAGACCTTGGCTTCATCCTTGTGAACCAGTACGCCATCGACCCAGATTTTCAGGTCCTCGTTGCGGGCATCGTATTCCGCGTCATGGGTTGAGAGTTCGGTTGTCATGCATCACCTTCCAGAACAAGCGCATCCGACCTGAGCCGCTCATAATACGGCATTGCCGCGTCGCATATGGATTGAAGCGCGGGCGGCAAGGTCGGGAGCGCCCCCTCAGCGCCCGCAAAACCGGTTGAGGCATGTACGGCCCCGTACCAGTGGCTGGCCCACACGCCGTCCGAGGGATGGCCGCCCGCAGGCCAAGACAACATGGCCGGGTCAAAGGGCAGATCAATTGCCGCACATAGTTTTCGCAACATCCGTTCGGGCGCCTGACGAATGTCATAGCTGTCGACGATCACCCCTGCCCCGGTTCGAGCGCAGATCAGATTGTAGATCTCGGCCTGTTGCACAAAACCAATATCCTCAAGCGTCGGGTTTTCGCGTTTTGCGGCATAGCTAGCCAGCACGCGCGCGGGGTGGCGGATCAGAAAGATATGTTTCAACCCATCCATCCAGGGCTGATCCAAGCCCCAAACCATGTGCTGTGTCATGTGTTTCTGGTAGATATGCGCTTTGCCTTCGGGCGGCTGCGCTGCGCAACCCTGCCCGACCCGAAACGGATCCGTCTCGCCGGCAGCAACGATCTTCTCGCCCATCGGGTGATCCAACCCGGTCTCGGCCAGATAGGCCGCGTAGAACGGCTCATCCCAGACAGCGCAATCGGCGCGCGCGCCAAAAGCATACATCATCGCAGTGGACAGATTTCTGGGGCCAGACCAGCAGGCTATGTTCATTTTTCAAGACCCCTCAATCGGGTTGGCAGATAGTATCGTGGGCGCGTGAAAGCACGAAGTTTTAGCATGTTCTGCGGTCACATAAAGACACAACTTCAAGTTCACGCACACCCCTTCTGCTTGTCATAGCAACACCCCGATCTTGTCAACATCGAGAGTTCGGAGGGACCCAGAAATCGGCCTCAGGCAAATACCAGTTTCACGTCGCATGTTTTCAGGTTGAACTTAGTTTCGAATGAAACAATGTTGCAGCAACGACAGGATGATATCGTGAAACTCTATTCCTACTGGCGCTCAACAACTTCGTACCGGGTTCGCATCGCCTTGAACCTCAAAGGCCTCAGCTACGATTACTGCCCGGTCGATCTGGTCGCCGGAGAGCAAAGCGAACCCGGGTACACCACGCTCAACCCTTGCAAGGGTGTTCCGACCATGGTTCTTGAGGACGGCACGGCCCTGACCCATTCGCTTGCAATCATCGACTATCTGGAGGCCATCGCGCCAGAACCTCTGCTGCTTTCAGCCCACCCTCAACTGCGCGCGCGTCCAAGCCGCCGCGCACACGATAGCGATGGACATCCACGCGGTGAACAACCTGAGGGTCATGACCTACCTCAAATCTCAAATGGGAATGGACTCTGCCGGACAGACCGATTGGTTCCACCATAGGATGACCGAGGGGTTTGCCGCCTACCAGGCGCTGTTGCCCGGCGGTACTCGCTTCAGTTTCGCAGACAACCCGACCCTCGCCGATATCTGCTTTGTCCTCCAGCTCTATAACGCGCATCGCTGCGGGGTGAACATGACGCGCTTTCCGCGACTGCTCTAGATCGAAAAACACGCGCTGTCCCTTACCGCTTTTGATCAGGCGCGCCCGGAGAACCAACCCGACGCAAATTGACAAGTTTAAGTAGCGGCAAGCGGATTGACGTCGTCGGTAAGGAAGATGCGAATTCTCAACGCGGTTGTGGAGACAACTACCCGTTTGTTGTTTTCCCTTGGCACCAAGTTCTCTAAGAGCAGCCCGATATGATACCAAAGGATTCGTGACCACATTCTCCGCAACAACATGGCGTTTCCAAAATTCTTCTATTAATTTCTGTGCTTTCCGCCTGGTTCGGCGATTGGTAACGACAGCTTCGAACACCTCTCTTTCGTGATCAACGACGCTCCGCAGGTCTAGCCGCTTTCCATTGATCTAAACAAACACTTCGTCGACATGCCATTTCAATTTTGGGTATGCCCGCAACTGCTGGATCCGTTTTATCCGAATTCCCGATGCGAAAATCGGGCTAAACCAGTTCCGCCACTACCGCACGGTCTTGTGGCTGACTTCGATGCCATGCTTACGCATCAGGTCTCCCACATTTTTAAGCGACAGAGGAAACCAAACACGTAGCATCACCGCCAAGAGAATGATTTCTGGGCTGGTCTTAAAACACTTGAAGGGAACTCGTCTTTTCACGAGCATGGGCTACAAAAGCCCCCTACCCGACTCAAGACAAGTTCCTCTGACAAGCCTTTATTTTGGTTCAGCAAGTAAGGGGCCATTACAAAAGAATCTCGTATCGCTAGCTTTGGATCACCGAATTACGTGAACCGAACACTTGGCATGATGCACGACTCTGTTCGCAGTGGAACCTAGAAATATGTCCTCGAATCCTGGCTTGTGTGAAGCTAAGACGATGCAATCAACGTCGTTCTGATTTGCGAAGTCAACGATAGCCCTACCCGCGTGCCCAGAGATGAGCTGTACCTTCGCGTCAGGAATTTCAGAGGCAGTCAGATGCAGGTTCTCCAATATCTCATGCCGCGTATGTGCAAGCACTTCGCTTGGGATCTGAGAACCCACATATGCCGGAATAGGTTCTTGGACGTGCACAACGGTGAAAACAGCGTCGGCATCAGCCAATTGGCGCGCGGCCTCAAACGACGCTTGAGTGTCGTGTTCTTTGTCCAGAGCAACCGGGATCAGGATATTCTTGTACATTTGACTTCCTATCTACTGCTCAGTTGATTTCAGTTTGGTATTTCGGCAGCAGGAAACCTACACAGGCTCAGATTTCGACGATTTGCCCGCGCTCTTTGTAGCGGCTGCAACATCACCAACTGTTTTCTCAACAGCTTCAGCTTCTGTTTCAGCGACATAAGATGCACAACGGGAAACGGTTTCGAACCATTCCTGCGCGTCTGCAACCAACCGTTCAGCCGAATGGCGCTGCCATTCCGCCATGCTCTGAAAGGCTTTCGATGGATCGGACGGGTTCGCGGAAGACACTTTGCGTGCAGCTTGCAAAGCCGTCCGAACCGCCTCATGGCGCCGTTCGAACCAATGCTGTGCAAAGGCCTCTGTTTCTTCGAGCAATTTTTCTTGCGCGTCCCAAAATTGTTCGATCTGGGCTCCGAAGGCCGGATTGCCAGACATGGGTGGCTGCATTTGCTTGAAAACATCCAACAGTGAGGTCGGGCTGTTTGTGTTAGTTTTCTTTGTCGGCATCGAAAGTTCCTCCTCATTTCCTGAATGAGTTATTGTGCCACTTGCGGCATGCTTTCGCCTTAATACAGATCAATATCCCTTATTTTTCAGGTCTTCGGCCTAAGCTGCGACGGGACACCCGCATTCTCTCCGACATCGGTTCCTAGAAGGCAGTGTTGGAGTTAGAGTAGTTTAGACAAGAACTAAATGCTTGGTTTTCTATGCACATTGCCGGCTTTCTGATTACCCTTGGTGTCCTCTTCCTTGCCGGATTGGCGGCTGACCAACTTGGCCGGGCCACGCATCTTCCTCGTGTTACAACCTTACTTTTCCTCGGTCTGATCGCCGGAAACGCCGGAATGGGGCTGATCCCACTCGACGTTGCAATGTGGTTCGACGAGATTTCCATCGTGGCCTTGACGATGGTCGCGTTCCTTCTTGGAGGATCTTTGACCCGCGAGAACCTGGTTCGGCACGGCCGAGCCATTCTGACGATTTCGATTTCAATCGTGGTTGCAACCCTTGTTATCGTGTCTGCTGGATTGACCGCAATCGGCGTACCCTTCGGGTTGGCATTGGTGCTGGCGGCAATTGCTACGGCTACGGCTCCGGCCGCCATGACAGACGTGATCAAACAATCTGGAGTGTCCAACAGCTTCACCGAGACATTAAAGGGCGTCGTCGCAATTGATGACGCTTGGGGTCTGATCGTATTCAGTATCGCCCTGGTTCTGGCCGGTCATTCGGATGGTTGGGCAACCGTCACGACCACAGCGATGTGGGATTTCGGAGGGGCTATTTTGTTGGGTACCGCACTAGGTGTGCCATCCGCTTACCTGACCGGCCGCTTGAAACCGGGAGAGCCAATGCAGGCAGAAGCAGTGGGCATAGTTTTTCTTACAGCGGGCCTCGCGCTTTGGCTGGAGGTTTCCTTCTTGGTAGCGGGCATGGTTGCAGGCGCAGTGATCGGGAATCTTGCCCGCCATCACGACCGTGCTTTTCATGAGATCGAGCACATTCAGTGGCCATTCATGATCCTGTTCTTCCTGTTGGCTGGCGCCACGTTGGATATCGAAGCCTTCGGCTTGATGGGCTGGGCTGGTGCTCTTTTCCTGATCTTACGCGCCGTGGCCCGTCTTGTCGGAGGGTATTGCGGAGCGAGACTGGGCGGCGTGCCTCGCCATCAGACCCGCTGGTACGGCCCCGCTCTGTTGCCACAGGCTGGTGTCGCGGTAGGAATGGCCCTCGTCGCCGGAGAGCAATTTCCGAATTGGGCCACGTCCATCATGGCCTTTACTCTTGCCAGCACTGTGGCCTTCGAAGTGTTGGGGCCGCCACTGACTCTCATGTCAATCAGACGCACGGCTGATACGGACTAGCAGGTTGGCCCGTGACTAGTCAGCTTGGATCGAGTCCAAAAAGGCAAGCAAATTCGCCAACGGCAGGCCAACCATCATTCGTTGCCCGTTGGGCAAAGCCACCGCGATTTGTTGGTCTGTTTCAAACACCGCGCCAAAGATCGGCATTTCGCCCCCATGGGCGAGCAATTGTGAACGACCATCAATCTGCTCAGCTATGCCATCTGTTGGAAAAACACCGTCGTTTTGGCCTGCCAATTTGGTAAGGTCGGGCGTTCGAATAGCCATCATTTCCGCCATCGGCCCGTCTCCAGTCGCTTCGAAACCATGACATTGCCAGCAATACGTCCGGTACAAATCACGTCCCTCATCGACGCTGATGTCCTGCGCTAAAGCAGGTCCCGTGACGAACAGTGCCAGTAAAATCCCGTGAACAATCTTCATATGCTCCTCCAATTTGCTGCCCTGGATGCAGATCAAATTAAACCGCATCCTTAAGAAACTTCTTTGACCTTGCTCATGTTGCACTCTTAAGCGCGAAGATTGGCGTTTCAGTCGAAGAACGTTTGAGCAAGTGCCGAGTCTAATCCAGGCCTGCCTCCAACTACGCCGCTTCGTCATTGACCTCGCCGCCCTTGCGCCCAGGCGACTCTCGTTCCAATGCGTTCAAATGCCAACGAATTCGCCAGAGGTGATAAGACACGCGATGTAACCATCTGAGGGCATCCAGCCGAGCCCAAACCACGTCGTCCGGCAGATTGTCAGTTGCCGCGTCGGAAATGAGCAAGTCTCTGCGAAGTTTCCTCTGTCGCCGCAGAAAACGGCGAAGACGGTTCAGCGTGTATTCACACTGCACCGGATTGTCGATCTCCAAGTAGCCATCCGTTGCTGTAATCAACACCGAAGCGAGCCGCTTCAAACGCCGGTCTTTCGGTAACTCGCTTATCCGATCATCTTGGCTACACCGGTAAAGCAGCCGGTCAAGATGGTCGAGGACATGGTACATACCCTTGATGCTGGATATCTCTGCGTCGGACCTGCCGGGCAGTTCAATCTTGTCTAGATACGAGCGCGCCTCAGAAACAGCTATCTCAATGTTGTCCCGCCCGTAGTCAGGTCCGCTCGGCTGAGATGCCCCCATACATGACCGAAGGTGCGCGACTTCGGCCCTTACAATTTGTTCGACTGAAGCTTTTGCTGCGTCCACCGCTATTTCCGGCACCCCAAGAACGAGCGGATCCAGAGACCTCGTCAACTCAGTAGCTCTGTCGGGTACGAGCGCCTCGATAAATCTGGCGAAGGGTTTCGCGAACGGCAAGATCAGCGCTACGCCTATTGCGTTGAAGAAACTATGGAACGCGACAAGCGCAGTCAGTGAGTTTCCGGCCCCCGTCCCACTTACTAAGACCGAAGTAAACGGCCCCAGCAGAAAAAATGCCATTGCTCCTGTCATCACATTGTAGATCACATGCGCAAAACCGGTTCGACGCGCCATCGTGCCCCCACCCAAGGTAGCCAGAACAGCAGTGAAAGTTGTCCCCACGTCCATTCCAATGACGAGAGCTGCTGCTTGAGGGAAGTTCACGGCACCAGCGCTCAACGCAGCCAATGCCGTTGCAACACCAGCACTCGAAGACTGCGTCACCATCGTGATAAGGACGCCGATCAATACAAGCTTCAGCCTGCCCAGCAATGTGTCAGGTGGAAAATCGGCTGGGGTAACTACGCCGCGAAAGGCGTCCAGCCCAGACTTGAGCTGCTCGATCCCAATAAAAATCAAGCTGAATCCGGCCAACGCCAGCCCAAGGCCGGCAACCGCTTTTTTTCCTGAAAGCGCCAGCAAAGCCCCAACAAAAACAACGGGCAACATCACTTGCCCTAAGTCCAGCTTGAACCCCAAGAGCGCGACGAGCCAACCTGTCATGGTCGTTCCGATATTGGCCCCAAAGATGATCCCAAGCGCTTGGGGAAAGGTGAGCAGGCCAGACGCGACAAATCCGACGGCCGCGACAGTCGTCGCGCTGGAAGACTGGATCGCAGCTGTCGTGACCGCGCCTGTTATCGCCCCGGTAAACGGTGTCGACGTGAACCGACCCAAAATATCTCGCAGTCGCGCCCCTGCCAACGCCTTCAAACCGTCCGTCATCAACAGCATGCCGATAAGGAACAGGCCGATGCCGCCCAGTGCTGGTAACAGGTTCCAGAGCATTGCGAATTGCCTTCCACCCTAAATCTCAAACCGCCTGACATGTTTGCTTTGCCTTTAAGTTCGACGGCAAACGACAGTTGGTTGGGATTCAGCCTCGCAGACCGGCGACCGCGAGTTGATTGACATAGATCAAAGCACCAATAGGAATCACATAGTGAAATACGAATGTTTCAGCTTGTTCTACGTTCACCGGTCTGTCCCCAAGCAAACACAAAGGTGAACGGAATTCTTAAGGAGTGGAAGTTCCACCCATTGGGGGCTCGGCAGAAGTGGTGGCGAGCCCCCAGTTAGTTTATTGGCGCCCTATGCGCCCAGACGTTGAGATACAAGGCATTCGGTGCAGCTTTGACCATCGGATCGCACCGCTCCGCCAATCGCGGACAAAACTGGGAAGGACGCCACTGACGACGTTCTGAATGGGCAGTTGGTGGAAAACGCTTATGAACTCTGTTGATCCAAACGAACAGAAACTCAGACGAGCCCTTACTACCCCGTTGCTCACGCTCTATGGCCTTGGGGTAACGGTCGGAGCGGGCATCTATGTTTTAGTCGGCGCGACAGCAGACATTGCCGGACCGTTTGCAGCGTTTTCGTTTGTTGTAGCCGCGCTCGTCGTATCACTCACCGCGCTTTCCTATGCAGAACTCGCAACACGATTTCCCGTCAGCGCAGGTGAAGCAGCCTATGTTGAGGCGGGATTTCAGAAGAGATGGATGGCGGTTTTCGTCGGGCTCGCGGTCGCAGCTTCGGGGATTATCTCTGCCTCTGCAGTTGCAATTGGCGCAGCGTCATACCTGCACGCTTTAACCGGTTTTGCGATCCCTGTTTTGACCGTCAGCGTCGTTTTGATCATGGGTCTAATCGCGCTCTGGGGGATCACTGAGTCGGTCTTTGTTGCGGCTGTCATTACGATCATCGAGATCGCAGGCCTTCTCTTTGTGATTGGCTGGGGCATGTCAATTCAGGATCCGCAGGGATACGGGATCAGTTCGATGCTTCCCCCGCTTGAACTCGAGGCGTGGAGAGGCATTTTCGCGGCATCACTCCTCGCCTTCTTTGCATTTGTTGGCTTCGAGGATATGGCCAATGTCGCAGAAGAGGTCAAAGACCCGGTCCGCACGATCCCAAAAGCGATTTTACTAACGCTCGTTCTGGCGACCGTATTGTATCTAGGAACCTCAATGACGGTTCTACTTGTTGTTCCGATCGATGTTCTTTCGACATCCGCAGCCCCCCTCGCGCTTGTGTTTTCAAACGCACCCGAGGTAATCAAACAGGGTTTTTCCGCAGTCGCGATTGTGGCGACGGTCAATGGAGTATTGATCCAGATGATCATGGCCTCGCGGGTGATCTACGGCCTGGCGGACCGTGACCATTTGCCGAAGGTTCTGGCGATTGTCCCGAAAGCAACTCAGACACCAGTTGTAGCTACTTTGCTGGTCGTGGCGATCATCGTTCTGCTTACCCAAACAATTCCGATTGGTACGCTGGCAGAGCGTACGTCTCAGATCGTTCTCGGCGTCTTTGTGCTCGTCAACATTTCGCTGATCCTGCTGAAGATGAAGCCGGACGAGGCCGCCAAGCACTTCCGCGTTCCTCTTGTGGTACCGATCCTTGGGGTGATCACCAGTGCATTGCTTTTCGGATCTGGATTTCTCTAACTAGATACAACGACCCAAAGGCCACAACGAGCTGCCACGGCATATGACGACTGACGAAACTTCCATAGGATCAAAGCTATCGACCTGGTGGCAAAGAACGTTTGTGGATCTGGTTCAGCAGCTGCAATGGTCCTATTTGCCGCCATTGATGGTCTATTTCGCGGCGGGCGTGTCCGGCCTGACCTCGGTCGTTGGCGCTTTTTTTCTAAAAGATTATCTCGATTTATCCGCCTCTTTCGTTGCAGGACTTGCATTTTGGGCCGGTCTACCTTGGATCCTCAAAATGCCACTTGGCCATATCGTGGACTTGTTCTGGCGCTGGAAGTCCCTGCTGATCCTGTTTGGCGCGTCTTTGATCACGTTGTCTTTGCTCACAATGTACGGTCTAGTGACCGCGCCTGCGCAGATGTCCAAGTTTATGCCGTTGGAAGACTGGTATGTTGTTGCCCTGCTATTGGCGCCTTCCGGCTATGCCATTCAGGATGTTGTCGCTGACGCCATGACGGTTGAGGCGGTCCCAAAGGTGGACCAGCGCGGCCTACCGTTTACGCCTGAAGAAACCCGTGCTCAGCACACGACGATGCAGACCTTAGGCAGAGTTTCGATCATTTCCGGGTTTGCGGTGGTGGCGGCTGTAAACATCTGGATATTCTCTGGAACCGAAGACCTGCAAAAAACCGAACGCCTTGCACTTTATGGCCAAGTATACCTGATAGCTCTGGCCATCCCGGTGTTGTCCGCCAGTGGAGTGGCTCTTCACAGCTTTATCCAGCGTCAGCTTGTCAAACGTGGCCACCCGCCTCATACACCGGATGAAGTCACCGAAGTCAAATGGTCCATATTGCTAGGCGGTCTTGCATTCGTTTTACTTAGCATCGTGCTGGGAACCGCGGATTTCGAGTTTGCGCAAGAGACTGTTTTTGCGGTTTCCCTGACGGTGATCCTTTACCTCATGTCGCGTCTACTGAAAGAGCTGGACCCGGCCCAAGCCAAAGCCTTGATCGGGACAGGGACAATCATTTTTGTGTTTCGCGCTGTGCCGCTACCGGGGCCAGGCCTGACATGGTTTGAAATCGATGAACTGGGGTTCGATGAGCAATTCCTGGCAATTTTGGCTTTGTTAACTTCGATGCTGGCCCTGCTCGGGTTAATTGTCCTTCGACCATTTATGGCCAATCGCTCCATTGCGCATGTGGTGGTGTTGCTGACGATTGCGGCAGGCGTTCTCGCCCTGCCCAACCTTGCGCTCTACTATGGCGTGCACGAATGGACGGCGGCGCGTACCGGCGGAGTTGTCGATGCAAGGTTCATTGCCATTCTTGATACAGCAGTTGAGTCGCCGCTTGGACAGATCGCCATGGTCCCGATGTTGGCTTGGATTGCTCGCAATGCCCCTGTTCAGTTGAAAGCGACCTTCTTTGCGGTGATGGCATCGTTCACAAACATGGCTCTGTCGGCCAGCAGCCTCAGCACCAAATACCTAAACCAGACATACGTCGTCACGCGCGCTGTCACAAATCCAGAAACCGGTGAGGTCACGTCTACCGCGGACTACAGTCAACTTGGATACTTACTGATCTCCGTGGCCGTGATCTCGGTGATCGTCCCACTGGTCACAGTGTTTTTCGTTCAAAACTCGCGCTTCCGAACGAGCGAATAATCATTGGCTTTCGAACTCTGCCAGCAGTGCTCTGAGATGTGAGACCGGGACGCCGATGTTTGAGCCACCAAACTCGGGCAGGATCGCAGCATTGATGGCAACGACCTCACCCCTCCGATTCAATGCTGGCCCCCCGCTCCCACCGGTCGTGGTTTCGGCGTCATAAACAATGGCGTTCCCACTTGTCCGCGCGACAATCCCTCGGCTTGCTAGCGGGTGTATCTTGCCTTGTGTAGAAAGCCGGGACGCGATCGACCAAAAGTTCAACGTTCCTTCTGCTTCCAGTTCCTCCAAAAAGCCCGGACCAGCCTGCGCGATCAAAGCTTTCAAACCCGTTGGATATCCCAACAGATACAACTCTTCACCTACGCGCGACGTGGCATCCGCCAAAGGAATTCCGAGGTCCTGAACGCGGCTTGGCTCAACTGCCAAAATCGCCAAATCTGCCGCGTCGCTGAATCGGACCAGACGCGCCTCTATTGGTTCCGTTTGATCAGGCAAGTAGGCCAGCAGCCTCAACATCTCTGGCTCAAGACCCGCGTCTATCAGCGCTTGTTCTCGGTTCCCCGAAGTCCAAGGCAAAGCGACATGGCGATTGGTGGCCATCAACGGAACCCCAGCAATCAAAAAGCCGGTTCCGGTGAATTGAAATTCTGCAGGTTCACCGGTCCCGTCCGGTTCGATCCAAGGCTGGCCAAACGGAGTTTTCAGGTTTTCTCCGTTCGGTCCCAACACATGCCGCAAAATCTTGCCGCTTTCCACGTGGCGCAGCCCATAAGCCCCCTGGAGGAAAGCGACGGATCGAATTGACGCAGCGATCACGCGCGTGGGTGCTCCCGCCCGCTGCTCCAACGTTCCAAGACGCTCCTCGGTCGATAAGACCTGGTTCTCAAAAGCGTCGCGTAACGAAGCCAAGTCATCAGGCGTAAGTGCGTCTTCTCGCGTCTGGGCGAGCATAACCGCGACCGCTTCAATCTTGCGGGACTCCTGCTCGATAATAGTCGCCAAGCGCCGGTCGTTTTGGTAAAGCAGGTACCCAAACCCCGCGACCACAAGAAGCGTCGCAAGAACCGTGATCCTGAACAATATCGTGGTTTGAGAGGCAAGCCGCCGCCCGCTATCGCGTAGGGCACCAGACATCTTTTTAGCGAAAGGTCGGCGGCTCATTCGGGTGTAAGCATATGCATCACTGAGGATATCCTCGACTGTATGGTGCGCGGGAAATGAGTGATCGCACAGCCTGTATCGAGACATAGGACCCTTTTCACCGAACTCGATCATGTCGCCATGCCTAAGAGACGCTAACGAGGCTTTTTGCCCGTTTACCCACACATTGCGCCCAACGGACGCGGTTATCGTGTAACCGTCGTCAGCCCACTGCAGTGTGGCAATATCGTTATCATGTGGAGGCAGGTCGTATTTGGGTCGAATGCTTAACACCCTGCCATCGTCAACAGAAACGGTCAGGGCACTATCGACCAGCCAGTTCACGTTTCCGCGCGAAGGTCCGGTCAGGCTCTCCAGAAAGGCCCGCACCTCACCTTCACCAGCATGTCCTGAGGGTGTCATGCCACTCTCTTCTGGTTTTCGCATTGTGGCCCCCTACCCAAACGCGTGAGGGCATTCTACCACGCTTCAACGCCAAACCCATGGTCTGGTACGAATGTGCAAGAAACACGTTTTTACAAACACTTAAGATGTCCGCCCGGATTCAACCAAAGACACTTTTCAGGCCGCAACTCTAAGAAGGCCGATCCATGATCGACCCTCTACCTTGGCATTTTTATGCACGGCATCGAGCCACCAGACCGTCTATTTCGAAGATACCTTGATCTTACGGCTTGGATCCTGAGGTTCAGTCTTCGGCATTTCTACATGCAGAACGCCCTTGTCGAATGTGGCTGAAATCCTGTCGATTTCTACAGTGTCCGGCAGCGACATGGCTCTGGAAAAGCTGCCATAGCTTCTTTCGCTGACACGCAAATCGCCCGTTTCACCATGCGCAATCTTCTTCTGACCGCTTAAGATAAGCCTGCGGTTCTTGATTTCAATTTCCACATCATCCTCTTCGAGCCCCGGCAATTCAGCCGTCAGGACAATCGCAGAATCCGTTTCTTGGACATCGATTGCCGGTGAAATCGCGCCCGTCATATCAAGAGACGGAAAACCCGTGCGTTGCGCAGCCGTTTCCATCGGCAGGAAGGGTGATCCTCCCCCCAAAAAACGCGACATCAAGGTTTCCATTTCACGCCGAAAGTTGTCAGAGAGCGGATGCATTCCAGTGAAAAGTTGCGGTGACTTTTTGTCTTCCAACATTTTGAGCCTCCTCCTTTGGTCGGATTTCGCGCGCGCAACATTATGACAGGAAAAGCGGTCAAGGACCTTGATCTTGCGCAAGCATGCAACCTCAGCATCAGCCAGACCGAACGCACCGGCTGAACGAACTGAAACGGGAAACTTCGCTCACTAAACTTGCCTCGTCGCGCCGGAGTTAACACCAATCTCAGTAGTCTTGATCGGAATCCCAGGTCAGCTTAGCGTTTGTTTTGAATAAGCCCGAGCTGCCTAGCTTTAGCACAGTGGAGCAAAACCGTATGAAATGGCCTTATCTGGCGCTGATTTACGTTTTGCTGATCTTGGCTCCCTTGGGTTTTTCTTGGTCTTTGGGATGGCCACCACGATCGTTTCATCAAGAGATCGCGTCCGGGCTTGGGATGCTTGCTTTTTCAATAATCTTAGTCGAGTTCCTGCTGTCTGGGCGGTTCAGGTTCATCTCTTCCGGTCTTGGTATGGATGTAACCATGCGGGTGCATCAGTTGATGGCGCGTACAGCACTCGGCTTTGCGCTGATACACCCGCTGCTGTATCAGGGCACGCCTTCAGGCGGACGCCGCCCGTGGGATGAAACAAACCAACTTACGATTTCGACCGACTTTTCTACGCTGGTATCGGGCATCGGCGCATATTTTTTGCTGTTCATTCTGGTCGCCTCGGCAATTGCCCGCAAATCCCTTGATTACAAATACGAAACATGGCGCCTCTTACACGGGCTGGGAGCCTTGGTGATCGCATGCTTGCTGTTGCATCACACGGTCTATGCCGGGCGCTATGGTGGGCATCCGCTATTGACGTATCTCTGGCTTACTCTGACCAGTATAGCAGTCGGGACTTTGCTGTATGTCTATCTCGTTCGCCCTTTACGTCAGAAGAAAAGGCCATGGCGCGTCACCTCTTTGTCTCGACTAACACCGAAGCAATGGGAGTTGCGCCTCAAGCCCCATGGTCACAACGGACTAAACTTCGAAGCAGGGCAATTTGCTTGGCTAAACGTCGGCCACAGTGCTTTTTCGCTGCATGAGAACCCATTCTCGATTAGTTCGGCACCAGCCGAAGGCCCTGAGGTTTCATTCGTGATAAAGGAGCTTGGGGATTTCACATGCGGCCTCGGACAAATCGCTCCGCAAACCACGGCCTATCTGGATGCCCCGCACGGGAATCTGTCGATCAGCCATCGCCCTGAGACAGGCATTGTCCTGATCGCAGGTGGCGTCGGGATCGCGCCCATGTTGAGCATTATGCGTCAAGTTCGACTGAGTGGAACACAGCATGATCTCAAGCTTATCTATGGCAACCGGGTGGAGGAGCAGATTGTTTTTCGTCAGGAGTTGTCCAAAGAAGACACAGTTTTTGTTCTATCCGAACCGCCAAAGGATTGGTCCGGAGAGAAAGGCTTGATCGACGGTCCTCTGTTGGACCGCAATTTGTCTTCTGAACTATTTGAAAGCTGGCTTTTTGTTCTTTGCGGCCCCCCTGCCATGATGGACACCGTCGAAGATCATCTAATTGAGCGGGGCACCGCGTCACACCGGATTTTGTCTGAAAGGTTTGACTATGATTAGACCGCTCAGAAACCTGCCCGCGCGCCAACAAGTGAAACTCGCAGTTTGGTTCATCAGTTTTATAGTCTTCGTCGCTGTCTTGGCCTTTTGCTTAAGGTAGCAAGCTAGACCACCGAGAATTGGCTAGCTTCAAAGCTGTCGGCCGCAAAGGCAGGTTTCTTTGGAGATGGATGCCGTCGCGAACTTCCCTAAAAACATGCGCTGCGTAGACTGCAATAGCGTACGACAACGATCTCGATGTGGTCCCAAGAAACGCCTTTGATGGAGATCAAGGGCAACACACGTCACTTATTCATAATAAGCAATCTATTCAGACCGATTTATGGGAGGATCGGAATGACTGTACTTATCGCCTTCGCCACGGTCGAAGGCCAGACAGCAAAGATTGCGCGCTTTATCAGCGATGTCGCGAAGAATGCCGGTTTCGACGCAAAGCTGATCAATACCGATGAAATACCCAGCCACGTTTCGCTTGACGATGTGGTCAAGGTTATTCTCCTAGCCCCTGTCCACGAGCGTAGGCACCCAAATTCGTTCGAGGCATTTATCGCTTCAAATAGAGATGCCTTAATGAAGCGAAAGTCTCTCGTGCTTTCCGTCGGTTTAAAAGCTGCTTTTGCGTCAGGTCGAGAAGAAGCCCGTGACTATCTTGACGAAATGCTTCTGCGAACAGGTTTTAAACCAAATACGACGGCTTTGATCGCAGGCGCGGTGAGGCCCGAAAACTACGGGTATTTTGAGAGGGAGATCCTTAAGCACGTCGTCTTGCTCGGTCGAAAAATCGATCCACGAGAAGGAGCACGAGAGTTTACGGACTGGGATGAGCTAACGTCAATTGTGATAGAGTTCCTTGGCGATAACGGTCGGGCAAACACGCTTCAACCTCAAGCAAACTCTTAAAAAAGTGGTTTCTCAATGATTTACCGATGAATTTAAGTAGCTATGCCTCCCAGAAAGTCACAGTCTTCGGCTCACTTGATCAGTGTCCGAAAAGCACTGGTAAACTTGGCTGCTCCAACATTGCTTGCGTAGTGCCCCCAAAAACTGACTCTCGCAAATGGGAATGCCCGTAAGCGCCCATAACAACGAGATCGGCCCGCGCTTCGCTTGCTCGTTCTTGAAGGCAGTCTGCAATTGAATTCCCCCCGCACTGAAACTGCGACACGGTCACGTTGCAACCGTGATGGCCGAGCCATTCAGCTAGGTCCGTTCCGGGCACGCTACTTTCTAGGTCCTCAGGCGACGGCAAATCAAAACACCCAATCACAACTTCTTTGGCGGCCACAAGAATGGGTAAAGCTAAATGCGTCGCCCTGGACGCAGGCAAGCTGTCATTCCATGCCAAAAAAACGCGCTCGCGTTGGGCAAACAGGTCTCCATTGATCATCAGAGCGACAGGCGAATGAAACAATACTCCGCACGCGATCTTGTGAAATAAATCGGGGTCTCTTCGCAATCCAGCGTCTAGAAAAGCGATATCAGAGCATTTGGCTTGTTCTGCTACAAGTTGCTGTAACTCCGCTCCAAGTCCCATGAAGCCAGTTACATTTGCCGATACGCACTGCCTAGCAAGAAGCGCTTCAACTTCAGTGACCCGAGACTTCAAGGCGGCATTTTTCGCGTGAAGAACGTCCAACCAGTTTGAGGGAAGACCTGCTTCAACGAACCTATTTGATCCATACTTCAGGTAAGGCAGGTTTGGTAATGCCCCGGTCACTACGCAATTCAAGTGGTCGTTCTGGATACGGGCATTTTCAGCGCATTCCAAAATCGACGCGTTGTCAGCATCAACTCCTACAAAATATGCCAATGTTCTGTGTTGCATTCCCGACCTCCGTCCGGAATTTAACTTTGCCCGAAAGCCGTGCGCACTGATTAAGCCAACAAATAGTCGATGTTGTTGGTCACTCTTCTCACTTCGGCAGCATGAAGAACTCTTCCAGCACAATCTTGCCTTCCGCCACCGAATACACTGCGATCTCGCGCAGGGTCATACGCTCACCTGTCGCCTTCTGAACCACTTCGGCTCTGAAGCGGACTCCAAAGCGGTTGGGTGGGTGGACATAAGGGCCATCCACTTCTAGTTCTTGGATTTCATGCGATGCCAACCAATCCTCTCTTTTTCCCTTGATGGCTTCGCGACCCTTTGAAACGCGGAATTGTCGAACCGGAGGCACAACGGCCTCTATCGACTGTGCGTTTTCGGCATACATTTCGTCAACACTTCCGAGGCCCCGGCGCTCACGCATCGCCTGGACAAAGGATCTACCGATTTCAATCAACTCTTCCATGAATCCCCTCCCCTAGATTGCCATTGAGTGTACCACTTCTTGCCCGCTCAATTCTTGACAAGGATCAATAAGCACATTGGTGGAAAGTTTCGGGACTTACGTCGCTGCCAAGCTTGTGCCGCAGATCTTCGAGATTCAGAAGCGAGAGAGGGAAACGGATGTACAGCATCACCACAAGGCGGATGATCTCGGGACTGATTTTGAGGTACCCTAAGGAGTCGGGTCTGGTCGTTGACAAAAGCTACGGAACAGCCCTGCCCCGCTCAAACAAAGTTCTTCTGACAAGACCGTTTTGAAGTTTCAGCAACGAAGAGTTTCTTGTTTACCGAAACCTATAGGGAGCCAATGTAAGTCAGGGGCTTGCGCCCCTCGTCGTGCAACAGCCAACACTTCGATCCTTCGAAAACCGCAACCGTCAGAGGTTTGCCATATCCCGCCCCGGTATCGATGTTCACACGGTTTCCATGGTGTTCAGGGTTGGCGACGTGGGTGTGGCCGTGAACAACCAGCCACGGGTGAGGGTCCGGACAGTCCAGAAACTCGTCTCGGATCCAGATCAGGTCGTCGGGGTCCTGACGATGCAAGGGGATGCCGGGCTGTATGCCTGCATGGACGAACAGCACGTTGTTGCGCAGGTAGTAGGGCAACAGACCTGCCAGAAAATCGATATGGGCCTGCGGCACGGCGGCTTTGGCCTGAGCATGGACCTGATATATTCGATCCCCTTCGCTGACCTTAACGCCATAGGAGTTTAGCGTCTCAACGCCGCCTATCCGAGGATGCAGCCAATGATACCCGACCAGTAGACGCGCGTCGTTTCGCGGGTAGTCCTCAAGGAACATTGCGCACATCTGATCGTGGTTGCCGCGCAGGAATGTCCAGTTTCTGCCTTCGGACTGCCCTTTCACCAATAGATCGAGAACCTGTCGACTGTGGGCGCCGCGATCCGTGTAATCACCGATAAAGACGATTTGCGCATCAGGCCCACCGTCCTTTTCGATGCGGGCCAACGCGTCCTTTAGCATGTACAACTGACCGTGGATGTCACCAATGGCATAGATAGGTTCTGGCATTTTTTGGCGCTCTTACTTAAACCATTCGATGCGGAACTCTTCCCGAAAGGCAAACCGCACCAGATGGGCTTCGATCACGCCTTTCCACTGCTCCATGTCCCCGCGCGGCCCGGTCTCAGCTTTAATCGTCAGCCTGTCGTCATTCGCTTCAAGGGTCACGCTGTCGCCATCTGCGAAGGCCACGCTTCCCTTCTTTTCGTCAAAAAACACCTCGGCCTTGTGCGACCAGTGTTTACACAGCTGCTGCAGATATTTGCTGGCTGCAGCGGTTTCCGCAACGCCCGGGGCGGTCTGATCCGGCAACAGGCTCAACCCGGCTTTGGCGGCGTTTCGCATTGCGGTGGCGAACAATGTCACGTCAATATTGGTGGCCACAAAAGTGGCCCCGATGTCCAGGCATTTGCGCTGCATTTCCGGATCCAGGGTCAGGATACCCGCCGCCTTGCCCGCCGCCACGATGCGGTCCAGCGCGTCCAAAACGGCCGCAATCACGTCGGGATGACCAGCATTGCCGAGATGGCCCATATCGGCGGCCAGATCGGATGGGCCGATGAACACCCCATCCACATCGGTGGCCAGAATATCGTCCAACGCAGCCATACCTTTTTGGTTTTCGACCTGCACCAGCAGGCAAATCTGTTCGTCCGCCGTTTTCAGGTAGTCCGGGATGGCTGAAAACCGCGAGGCCCGCGCCAGTGCCGAACCCACGCCCCGCACGCCATGCGGTGGATATTGTACTGCCCGAACCAGCTCACGCGCGTGATCCCCGCTTTCGACCATGGGCACCAGAAGGTTCTGCACGCCCGCGTCCAAATACTGCTTGATCATCCAGGTTTCGCCTATCGGCAGGCGCGCGACCGGAGTGCTACCTGATCCTTCGATCACCTGCACCTGTTCGAAGATCGAGCGCAGATCATTCGGCGCGTGTTCACCGTCAACCAGCAGCCAGTCGAACTGCGCGGTTGCTGCGATCTCGGCCGTATAGGCGTTGGCCATCCCGATCCAGCAGCCGATCTGCGGCTGCCCCGCCTTGAGAGCGGCTTTGAACGTATTCTTTGGCGCAGGCATATGCGGCTTTCCTTTCAGGCGAAATTGATATCGACCGAGCCAAATGGCCCGAAATCGGCATGGATTTCAGTACCCGACGGGCACTCGACCGGGCGGATAAAGCTGCCGGACAGAATGATTTGACCGGGTTCGATGTATTGTCCGTATTGCGCCATGCGGCGGGCCAGCCAGACAACGCTTTCGACCGGATCGTTCAGAACGCCCGCACCTAGGCCGGTTTCCTCGATTTCACCATTGCGGAAGGTCAGAGCACCGACCCAGCGGAGATCAAAAGCATCCACGGCGTGCCGGTCCGCGCCCAGCACGATACCTGCATTGGCGGCATTGTCGCTGATCGTGTCGAATACTGTGCGAGCTTTGCCGGACTCGGGATCCACGCGTTGAATACGCGTGTCGAGTATTTCAATGGAAGGCGTTACATAGTCTGTGGCAGCGATGATGTCCTCGCGCGTGACGTTCTCGCCTCCAACGGCAGACTTCATCACAAAGGCGATCTCGGCCTCGATCCGTGGCCGGATGAAACGGCCCGTCGGAACAGTCCCGCCATTTTCGAACGCCATGTCGTCAAACAGGATGCCACTGTCAGGGATGTCGATGTTCAGCGCATATTGCATCGCTTTCGAGGTCAAACCGATCTTCCAGCCAATCACCTTGCGCCCCTCGGCCAGTTTCTGGCGATAGATGGCGTTCTGCACCTCGTAGGCATCGTCCATGCCCATCTCGGGGTGGCGCAGGGTCAGCAGGCCGATCTGATCTCCATTCCGTTCAGCCATCAGCAGATCAGCAGCTGCGCGAGCATGATCTTCGGGCGTCATTGCTGTTCGTCCTCAACTGTGTTGCGCAGCGTACCGATGCCCTCGACAGCGACCTCAACCACATCACCCGGGGCCAGATATTTCGGAGGATCAAACCGAGCCCCTGCCCCGGTCGGCGTGCCGGTGACGATGATGTCGCCCGGCTGCAGGGTCATAAAGGTCGAGATATATTCGATCTCGCGCCGGATCGGGAACATCATGCGGTTCAGGGTATCATCCTGGCGCAACTCGCCGTTCACGTGGGTCTGAATACGGGCATTATCCAGTTGCGCGGCGTTGGTGAACGGCACCAGCCATGGGCCGATAGCACCCGTATTATCCCAATTCTTGCCTTGCGTGACGTTGAACTTGGCGTGGCGCACCCAGTCACGGATCGTACCCTCATTACACAGAGTCAGGGCTGCGATGTGGTCGTAGGCGTTCTCTTGTGAAATTCGGCGACCGGTCTTGCCAATGACAATCGCCACTTCCCCTTCGTAGTCCAGCGTGTGGTTTTCCGGCGGACGGATCAGAGGGCGGTTGTGACCGGTGAAGCCGCTTGCGAAACGTGGAAACAACGACATGTATTTAGGCTGAGCGCTACCGTCTTTGTACTCGGCGTTGCGGTCCGGGAAGTTAACGCCGACGCACAGGATGCGGCGGACATCGGGCATCACCATCTCGTAGGTGAATTCCGTGTGGGTCACGCCCTTACCTTCGGCGGCTGCAGCCAGTTGATCAAACGCACCAGCAGCGATTACCTCATAAAGGCTCGCGTGATCTGGGAACGCATCATTCAACGCAATTGCACCGACGTCCGTGATCGCACCAAAAAAAGTCTGCCCATCGGCAGAGAAGGTTGCGAATTTCATTTAAGTGTCTCCCAAACCTCACGAATAACATCTGCTGCCATCAGTACATCGTCGCGTGTTGTATCGAATTGTCCGACCTGAAAACGAATGATCTTGCGACCATCAAACATGCCTTGGGTCAGATAAATCCGGCCGTCATCATTCAGCGCATCAACCAGACGCTGCTGCATCGCATCGTCACCCGGGCAGCGGAAGGAAAACAGGCTGAGTATCGGCCCGGTCGTGATCTCGAACCCCTCCATCGCGCCAATCTTCTCGGCAACCTCATTGGCCCAAACGACGTGATTTCGGATTCGTGTACGCAGACCGTCCAACCCGTAAGAACGCAACAAGAACCAAATCTTCAGCGCGCGGAACCGACGTCCCAACGGGATAGTCCATTCCGAATAATTCGTCACCTCGGCACCGGTGGTTTTGAGGTACTCGGGTTCGATCTTCAGCGTGTTGAGTTGCGGTGTGGCGTCACGCAGAAACTGGATGGCGCAATCGAACTGAGCGCCCATCCATTTGTGCGGGTTGAAAACGATGCTGTCATACCGCCCCGCCCCAGGCCAAAGCTCTTCACGGAACTCCGGGCAAATCATGGCCGATCCGGCCCAAGCCGCGTCGAGATGGGTATAAAGGTCGTGTTTCTGCGCGATGTCAGCCACAACTTCCAGATCATCACAGGCCCCAACGCCTGTGCCGCCTGTGATCGCAATGATCCCGGCTGGCACATGACCGGCTTCAATATCATCGCGGATAGCGGCCTCAAGCGCGACGGCGTCAATCGCGTAGGTCGGTCCCTGTATCGGCAGCTTGACCAAGTTATCCTGGCCGATGCCAGCAACCCAGCAGGCCCGGTCAATCGAGGAATGTACCTGGTCCGAGCAATAAATCCGCAGCGCCCCTTTGGTGTTCAGCCCCTGGCGATTGCCCGTGTACCCAGTGGCGCGTTCGCGCATCGTCAGAACCGCAGACAGAGTCGCCGAAGACGCGCTGTCCTGAATGACACCGGTCATACCATCCGGCAGACCTAGCGCTTGTCGCAGCCAGTCCACCATAACGCCTTCAACCTCAGTCGCTGCGGGTGCGGTTTGCCAGAGCATGCATTGCGCAGCGATAGTGGTCACCAGCATCTCAGCCAGCATCGAAGGCGGGGCGGCATTCGCCGGGAAATACGCAAAGAACCGAGGGTGCTGCCAGTGAGTGATCCCGGGCATCACGATACGCTCGAAATCGGCCATTATGGCCTCCATCGGCTCACCAGATTCCGGGGGAGAGACCTCAAGCTGCGCGGCGATATCACCCGGCGCTGTCTGCGCCCTAACAGGCCGATCCGCCAAAGTCTTGTGGTAGTCAGCAGCCCAGTTGGAGATTTGCTGCCCCCAGTGAGAAAATTCGTCCCAATTCATGCACTAAGCCTCCTCAGATGGGGAAATTCCGCCCATGCAGATGTACTTCAACTCCATGAAATCATCGAGGCCATATCGAGATCCCTCGCGTCCAAGACCCGACATTTTGACGCCGCCGAATGGAGCCTCTGCTGTTGAGATCAGACCGGTGTTCACACCGACCATCCCGTATTCCAAAGCCTCGGATACGCGCCAGACACGCGCCATGTCGCGAGAATAGAAATACGAGGCCAAGCCGAATTCGGTATCATTGGAAGCGGCGACAACCTCGCTTTCGGTTTCGAATTTGAACATGGGAGCGACAGGGCCAAAGGTTTCTTCAGTCGCCACCGCCATATCCGAGGTCACGTCGGTCAGAATGGTGGGTTCAAAGAAAGTGCCGCTAAGTGCGTGGGGTTTACCCCCAAGTGCGACCTTGGCGCCTTTTGAAGTCGCGTCACCGATATGTTCGGCAACTTTATTCACGGCGGCATGGTCGATCAGCGGACCGAAAACTATACCTTCATCAAACCCATTGCCGGTTGGCAGGGCCGCAACTTTTGCAGCCAGCTTTTCTGCAAAGGCGTTGTAGACCCCGGCTTGCACGTAAATGCGGTTTGCGCAAACGCAGGTCTGACCGTTATTTCTGAACTTGGCGATCACGGCGCCTTCGACGGCGGCATCCAGATCGGCATCGTCGAATACAATGAACGGCGCATTGCCACCCAGTTCCAACCCCAGTTTCTTGATCGTCGGCGCGCATTGCGCATAAAGCGTCGCTCCGATCTCAGTCGAGCCGGTGAAGGTCAGCTTTTGCACGATCGGGCTTGAGGTCATCTCTCCACCAATCTCCCGCGCCGAACCGGTAATGACCGAGAACAACCCTGCGGGCAGCCCCGCGCGTTCGGCGAGAACGGCCAGTGCGATGGCCGAGAACGGCGTCTGGCTAGCAGGTTTCAACACCATCGAACAACCCGCCGCAAAGGCCGGTCCGGCCTTCCGGGTGATCATGGCGTTGGGAAAGTTCCACGGCGTTATCGCGGCCACAACGCCGATGGGTTGCTTGACGGTTATGATCCGCTTGTCCGGCGCATGGCCGGGTGTGACATCGCCGTAGGCCCGGCGGGCCTCTTCTGCGAACCACTCGATAAAGCTGGCGCCATAGGCGATCTCGCCCTTCGCTTCGGCCAAAGGCTTGCCCTGTTCGGCGGTCAGGATCGCACCCAGATCATCCTGGTTTTCCATCATCAGATCAAACCAGCGACGTAAGACTTGGCTGCGCTCTTTCGCGGTACGTTTGGCCCAGTCTTTCTGCGCGCGCTGCGCATCGGCAATCGCCTCGACCGTCTCAGCAGCACCCAGATTTGGCACACGACCGATCAACTCACCCGTCGCCGGGTTTGTCACGTCAATCACGCGTTCAACGTCTGAGGCATCAACCCATCTGGACCCGACCCGCGCCTTTTCGGCAAGCAAAGTGGGATCGTCAAGACGCAGTTCAGTCATTCGAATTTACCTGTATTTCCGGATTCAAACCGAGAAGCTGACATTGGCCTGCCCAGTCCCGGAGCTTCCGAAATACGGGGTGTAGATGTCGATCTTGCCCTTGTAGCTGCCCCATCCAAGGGCACCGAACAACAAAGCGGTATCGTTCATCGCGCACTCACCCGCGCATTTCTTGGCGTAGTCGGGCAGAAGCTCGAGGAACTCTTCGAAGCGGCCCTGTTCCCAAAGATCCAACACGCGCATATCCATCTGGCGATTAAACTCGCCGTTTACCGAGTTTAGTCCATCGACCGAGCGTTCATTGGGGGTGAAGTCGTGGCTCAACGACCCCGAAGCCAGGATCGAGACGTTCCGGTCCGAGCGTCGGATGCCTTCGGCGATGGCTTCACCCCAGACGCGATTTTCAGCAATCGACGAGAACTGGTTGACCGCCACGGGCAAAACCCGCGCATTCACACCCTCGTTGATGAAGTGCATCGGTAGCAAGGTGCCGTACTCCATGCCCATATCGGGATGCGAATGCCCAAGGGCCCGCTCGCCACGTTCGCGCAGAACGTCAAGGATGGTTTCGCCAAGCTCGTGATCGCCGCGATAGTCGAACTCCATATCCGCCAACATGTGCGGCAGTTCATGACTGATGAACCGGCCCTTGTGGTGCTCTTTCGTGTTCAGGTGGAAGCCCTGATTGGTGATCCAGTGCGTGTCAAAAATGACAAATGTATCGACTTTGCGGTCGATCGCATCCTGACGAAGACGCGCATAGCCGTCGATGGCAGGTTGGCGGATGCCTTTGTATTTCGGCATCGTGTGGGACATCCAGATGCTTGGCACATGCGTTATCTTCGCGGCCTGTACAATCTTTCCCATGGCAGTTCCTCCTCGCATTTGTAATGCCTGGCAACCAAAGTTGAAGCCACCTGACATCCTTCGGTCCTGCAGTAAGCGTAAAATGCTGGACCAGTTTGTGCGCGTTTACTTCTATCCTAGCTTTGTCCCCGCCCAATGGGGACAGTGCCGCTAATTTACTTCCCCAATTGCATGATCTTGTGTTGACCGGTTGCAAAGCCAATGTGCTTTTGTTCCATATAAAACTCGAACGACCAGTCGCCGCCGTCGCGCCCGATGCCGGACGCTTTGACGCCACCAAAGGGCGTCGGCAGGTGACGTACGTTTTCCGAGTTCACCCAGATCATTCCGGCTTCAAGCTTGTCGGTAAAGCGCAGCGCCCGCGTCAGGTCGTTGGTCCAGACATAGCCGGTCAGACCATAAGGCGTGTCATTGGCCATCTGCAGTGCTTCTTCTTCGGTCGAGAACGGGATCGAGGTCAGGACAGGACCAAAGATCTCCTCGCGCGCGATGCGCATTTGGTTGGTGGCATTGGTGAAGAGGGTCGGACGGATGAAGTACCCTTCGTCGCCCAGCTTGACACCACCGGCTGCGACTGTCGCGCCGTCCTCTTTGGCGATGTCGAAATAACTGGTCACCTTGTTGTAGTGCTCTTCCGTCACCAGCGGACCGATTTCGGTTGCCGGATCCAGAGGGTGGCCAACCTTGATGTTGTTCACACGTTCGATCAGCTTGGCCTCGAACTCTTCCTTGATGCTGTCCTGCACTAGCAGTCGCGAGGATGACGTACAACGCTCGCCATTGATCGAGTAGATCATGAAGATCACGGCATCCAAAGCGCGGTCCAGATCGGCATCGTCAAACACGATGACCGGGTTCTTGCCGCCCAGCTCCAGATGCATCCGCTTCAGCGTGTCCGCGCCCTGTTTGGTGATGATGCTACCTGTGCGGCTTTCACCGACAAAGGCGATGGCCTTGATCATAGGGTGCTCGGTCAGCGCCTTGCCCGCGTCGGGGCCAAAGCCGTTCACAGTGTTCAGCACACCTTTGGGCAGACCGGCCTCTTCGGCGATTTCGACCAGCAAACGGGCTGACAGAGGCGAATCCTCGGCGGGTTTGTGAACCACGGTGCAGCCTGCCGCCAGAGCGGGCGCGATCTTCCAGGTCGACAGCATGAACGGCGTGTTCCAAGGGGTGATCACGCCAACCGGACCAATCGGCACGCGGGTGGTGATATTCATCAGGGTCGGCGATTTCAGATGCTGACCGTCGCGTGCTTGCACAACCTGATCTGCAAAATAGCGAAAGTTCTCGGCTCCGCGCAGAGCCGCCTTGGACATAAATCGCAGGGTCTGACCCGTGTCCCAGCATTCGCACAGCGCGATTTCCTCGGCACGTGCTTCGATGGCATCCGCCACGTTAAGCAGAATGCGGCGGCGTTCGCTGGCAGGCATGTCGCGCCACTCTGCAAAGGCAGCATGAGCCGCTTTCGCAGCGTTGTCGATGTCATCTGCATTGCCGTGGGCAACATCGCAGATCACAGACTTGTCGACCGGCGAGGTGGACTGAAATACACCGGCGGACCCGGCGAAATCTTTACCTGCGATACGGTTCTTAATGCCTGCCTCTTTGAACCGCTCCAGAAAGCCCGCAAGTTTCTCGATGTTTGTGTCCAGTACGCTCATGGGTCAGGTCTCCTGCGTGGTGGCGCCAAGGTGATCGCGGATCGTACCAGTCTTGGGCGAAAGCTTCGGGTCGATGTCGCGCATCTCAAGCGAAAGTGCGATCGAATGATGTTTGAAGACAGGTGCCAAATACGCTTTGACCGCCTCAAAAATACGCTGCGTGGCATCCTGTTTTACGTCGTCGGACCGACCGGCGCGCAGGCGGATCGAGATATCGATAAAGCCATGCGCCGGATTACCGTCTGCAATTGCAAAATAATCGACCCGCACTGCGCGGACACGAATTCCCGGCATCGGAAAGGTGTCAATCTCAGCAGCCCTTGCTCGGATGCACTCACACAAGCCATCCATGTCGACCTTGTCCTCTAGGTTCCCGGAATACTCGACGTGAAAATGTGGCATGTGCCCTCCCTTATTGGTTAACATGTTTACTTTTTTGCAAGCACGCTGTCAAGAACTTGCCTTGTTAATCTTTGCAATTTCGGAATTGGCGATTTAGAAGGCCGCATGAACACGCAAAGCCACACAAAAAGTACCGCCCGATCTCTTCCGATAGCGCTATTGCGCGCACGGGAAACCGTCATGGCACCGATCCGGGATATGCTTCATGACATTCAGCTCACCGAACAAAAGTGGCGCATCCTGAGGGTTTTGGACGAACTGGGCGAGGTTGAGCAAAGCGCAATTGCCCACGAGGCCTGCCTGCTTTTACCCAGCCTTACTCGCATTCTGCGCACGATGGAGACTGATGGCCAGATCACCCGTCGCCAGGACAAACAAGACAAGCGCCGCACCATGGTTCAGATCACCGATGCTGGCCGCGCGGTTCTGGAAGACAACCTTGCAACGTCGCTGGCGATCTCAAACAATATCGAGGCTCAGATGGGCCGCGAGAAGCTGAACCAACTGCTGGACCTGCTTGAAGAGTTACAGGCGGTTAAAGTCTGACCCCGCCCTAGGGCGGGCGAGGTCACGTAAGTGTTGGTTAAAGAGACGCCAGACCGGTATCCAGCGCAGACAGGATCTTGGCCACGTCCTCTGATGTGATGATCAGCGGCGGAGACAGGATGATATTGTTGCCGGACACACGCACCATCACACCGTCTTCATAAGCCGCTTTCTGAACCTGCAGCGGCAGGTGTTTCGCGATGGGTGCCTTGGTCGAGCGATCCGAGACCAGTTCCAGCGCACACATCAGCCCCTCGCCGCCGCGCACATCTCCGATCACGTCATGATTCTCGGCCAGTTTTTGCAGCCCGGCAAACAGCTCGTCCCCGCGCGAGGCGGCATTTTCCCAGACGCGCAGGCGTTTGATCTCGGACAGCGCAGCCAGCGCTGCTGCGGCCCCAACCGGGTGACCGGAGTAGGTATAGCCCTGATCTACCGATGCTTTGCCGGTGGTGTCATTTTCAAACACCTCGGCAACAGCACCCGAAATCATCGTCGCCCCAAACGGGAAGTAACCATTGGTAATGGCTTTGGCCGTCGTCATGATGTCGGGCCGCACCCCCCAATGCCGTGCGCCGCTTTCACTCCCGGTACGCCCAAAAGCGGTGATGATCTCGTCCGAGATCAACAAAATTCCGTGTCTCGAGCAGACCTCACGCACCATCGGCATGAAACTCTTATGCGGCGGGATTACGCCCCCTGCCCCAAGAACCGGCTCCATGATGAAAGCTGCAACCGTGTTCGCGCCCTGGAAGGCAATCTCGGCCTCAAACGCTTTGACGCAAAGCTGCGCCAGACGCTCAGGGTCAGTCTCGTCGAACGGGTTGCGATAGGTCCACGGCGCGGGCACATGGAAACAGCCCGGCATCATCGGCTCATAGGCCGCGCGGAACTTCTGATTGCCATTGACCGAAGCGGCGGCGAAATGGGTGCCGTGATAGCCCTGTTTCAAGCTGATGAATTTTGTGCGCCCGGCCTCGCCGCGCACCTTGTGGTATTGCCGCGCCATTTTCAGCGCGATCTCGACCGAATCCGAGCCGCCCGAGGTAAAGAAAGCGCGGGTTAGGCCGTCGGGCTCAAAAAACTGCGCCAGTTCATAAGACAGCTCGATTGCCTTGTCGTTGCTGGTGCCACGGAAGGTCGAATAGTAGGGCAGCGCATTCAGCTGATTGGCGATGGCCTGCTTTACCGGTTCGCAGGAATAGCCCAGATTGACGTTCCAAAGCCCCCCGACCGCGTCCAGCGCCTTGTGACCATCGACATCGATAATACTGACACCCTCACCGCCATTCAGAATCGTGGGCGGGTTCTTCTGACTGTCGGCGGGGTGCGCCATTGGGTGCCAGAAGTAACGCGCGTTATTTTCTTTGAGAAAGTTCGAGTCTTTCATTTCTCTGGTCTCCGGGTTTTTCGCCCACCCGCTCACGGGTGGAATTCGGTTGGGAAAGTGTCGGGAAGTTGACCGCCAAAACTTGCGGTCAGGTCAGTTGAGAGGGCGTGCAGGGCGGTCAGAATTTCAGGAAGCCGCTCGTCTCCGGCGCGGCCTTCGGGAACGGCAATCGCAATGGTTCCCAGCGCCACTTGATCAATGCCGAATATGGGTGCCGCATAGCCATAGACGCCATCTTCATAGCTTCCACTGCTATTCGCCCAACCGGCCTGGCTGATTGCCGCGACCCGCTCTTTTATCTTGGCCGGGTCGGTCAGCGTGGCGTCCGTGTATCGTACTTGTTCATTCTGATCGAGACGGTCCAGCAAAAAGGATGGTCCAAAGCTGAGCATACAAAGACCGGATGCTGTCGCATTGATCGGAAGAAGCTCGCTGGGGTCGAGGCTGACGCGCACGCTGTGGCGGTTCGTTTCGACCACTAGCGCTGTTTGAAGCCACTCCTTTTCAAGCAGCGAAAGATGCAGGCTTTCACCAACGTCCTGCATCGCGACCTGCATTCTCTGACGGGCACTCTCGATGCCGGGACGGGCGATCTGGCGCAGCGCGGCCAGGCGCAAAGCAGCAGGTCCGACCGCATAGGATTTGGTCATGGGGTTCTGCTCGATCAACCCGTATTCCTCAAGCGCCCGCAGGTGGCGCAGCGCCGTGGCTTTGTTCAATCCGGACAGGCGCGCAAACTGACTCAACCCAATTTCTGGCCGAGCGTTTGAAAAGTAGTTGAGCATTTTCAGGGCGTTCAGGGCAGTACCCATGCGATTCACATCCTCCTGTTAAGGTAATACTTGACAGAACAAGCTTAACAAAGCAACATTATTATTGTTAACGCGGATCAAATAATGAACCACTGACGGGAGGTGTCAATGAAGAAAGTTCTAACAGCCGCCGCTTTTGTTGCTTCTGCAACCGCCGCACTGGCCGAGTATCCAGAGAAACCGGTTTCCTTTGTCGTTCCATGGCCTCCGGGTGACTTGGAAGACGTTCTCACACGGATGATCGCCGACGAATTTCAGGCCATGTATGGTGTTCCTGCCGCCGTCGTGAACAAGCCCGGTGGCGGCGGTGGTCCGTTCCCCGGAGCGGTGGAAGTTGCGACCGCTCCGGCAGATGGCTACACCGTTGGCTCGTTCGTCATAGGCGTACCAGTCATCGGCCCGGACATTGGCATTCCCGAGCTAAACCCCAACCCGTTCGAACCGATTGGCATTTTTCTGACCTATCCCTTCGTCATTGCCTCCAGCAAGGATGCCCCGTTCGCGACATGGGAAGAGCTGGTGGAACATGGCAAAGAAAACGATGTCGCGCTTGGTCACTTCGGCTCGGTTCTGCCGCCCACACAGGTCACCTTTGCGGCCGCAGTCAGCAGTGGGTTTGACTTCGCCAGCGAAGCCGCCTTCGACGCACTGGACTGCAACACACTCGCTTCGGGCGACGTGGACGTGATCAACACGACGCTTCAACTTGTTCTCCCCTGTCTGGACCAAGTGAATGTCCTGGCCAGCATCGGTGGCGAACGGATCTCTTTGGTCCCGGATACGCCCACGGTTACCGAGCTGCACCCCGAACTGCCTTTGGCGCTGTGGAATGGTCTGTTCATCCACAAGGACACTCCGGCCGAAGCACGCGAAAAGATCACTGCCGCTGCACAGAAAGCGCTGGAATCTGACAAGGCCAAGCAACTTGCCGAAGAAACCGGAGCACTGATCTACTGGCAGGATCCGGATGCCTCGAATGCACAGATCGAACAGGACAAAGCCTCGTTCTCTAAAATCGAAGAGATTCTAGGCGAATAACGCGAAACTGGCCCGGCGTATTGCAATACTGTCGGGCCTTTTTCTATCCAGCAGGAGGCCATAATGATCGCAAAGACATTGCAAGACATGTTCAAACGATACCGCCGACCCGGCGATGTTGTTTTTGCTTTGGCCTTCCTGGTGTTTTCGGTTTTTCTGCTGAGCCAACTGGGCACGCAGACCGAGGTTGTCAAACGCACCAAGTGGTTTGCGCAACCGAGCTTCTGGCCAATGGTCTCGCTCTGGGCAATGGCCGCCTTTGCTTTTCTGCACTGGCTCAGCTCCGCCATGTCAGACCGGATTCCGGGTCGCTGGCCCGAAGTCGTGTTCTGGCTGCGGTCCCTTGAATACGTTGCCTATTTTCTGATCTACGTCGCCGTTGTGCCGCTTCTTGGATACCTTCCTTCGACCGTTCTGTTCGCAGTGTTCCTTGCAATCCGAACCGGGTTCCGAAGCGCTGGGGCAATTGGCCTCGCGGCGGCTTTCGGTGTGGCGGTGACCATTATTTTCCGAGCCTTCCTGCAAGTGAAAATCCCGGCCGGTGCCGCCTATGAATACCTGCCCGATTCCGTGCGCGCCTTTGCGCTGACTTATCTCTGAGGTTCGCAAATGGAAACGCTTCTGTCTGGTCTTTCGATCCTGACACAATGGCAGGTGATCGTCGCCCTTCTGATTGGCTCGATCGGTGGGGTCATCATTGGCGCGCTGCCCGGTGTCGGCGCTGCGGTTGCCATCGCCATCCTTCTGCCTGCCACCTTCGCTTTTGAACCCATTGTCGGCCTGACACTGTTATTGGGCATCTATGGCTCGTCCATGTATGGAGGTGCCATCCCCGCTATTCTGATCAACACGCCCGGTACGGCGGTGAACGCGCTGACCACCTATGACGGCTATCCCATGACCAAACGCGGTCAGGGGCATCGTGCTCTGTCACTGGCCTATTCCGCGTCGTTCTTTGGTGGTGTCTTTGCCATCATCTGCCTGATGATCCTTTCGCCGGTTCTGGCATTGATCGCACCGCATTTCGGCAGTCGAGAGATATTTCTGGCCGCCCTTTTGGGTATCATTCTGGTGATCCTCGCCCACCGCGGCCAGATTTTTGCCGCCGGTATGCTGGCCGCTTTCGGGATTTTCCTGAACACGGTCGGGCTTGAGCCTGTCAAATACACCCGCCGCTTTACCTTTGACCAAAGCTGGTTGGCGTCGGGTGTCGATCTGATTGTGGTCGTTCTGGGCCTGTTTGCCATCAGTCAGGCCTTGCTTTTGCTGCTTGAAAAGAACCACGCACCCGGCGAAACGCATGTCAGCGGCAACATCTTCGCCGGCCTCAAGGAACTGCTGGGCATCAAGCGCGTCGCAACCGTGTCCTCTAGCATCGGCGTATTAATGGGCATGGTGCCGGGCACGGGTGAGTTCACCTCGCAATTCCTGTCCTACACCTATGCACAGAAAACCTCGAAAGACCCCGACAAATTTGGTGATGGCTCGCCAGAAGGGCTGGTCGCGTCTGAAGCCGCCAACAATGCAGTGCCCGGCGCGGCCATGATCCCACTTTTGGCGCTGGGTATCCCGGGCGAAGCGCTGACCGCAATGATGCTGTCAGTGTTCTACGTGCACAATGTCATCCCCGGCCCACAGCTGTTTGAGAACCAGATGGATTTTGTGATGGCGCTCTATATGGCGCTGATCCTGCTGAACGTCATCGTTCTGGTTTTTCTGCTCTTCTCGACCAACCTGCTGCTGAAGATCATCCAGATCCCAACGCGGTTTCTGGGCATCATGATCCTGATCCTCGCCTTCGTCGGCGTCTACAGTTTGCGCAACTCAATCACCGACTGCGCCATTGCCGCCGGGTTTGGTGTGTTCGGCCTGATCCTCAAACGGCTGGACCTCCCGATTGTGCCGATCATTCTGGGCATGGTTCTGGGCGGGATCATGGAGGTCAAGCTGCGCAGTGCCATGGCGCGGGTCAAATCACCGCTCGATTTCGTCGACCGCCCGATTGCGGCGATCCTGACCGCGCTGATCGTGCTGATCCTACTGCTGCATTTCCGCACGCTGTACTACGAGTTCCGCAACAAGCTGAAACCCGAGCCGACCGCGCAACCAGTCGACTCCGATCACCCCAATCAGCAAGGGTAACTCTGCCATGAACCAGTCCGATATTGACGCCCTTCGCTCTCAGATTCTGTCCCCCCGATCTCACTTCATCGGCGGGCGCTGGGTCGCCGCTTCGGAAGGTGGACATCGGGAGGTGCTATCGCCTGTCGATGGCGCAGTACTGACCCAAATTGCCGAAGGCACTCCGGCAGATATGGAGGCCGCGATTAGCACTGCGCGGGCTGCGTTCGAGGATGGCCGCTGGTCGCGCCGCTCCCCTGCCGAGCGCAAGAAGGCCCTGCTGAAGCTGGCCGACCTGATCGAAAAACACGCTCTTGAGTTGGCTGTTCTGGGGGTGCGCGACAATGGCACCGAAATCACCATGGCCATGAAGGCCGAGCCTATGTCGGCAGCTGGCACATTCCGCTACTACGCCGAGGCGATTGACAAAGTCTACGGGCAGATCGCGCCAACGGTAGAAAACGTACTGGGCTTGATCCATCACGCACCGGTTGGTGTCGTCGGAGCGATTGTGCCGTGGAACATGCCGCTGATGATCGGCAGCTGGAAACTGGCCCCTGCGCTGGCTACCGGCAACTCGGTCGTGTTGAAACCCGCTGAAAGCGCATCCTTGTCGCTGCTGAAACTGGCCGAACTGGCAGCCGAGGCCGGAATACCCGACGGCGTGTTGAACGTCGTCACCGGGTCAGGCCGGGTGGTGGGCGAAACGCTGGCGCTGTCGATGGATGTGGACATCATGGTGTTCACAGGCTCTGGGGCCACAGGCCGACGACTGTTGGAGTATTCGGCGCGTTCGAACATGAAACGCTGCTATCTGGAACTGGGCGGCAAATCCCCCAACATCGTCTTCAACGATGCACCGGACCTGAGCGAGGCAGCTAAGGTTTCGGCGGGCGGCATCTTCCGCAACGCTGGCCAGATCTGCATCGCCGGATCGCGCTTGTTGGTCCAAGAGGACATCCACGACGACTTTGTTGCCGAACTCGTCAAACATGCCGAAGCGATGCGGGTCGGCAATCCGCTCGATCTGGACACACAAATCGGCGCAGTTCATTCGCTGCCCGAGTTAGAATCCAATCTGGACTTCGTAGCCAAAGCCGAGGCCGAAGGCGCCGAGCGTCGCACTGGTGGCAAGCGCATCCTTGAGGAAACCGGTGGCTACTATATGGCCCCGACCGTAATGACCGGGGTCAAATCCACGGACAATCTGTTCCAGAACGAGGTTTTCGGCCCGGTTCTGGCCGTGACCCCCTTTAAGGACGAGGACGAAGCGATCAGATTGGCCAATGACTCGGTTTATGGCCTCTCCGCGGGTGTGTGGACATCCAACCTGAGTCGCGCGCATCGCATGATCGCTGGCATCCGCGCTGGCGTGGTGCATGTGAACACCTATGGCGGCTCTGACTTGACCGTGCCGCTGGGTGGTGTGCGCCAGTCGGGCAACGGGCACGACAAGTCCCTGCATGCGTTCGAGAAATATCTCGACCTGAAAACCGCCTGGATAAAACTCTGACCAAAGGTCTGCTAAATGACACTTCCTGCGAAATCCGCCGAGCTTGTTGAACGCCGGACCAAGCTGCTGGGCCCGAATGTCTCGACCTTTTATGACGAACCGCTTCATATCGTGAAGGGCGAAGGGGTCTGTTTGTGGGATGCGGACGGGCGCAAATACCTGGATTGCTACAACAATGTCCCGCATGTCGGCCATTGCAACCCCCGCGTGGTCGAGGCGATCTGCCGTCAGACGTCAACACTCAACACCCATACTCGTTATTTGCATGACGGCATTCTTGACTATGTTGAGAAGCTAACGGGCACGATGGATGCCTCGCTGGACACCGCCATCCTGACCTGCACCGGGTCTGAGGCAAACGACATCGCCCTGCGCATGGCCGAAGGCATGACCGGCAAACGCGGTATCATTGCTACGGATGCAACCTATCACGGCAACACTTCTCTGGTCAGCCAGCTGAGCAAATCAAACGTGCCGACCGTTGGTTTTGGTCTGGATCAGTATTTCCGGTTTGTGGAGGCACCCGACAGCTATCGAAGACCAGACCCGGACGGCAGTAAGTTTGCCGACGCCGTAACCGAACAGATTGCTGAGCATGAAAAATCCGGCATCGGCTTTGGTGCTTTGGTCCTCTGCCCCTATTTCCTGAACGAAGGCTTCCCCGACCATCCCGAGGGCTGGCTGAAACCCGTGGCCGAAGTAGTGCGCGAGGCCGGTGGCCTGCTGATCTGTGATGAGGTCCAGTCGGGATTTGGCCGCACCGGCACCCATATGTGGGCGCATCAGAAGATGGGCGTGGTACCGGATATCATGACCATTGGCAAACCCATGGCCAACGGTCATCCGGTGGGCGGTGTCGTAACGCGCAACGAAATCCTTGCCACCTTCCGCAAGGGGTATCGGTACTTCAACACGTTCGGTGGCAACCCGGTGTCCTGCGCAGCAGCGATGGCGGTATTGGAAGAGATTGAGGACAAAAGCCTCGTCGCCAGTGCCAAGATCGTGGGCAATCACGCCCGCGCGCGCATGACAGCTTTGCAGCACAAATACGAGTTCATCGGCGATGTGCGCGGCTCGGGCCTGATTTTCGGGGCCGAGATGGTGCTGGATCGTCAGACCAAGGAACCGGCCAGCGAATTCACCGATCGAATCATCAACGCGATGCGGCACCGGGGCATCATCCATTCAAAACTCGGCCGCCATAAGAACACGCTCAAGATCCGGCCACCGATGCCATTCTCGAAAGAGAATGCAGATCTGCTGTTTGACACATTGGACGAAGTTTTGGCCGAAACCCCGCTGACTCTATGACCCCGATTGTCGAGCAAGCCCTGACCCTTTGGGGCATGGACAGTGCTGAATGGTCGCTGGTCGCGGCGCGCGAAAATCATGTTTACCGGCTTCAGATCGGCGCGAAAAGCTATGCCCTGCGCCTGCACCGCAAAGGCTTGCATTCGGACACCGCCTTGAGGTCCGAGCTGCAGTGGATCGCCGAGCTAGGCGCAAAGAGCGTCGGTGTACCCACACCGGTACCGGCCACGGATGGCCGCTACCTACAACTGCTGGACGGGATCCAGGTCGATATGCTTGACTGGTTGCCCGGTCGCCCGCTTGGATCGACCGAAACCGGGATCGACCATAGTGATCGTACCGGGCTGTTTCGGGCCCTCGGGCATGAGATGGCGAAGCTGCACGAAGTCAGCAATGCCTGGACGCGTCCCGATGACTTTGAGCGCTGGTCCTGGGATCGTGTTGGACTGCTGGGCGATGCCCCATTGTGGGATCGGTTCTGGGAAAACCCCACGCTTTCTGGCGAGGATCGTGCCCTGTTCACTGCGTTCCGCGAGAAAGCTAACAATCACTTTCTGCAGATCGAAAACCAACTGGACTACGGCCTGATCCACGCCGATCTGGTACGTGAAAACGTGATGGTCCGAGGCGACAAGCTCTGGCTGATTGATTTCGACGATGCCGGGTTCGGGTTCCGTCTGTTCGATATCGCCACGACACTGCTGAAAAACCTATGCGAGCCGGACTACGACGCCCTGCAAGCGGCCCTGCTTGAGGGATACCGGTCGGAACGTGCGCTAGACGCCGAGCATCTTGATCTGTTCATGGCCCTGCGTGCGGTCACTTATGTCGGCTGGATTTCGTCCCGCATGGGCGAAGATGGATCAGAGGCACGAAACATGCGGTTTAAAGATACCGCCCGAAAGTCGCTAACGCGCTACCTCGGATAAACCGCACTGACGGGAGGAAACCATGACCAAAAAAACGATCCTGCTGATTGGAACATACGACACCAAAGACGCCGAGATGCGGTTCATCGAAGACGCCGTAAGGGCGCAAGGGGCAGATGTGCTGACGATGGACGTCTCCGTTCTTGGCGATCCTGAAACACCGACCGATATCTCGAAACATGACGTCGGAGCGGCCGAAGGCAGAACTATCGACGAGGTGATTGCGCTTGGAGATGAGAACAAGGCCTTTCGCGTCATGTCCGCCGGGGCTGCCAAGGTCGTGGCAAAAGCCTATGCCGATGGCCGGTTTGACGGGATGCTGGCCACTGGTGGAACTATGGGCACCGATCTTGCGCTGGATTGTGCGCAGGCCCTGCCCATGGGGGTTCCGAAATACATTGTTTCAACAGTCAGTTTCTCACCGTTAATCCCCCCACATCGGTTGGCGCCCGACATACAGATGATCCTGTGGGCTGGTGGGTTGTACGGTATGAACTCGATCTGCAGGTCTTCGCTGGCACAAGCTGCGGGGGCCGTGGTCGGTGCTGCCAAAGCCTCCATCGCGCCGGATCGTAGCAAACCCCTAATTGGCATGACCAGCCTTGGCTCCTCCTGCCTGCGTTACATGAAAACTCTGAAACCTGCGCTGGAAGAGCGAGGCTTTGAGGTTGCGGTATTCCACTCGACAGGCATGGGTGGCATGGCCTTTGAAAAACTGGCCGCCGAAAACGCGTTTGTCTGCGTGATGGATTTCTGCATGCAGGAATTTGGCAATCTGCTGGCCGGTTCCGTTGTTTCAAGCGGAGAGGATCGCGTTACCAATGCCGGGCGCGTTGGCACGCCGCAGATGGTTGCACCGGGCGCTCTGGACCTGCTGGATTTCGCGGGCTGGCAAGAGATCCCGGATCAATATGCAGATCGCCCGTTTCACGAACATAACCGCCTGATCAAAAGCTCGGTCTTCAATGGTGAGGAACGCCGCGCCTGGATCAGGGAACTTGCAAACCGGCTGGAAGCAGCAACCGGGCCGGTTCATTTCTTCCTGCCGTTGCAAGGCGTTGAAGCATGGGACAAGGAAGGCGAAGAGGCACATGACCCCGCAGCCCTTGCTGACATGCTCGATGAGGCCCGCAAGGTTATGCCGGACCAGGTGCCGATGACTGAGCTAGACGCCCACATCAACGACGCCGCATTTTGCCATGCCGTTCTGGCCAAATTTGACGAATGGGTCGAAAACGGGGTCGTCAGCCGTGGCTAGCCGGCTTCCCACTGAGTGCCAGAGTGTTCGTGAAGCTAATCGCACATGGCTTCGAGGGTAAACAAGTTGCTCCACAAGGGAGTGTCCACCGCCCCTTAAACCACCCTTTTTGCAGAAGGCGGCTAAGATATCTCGCCCGGACAAGCGGGCGTAGCAGACAGCCTGAGAACCGACCGAAACCGTACTGTTGTAGTCCAACAAAACAACTTTGATCCCTTGCGCCGCAAGATCTAGCGCGGCGGTTAATCCAACCGGCCCGCCCATGACGATCACGACGGGATGGCGAACCGTCTGGCCGGATTTCTTTTCCTCTGACTGCACATAAAGAAATTCGGGAAAATCGTAGGTGTTCAGCATCACTTTTTCCCCAACTCTTTGGCATGAAGCCAGTCCGCATGCTGAGGTGCCTTCTTGGTACGCGACCACTCTTCGAGCATTTCCCACTTCACCGCATCCAGCCGTTTGATCATTTCCGCTTCCTCTGGGTCAGGACAGGCCAATTCCACGCGATGGCCATTGGGATCAAAGAAATAGATCGAATGGAAAATCGAGTGATCGGTGACGCCAAGCACGTCGATACCGTTAGCTTCAAGGTGGTCCTTAAATTCGATAAGCGTATCACGGTCTTTGACCTTGAACGCGATGTGTTGGACCCATTTCGGGGTATTCGGGTCACGCCCCATTTCAGGCTTGGTCGGTAGTTCAAAGAACGCCAGCACGTTTCCGTTTCCGGCATCCAGAAACAGGTGCATGTAGGGATCAGGTTCATGCGTCGAAGGAACATGATCTTCGGCGATAGCCAGAACAAACTCCATATTCAGCATCTTGGTGTAGAACTCGACAGTTTCCTTCGCGTCTTTGCAGCGATATGCGACGTGATGAATTTGGTCGAGCTTGAGATTCTGAGCGTTCATTGAAACCTCCTTCAGATTCATTGCGTTTGCAATGATTATCCAAGCCCGCCTTGAAGTATTTTGATCCAAATCAAATCGTTTCATTTGCAACGAATTATAATGTTGGCAGAAGAGGCGATCCTATGAACCTTGAGACTTATTTCCCTTATCAGCTTGCATCGACCGCCGAGGCGTTTTCTCGCCAACTTGTTCAGGTCTATGGTCGAACCTACGGCCTCTCGCGAGAAGAATGGCGTCTGCTGTTTCTATTGGCCAGCGCGGGTCAGTCAAACTCGCTTCAACTGGCGCAGCGCACAAAGTTGGATAAAGTTCAGGTAAGCCGTGCTGCGACCCGGTTAGAGAACAAAGGCCTGATTGGCCGCGCCGTCGCGGACGGTGACCGGCGGCTGCGCCAATACACCTGCACCGAGGCAGGCAAGTCGCTATTCAACGCAGTTTTTCCAGCCGTGCAGAACTGTGCTGACTCGATTTTGGAACGCATGAGCGATGAGGACATAGCCAAGCTTAAGGATGGACTTCGCGCTCTTGAAAAGGCTGTGGCTGACTATGGGCAGAGTCGCGAGAACGAAAACAGTTAATGCGGGCTGTTGTCCGGATGTGCGTTCTGAAAGGCCGGGATCTGATCCAAGCTGTCCTTGATCCGAGTAATCTTAGGCAGGTCAGCCAAATTAACACCCCACCTTTGCGCATTGTAAAGCTGAGGCATCAGGCAAACATCGGCAAGCGTTATACGGTCACCGTAGGAAAACGGACCGCCCTGCACCATGTCTTCGTAAGCCGCCAGACCTTCGCCGATAAAATGCTGCATCCAGCCTTCTTTCGAAATCTGGTTCCCTGAGTGTTCGACGGCCCATTTCACTACTCGAAGGTTACAAACCGGATGGATATCCATTGCCACAGCATAAGACAAGGCACGCACCTCGGCGCGATCCACAGGATCCGCGAGCAAAAGGCCGAGGCCTCTGGTTTCGTCAATATACTCGATCTGCGCTAGCGACTGGGTGAACCTATTCCCGTCTATTTCCAACACCGGCACCAGACCCTGAGGGTTTCTGGACAGATGCGCGTCTGACAGCTGCTCAGCTTCCAGCAGGTTCACGATGACAGTTTCCCAGCTTTCCCCGGCAAGGCCTAGCGCGATCCGCACGCGATAACTGGCTGAAGAGCGCCAATAGTCATAAAGTTTAATCATTCATTCTTCCGACAGCAGATCGAGTGCGGCATTCAGCGCTTCCTCAGACTCACCAAGTTTGGTTTCCAGGCTGGATTGAAACGACAGTGCAATAGGGACCAATTGGCTGAGAAGATCCGCGCCTTTTTCCGTAAGGTCGAGTTTGACAAGTCGTCTGTCGGCAGGGTCTTCAACCTTGGTGATCAGTCCGCGGGATTCAAGCCGTGCGGCCGCACGGCTGACCTTTGACTTCTCTAGACTGACTCGTTTCTCAATGTCCCGAACCGACGGGTTTTCAGCATATCCAACGTTCACAAGGACGCGCCATTCCGGGTTCGATACGCCAAACTCGTGTTTATACTTCTGCGCCATTTCTGCGCTCAGTCGCGCGGCCAGCACCGTAAGCCGGTATGGCAAGAACCCTTCCAAATCGAACTCGGGCAAGTTTTTGGTGCTCATGCAGGGATTTCCTTTCGGCGTTATTGAATTCAGATTTTCATTGCATCTGCAACTAAAATATTGACAACGTTGCAAATGCAACAAATATTTACTGCGAACCCAAAGTCTTGCCGAATCGAGTGAGCAGGAGATCCAGATGAATGCACTCGTTAAACATAGCGGATTGACCGTTGCTGAAGATGGGAACACCATTTCTAAGGGTTACATGCCTGGCTTCGGCAATGATTTTGAAACCGAGGCTTTGCCCGGCGCGCTGCCGCAGGGCATGAACAGCCCGCAGCGCTGCAACTACGGCCTCTATGGCGAACAGCTCAGCGGCACGGCGTTCACTGCCAATCCGCCCGAGCGGACGTGGTGCTACCGCATTCGCCCGTCGGTCAAGCACTCGCATCGCTATGAGAAAATCGACCTGCCCTACTGGAAATCGGCACCATGCGTTGATCCGGACGTGATCAGCCTGGGCCAGTATCGCTGGGACCCGGTTCCGCATTCTGATACCTCTTTGACCTGGCTAACCGGTATGCGCACCATGACGACCGCGGGGGATGTGAACACGCAGGTCGGCATGGCCAGCCATGTCTATCTGGTCACCGACTCGATGGTGGATGACTATTTCTTCTCGGCCGATTCCGAACTGCTGGTGGTTCCGCAAGACGGTCGCCTGCGCTTTGTGACCGAACTGGGGATCATAGATCTGGAGCCACAGGAAATCGCGATCCTGCCGCGTGGGTTGCTCTACCGTGTTGAAGTGCTGGAAGGTCCGGCGCGCGGATTTGTCTGCGAGAACTACGGGCAGAAATTCGAACTGCCAGGGCGCGGACCGATTGGCGCCAATTGCATGGCCAATCCGTGCGACTTCAAAGCACCCGTCGCGGCGTTCGAGGACCGAGAGGTGCCCTCAACCGTGACGATCAAATGGTGTGGACAGTTCCACGTCACTCAGATCGGTCACAGCCCGCTGGACGTGGTGGCCTGGCACGGCAACTATGCGCCTTACAAGTACGACTTGCGCACCTATGGCCCGGTCGGCGCGATCTTGTTCGACCACCCGGACCCGTCAATCTTCACCGTCCTGACGGCCCCTTCGGGCCAGCCCGGCACGGCCAATATCGATTTCGTCCTGTTCCGCGAGCGTTGGATGGTGGCTGAGGATACGTTCCGCCCGCCATGGTACCACAAGAACATCATGTCCGAGTTGATGGGCAATATCTACGGCCAGTATGACGCCAAACCTCAGGGCTTTGTTCCGGGCGGCATGAGCCTGCACAACATGATGATCCCGCACGGCCCAGACCGCCAAGCGTTCGAAAAAGCCTCAAACGCCAATCTGGGGCCGGACAAGCTGGACCACACGATGTCCTTCATGTTCGAAACACGCTTCCCACAGCATCTGACCGTCTTCGCCGCAACCGAGGCCCCCTTGCAGGACGACTATATTGACTGCTGGGCAGACATCGAAAAGAAATTCGACGGCACGCCCGGCAAAAAGTGAAGCAACAAATCCGCTCGTGACAAAAGTCTGGATACAAAATGCCTTTGATGAACTCCTGGTTGACATCGGCCAATGATGAAGCCCATCCTTTTCCCTTGAACAACCTGCCCTATGGGGTTTTTTCGACCCCAGGCGGCGAACCCCGTTGTGGCGTGGCCATCGGCGATATGATCCTGGACGTCTCCGCCGCCGAGGCCAAAGGCCTGATCGCGCTGAGCGACGAACCCTTGTTCGATCTGCCTTTCTGGAATCCATTGATGGAAGAGAGCCCGGCTGTGTGGGCGGCATTGCGGGACAGGCTGACAAGCCTGTTGGCCGAAGGCGCCGAAGAACGAGATAAAATCGAACCGCTGCTCGTCGCGCAAGACGATGCCGAGATGCATATGCCTTTCGCCGTAAGCGAATACACCGATTTCTACGCGGGTCGGCACCATGCTTTTAATGTTGGCACCATGTTCCGCGGGCCGGAAAACGCGCTGCCCCCGAACTGGCTGCACATCCCAATAGGTTACAACGGTCGCGCCTCATCAGTGGTTGTTTCGGGCACGGACATCCGACGCCCCTGGGGACAACTTAAAGGTCCAAACGACACCCTGCCCCGGTTTGCCCCGTCGCAACGGTTCGATATCGAGCTTGAAATGGGCGCCATCGTTGGAACCCCTTCGGATGGTCCGATCTCCGTGCAAGAGGCGGATAACAACATTTTTGGCTACGTATTGCTGAACGACTGGTCTGCCCGCGACATTCAGGCTTGGGAATACCAGCCGCTGGGGCCCTTCCAGGCCAAAGCCACGGCAACCTCGATCAGTCCCTGGATCGTGACCAAAGCTGCGCTTGAGCCATTCCGCTGCAACACCCCAGCGCGAGAGTTCGAATTGCTGGGCCACCTGAAGGATTGTGGCCCGATGCTTTACGACATCGACCTGTCGGTCACGTTGGCTCCCAAGGGCAAGGTGGCTACAATCATTGCCCGCACCAATTACAACGAAATGTATTATTCGGCGGCTCAGCAACTGGCCCATCACACCACGTCCGGGTGCCCGATGAATACCGGCGATCTGCTGGGCTCGGGTACAATTTCCGGCCCGGAAAAGCACAATCGCGGCTCCCTTTTGGAACTCAGCTGGGGTGCCAAGGAGCCATTTACGCTCGACACAGGTGAGACCCGCAGCTTTGTTGAAGACGGCGACACCCTAACCTTGACGGGCGCGGCGATAGGCGACGGCTATCGGATCGGTTTCGGCGAATGCACGGGGCAAGTCCTCGCAGCACTCGACGATCCCTACAAACGCAACTGACACGAAAATCGCCCGTACGGGCACCGGAGGAAACCCATGGCTAAAGCATTCGCATCGCAAGGCGACATGACAGAAAAGAAAATCACCTTCGATGAGATCGGCGAGGGCCTGTGGGCCTTTACTGCCGAAGGTGACCCGAATTCGGGCGTCATCGTCGGTGACGACAGCGTCATGATTGTCGAGGCACAGGCCACCCCGCGTCTTGCGAACAAAGTGATCGAGAAGGTGCGTGAAGTCACCGACAAGCCGATCAGCCATGTTGTGCTCACACACTATCACGCGGTACGCGTTCTGGGCGCCTCGGCCTTCAACGCGCCGCAGGTGATCATGTCGGATGTGGCACGCTCAATGGTCGTGGAACGCGGGCAAGAGGACTGGGACAGCGAGTTCCAGCGTTTCCCGCGCCTGTTCGAAGGTCATGAAAGCATCCCAGGCCTGACCTGGCCCACCACCACATTCAGCGACAGCATGACGGTCTATCTGGGCAACCGCCGCGTAGATATCAAACAGATCGGCCGCGCCCATACGGCAGGCGATGCGGTGATCCATGTGCCTGATCAGAACGTCATGTTCACCGGCGACATCGTCGAGGACCACTCGGCCTGCTATTGCGGAGATGGTCACTTTGCCGATTGGGGCCGGACGCTGGACAACATCAAAGCATATGATGTCGACGCCATCGCTCCGGGGCGCGGCGGCGCGCTGATCGGTAAGGAAGCGGTCGAACGGGCCATCGAAAGCACCCGCGATTTTGTCAATTCGACCTACGAGCCCGCCAAGAAAGTGGCGATGAAAGGTGGCAGCTTAAAAGACGCTTGGGATGCCGTGCGCGACGCCTGCGATCCTAAGTTCAAGGACTACGCGATCTACGAGCACTGCCTGCCATTCAACGTCAGCCGAGCCTATGACGAAGCTCGGGGGATCGCCCACCCTCGCATCTGGACTGACAAACGTGATCTGGAAATGTGGGAGCAGCTGCAAGGCTGAACCCACTCATCTCCTCCGAACTCAACAAGCTAGGTATTTCGATGCTTCAGGACCGATATTCCCTCGCCTTCAAGCTTTACCCTTATGAGAAATCAAAAGATCAAGACGCGCCCGTTGCGGTGCGCCACCCGGTTGTCATCGTCGGAGGCGGTCCTATCGGTATGGCCGCCGCGCTGGACCTTGGTCGACAGGGCATTCCGGCGTTGGTTCTGGATGATCACGAAGGGATCGGCATGGGAAGCCGCGCCATCTGCTTTGCCAAGAGAACGCTGGAAATCGCCGACCGTTACGGATGCGGCGCGCCGATGCTAGACAAAGGGGTCATCTGGAATGTCGGGAAGGTGTTTCAGGACGACCGAAAGGTCTATGAGTTCAACCTTCTACCTGAATCCGGCCATCGCAACCCGGCCTTCATCAACTTGCAGCAGCCTTATTTCGAAAAGTTCATTTTCGAAGCGATTTGCGCGGAACAGGAACGCGGCGCGCCTATTGAAATCCGAGGCAAGAACCGGGTCGAAGCTGTAGACGTCAAGGACGACCATGTTGTTCTGTCCGTCACAACTCCGGACGGGCCTTACCAGCTTGAGGCGGATTGGATGATCGCCTGCGATGGCGCAAGTTCGCCAACGCGCGACATGCTGGATCTGGGTTTTGAAGGCCGGGTTTTTCAGGACAGCTTTCTGATCGCTGACATCCGGATGAAGAACAACACGTTCCCGACAGAGCGCTGGTTCTGGTTCGAGCCCTACTTCAAGTCCGGCGCCTCGACTTTGCTGCACAAACAACCTGATGACGTGTGGCGCGTGGACTTCCAGATCGGCTGGGATGTCGATCGCAAGGAAGAATTGAAAGAGGAAAACATCCGCAAGCGGCTGGATGCGATGTTGGGCGATGACGTCGAATATGAAATGGTCTGGTCATCCATCTACACCTTCCAGTGCCGGCGTATGAACAAATTCCGCCACGGGCGCGTTGTTTTTGCTGGCGACGCGGCGCATCAAGTGTCGCCCTTCGGGGCACGCGGCGCGAATTCCGGCTTTCAGGACGTCGACAACCTTGGTTGGAAGCTTGGCCTCGTTATCTCGGGCAAGGCACCGGAAAGCCTTCTGGACACCTATGATGACGAACGGATCTACGGAGCGGATGAAAATATCCTGAATTCGACCCGTTCAACCGATTTCATCACACCAAAATCGAAGGTGAGCAAGAATTTCCGGGACGCTGTGCTTAGTCTGGCCGAACGCCATACATTTGCGCGGCCTCTGGTGAATTCGGGGCGACTGTCAGTGCCCTGTACCTATGATCACTCGTCCCTGAACGGAGCGGATGACCTCGCAGGAGGTCCTGACACGTCCAGAGTGGGATCTCCATGCAAGGATGCCCCGGTTGGCGACGGCTTCCTTCTGGATCAGCTTGGAAACGACTTCGTGATTTTGGCACTCAACACCGAAGTTCCGAACAGCCTCGATATCGACGGTATCAAGGTCAGAAGCGTGTCCCTTATGGCTTCGGACGCATTAGCGGAACGTTACCTTGGAACCGAAAGCCGGGCGGTCTACCTAGTCCGCCCCGATCAGCATGTCGCGGCGCGCTGGCGCGATTACGACGAGGCCGCACTGCGTTCAGCAGTCCTTAAAGCTTGCGGAAAGGAATAAGCTGATGCCACTGATTACCGAACCAAACCTGTATTCACCGGATGATTTTTATGCAGACCTCATCGCAGTGCATGAAGGGCTGTCGGATGAGGAAAGCGAAGCCCTGAACGCGCGCCTCATTCTCATCCTCTCCAATCACATCGGAGATCGAGAAACACTGAAACAGGCACTGGAGGCCGCGAAGGAAAGTTGACCTCTTGGTTGCCCGCCCGACAACTTCTCGGCTGTACTGGGACCAAAGAAACAAATTCGCTCCGTAAGACCCTGAACTCACGCCCGAAATGCGCCGCATCTATCAGTAGCTATACGATGATGGTGTTTTGGTACGGATCGACGCCAACGACATCATCCTTCCCCCGCCCCTAAACGTACATCGATCGAGCAGGCTGATCAGATCCTGGATGGTCTGCATTCGATGCAGCAAAACTAATGAAAACAAGAAATGAATGGGCGGCCTATTGCAGGCCGCCCTTTTTAATTTCATTTGCCATCAGTCACTCGCGGATCGTCAACGCCGGGTTATGCGCGAAGAAATTGAACGGCATGATGTGAACCGTCTTCCACTCGGTCGACATCACAGGCCAGTCTTCCATCCGCGGGATGTGGTGGAACCCTGCGGTGAACCAGGACACAATATCCTGACCCATCAGCGTCTTGTCCTCTTTGACCCATTCCGCCAGCGTGTCAGAACCGTCGCTTTGCATCGCATATTTGCCACCTGCATAGCGCTGCTCTTGGTCATAGACAGTCGTCCACGAGGAGTACTCGATATAGGCGTTGCGCTTGAACGGCGGGTCGCTTTCAAAGTCGAACGGACCGTATGCGATCGAGCCGTGGTGGATCATCCAACCCGGAGTGTGGCCCAGATACCCTTCCGATTGCGGGTTCGAGATATGGACGTGACGTGGTTTGGAGGCGCTGAAGCGATAGCGCGCGTCCAGCTCACTGTCCGGCATAACATGCTGCCACGCCCACATCGATTTGCGCGGGCTGTCCGCAGGTATTTCGGCCGGGACGATTTCCATCAACCCCATGTGGTTGACCGGCTGGTCGATGTCAAAGTCGATCCGGAAGTTGAAGTAGTGGTCGTGGTTGGCCGCAACCAGATGCGGTGCAATCAACGTGCCATACTTGGTGTCTTCCGCAGCGGTTTCATCATTCATCGAGGTCGAAACCACGCCTTTGACCGCGTCCAGACCGGTTGCGCCGATCTTGATGAACATCTGACCGTCCTGCTTGAAGCGGTAGTCGATCAGATAGTCATAGTTACCGACCTCAGACGCAGTACGCACAACCAATTCGGTTTCCGAACGGCCTTCCGCAGGTACAAAGTTGTCGGGCGTCTGTGCAAAGATCTCAAAGTGGCGCCAAGCAGGGTCACCAATGTTGCGCTCGAAGATGCAGATCGCATCCGGAATTTCCAGCGGCATACCTGCGTCATCCGCGATTACGGCAGGCAGGAAGGTTGCATATTCAGGGCAATCCACACCCGCACGCAACGGCGTCAGGAACAGACCGAACCCGTATTCGCCACTGTCCATATAGGTCCGCCAATACCACCCCTCGGTCGGATCCATATAAGGGACAAACACTTCGGACAAATGCGTCTGATAGATGACCGAACGCCAATTGCCCTGATCGTTGACATCAATGTTCGAGACAACCAGACCCGCACGCTTTTCCGCGCGTAGATTCATGCGCCAAATGTCCCAATCCAGATGGTTGCCATCCAGGGTGTAATTCGGGCCACCTTCCTGCGTCAGCAGAACCTTGTTGGTTTCCGGGCGCAACTCGACCCGTTCGGCCACCTCTTCGGCCGTGTAACCCCAGGCGTCTTGCGGCAGGGGGATCGCACCGGTGTCGATGACCTCGACAACCTCTTGCTTGCCGATGTCGTAGATTGCGAACAATCCTTCGATCGGCTTTGCGTAGAAGTTTGAGCCTGTCGGGTTCTGATAACAGGGCACCTTCATCAGGCGGGTGCCATCGAATTCAGGAGTAAAGAAGTTACCCGCTGTCAGCGGCAGACAGAACGCGTCTTCATTTGTCAGCCCACGCGCTTCGAGCCCCGCGATCATATCCGGGTGACTCAGAGCGCCTTCCAGTGCGCCGATGAATTCCGCAAACAATACCATCGGCTGACCCGAGCCTTCGATGGCAAAGTTTTCTTCAACGGTGCCTTGCGTGATGTTCACGATAGCTTCGCTGAATCCTTCGTCGGTGGTGTATTGCACCATCGCCTTGCGATCCAGTGCTTCGCCTTCTTTCCAATCCAGAACTTCGGCTTTCGACGGCTCGTGCAGATCGATCAAAGGGTACAGTGTCTCGTCGGTGACGGTGCCGCTGTCTTTCAGGATCGTGTTGATTTGCTGGAGTTCGTCCGGCGTTAACCCGTCCAGGGGATGTGCCAAAGCGCTGCCGGCGAAAACGGCGCCCAGTGCAGTTGTGGCAAGGATACTTCTGATCTTCATCTCTTCCTCTCCTGTCTTGTTCTTAGCTGAATACGACTTGGATATCGGTGTATTCGGCCAAACCTTCGTCCGCGAATTCGACACCAACGCCAGATGATTTGACCCCGCCGAACGGGGCATTGGGTTGAATGGCGCCATGTTTGTTGATCCAGACCGAACCACACTCCATGCGGCTGGCAACGGCCTTGGCGGCGTCGATATCGGACGACCACACCGAGCCACCCAACCCGTTCGGGCTGTCGTTGGCGGCCGCAATTGCGTCTTCCACTTCTGAATACTTGATGATTGGCAGCGCCGGGCCGAACTGTTCTTCATCGACCAGCGGATCGCCGTTATTCAGACCTGCAATAATCGTGGGAGGGAAGAACAACCCGTCGCCCGGCGCACCGCCTAGCAAGACCTGGCCACGTTCTTTCGCATCGGCCACCAGGCGGCTGACCTTGTCAAACTGCATCTTGTTCTGGACCGGACCCAGGATCGCGTTGTCGTCCATGCCGTCTCCCACCGGGATATTTCGGGCGAAGGCCACCAGCGCGTCGCAAACCTCGTCATGGATGCTTTCGTGGACATAAAGACGTTTCATCGCAGCGCAGGTTTGGCCGTTATTGATGAAACCGCCCCAGAACAAACCTTCGGCAATCGCTTGCGGATCTGCGTCGGGCAGAACGATACCGGCATCATTGCCACCCAGTTCCAAGGTCAGGCGTTTCATGGTTTCCGCGGCCGAGGCCATGACTTTTTGCCCGGTAGCGCAAGAACCAGTGAAGACAATCTTACGGATATCGGGATGGGCCGACATGGCCCCTCCGATATTGTCGCCTTTGTCGTCGCTGGTGATCACGTTCACGACACCCGCAGGCAGTACTTCGTTCATGATCTGAACAAGGCGCAAGGTTGACAGTGGGGTCAGAGGCGAGGGTTTGATAACCACAGTATTGCCGGTGCGCAGCGCAGGCATGATGTGCCAGATCGCAATCATCACCGGGAAATTCCATGGCGTGATCGACCCCACAACCCCCAGCGGCTTGCGGTGCAGTTCAACGCGGCCTTCGTTGTTATCTTGCAGCACTTTCATTGGTAGGGACAGCCCGGCAGTATATCCTGCCCAGGCCCCTGCCCCGCCCATTTCCCAGCGCGATCCAAGCCCGTTAAGCGGCTTACCCTGTTCGGCTGTGATAACCTGTGCAAGCTCCTCGGAATGTTCTCCGATCTTCTGCGCTACGGCCTCGCATGCGGCCTGCAGTTCTTCGTCCGACTTGGCCGACCAGCTTTCTAAAGCAGCTTTCGCAGCTTTAACAGCAGTATCCAGATCAGCGCGTGTCGCATTGGGCGCACGCCCTGCGACTTCACCGGTTGACGGGTTCAATACGTCAAAGCTGGCGGCGGTAGATACTGGTTCACCCCCTATAGTCAGATCGTATTCGATCACGGCTTGTCCTCCCTAAATCGCGATGCCTGTGCGCGAACGCAGCAAGGCTGGGGAGCACTATTATCCGACCGGTCGGTCGAGTCTTGGGGTTTTGCGCCAAAAACTATGGCTTAGGACGACATATTTTTCCGCACCGCCCCGGGTGAGACACCAAATCGTTCCCGAAAGACCTTGTAGAAATACGACAGGTCGTTGAAACCGGAATCATACGCAACCGCAGCGATCGTGTCGCGCCCTACGTCAGAGTTCACCTCTTTTAGCCGGGCTTTCGCTGTTTCAAGCCGCACGGACATAAGGCGTTTGCTGGCGGTTTCCCCAAGGGTTCCAAAATGACGCTGCAGCGTCCGAGGCGAAACCTGCAATGCTTCGGCCAATGCCTGCGGTCCGAATGCAGGATCCATCGCGTTCTGGTCAATCAGTTGAAGAGCGCGCGACAGAACCGCATTAGCTTCTCGCCCACGTTGGTCTTCCTGATGGCTGACACAGCGGAAATACGCACCTAACAAGCTCAGAAATGCTTCGCCCAAATGAGGGGCCACAGCGGCTTCTTCGGTAAATATCTTGGCCAGCACGGCACGCATGGCGAAAAACAGGGGGTCGTTTCGATCTACCGAAATACCTCCCGTGCAGATCTCACCGAATCTGTGGACCATCTCGTCGCGTGGCAAATGGATCGAAACCTGACGCGAGTTCATCCCGTCATACACAAACTCGGAGCGTTTCGCGCTGTCGACCAGATACATGTCGCCCGGTCCCAGCAAAACCGATGTATCATTCTGATGGATACGACAATTTCCCTTGTCCTGGATGAGAAGAAACAAGTGTTCTCCGGGGTCTTGTCGGATCATACGCTCGTCCCGAAAAACCCTTTGTGCGTCGAGTGATACGATTGCCGTCTCAAAGCGCGAGACCGGCAAGGTGGAGATATCCCCGTCAATGCGTCCGCGCGTGGCAAAACTGGACTCGACAGCAAACTGCCCGCAGATCTTTTCTAGATCCTGAGAAAAACCTTCTACAGATCGTGAACGCAAATTCGTCCGCACAAGCGGTTAAAAATATGCGCTATCTGGTTGTGGCTTCATGGGTGTTGGGCTTGCTGTGACTGGATCAGCGTAAAGAGTACCCGTGATGTGAGTTTTCAGCAAAACGTTTTGTAAGGTTTAATACCGGTGGATTTCGCGTGTACTTGTCGGGCTATATGTAACTCACTCCAAGGTGTTTCGTTTTAGGAATTGGCCCAAACTGATGGCGGTGAGACGATAACCGACGGGCTGGCCAATTGGTTGCAGAGCGATCTCACTTGTGAACAGCAAGGAACCAAGATTTTCAGCCTTTTTATTCGCGTAATCCAATAGTTCTGTCATTCCCCATTGAGCGAATTTCTGAACCCCCGGATAGTCGAGGATCTGAAGTGTTACCGAATGGCCCATTGCGATCAGTCGTCAGGCCACGTCCGACAAACCCCAGCCCTACACTGCTATTTTTCTTGTCATCCCAGGAACTTGGGCCTCGCCTCAGACTAGAGGACGGACCCAAAATCGGTCCAGTCAAGCGATTCACAAAGGCGTTCTCAGTCCAAAAGTCTTCAGCGTGTCATTCATCGTCTGGCTCCAGCGCTCTTTCAGGGAACTGTTTTTATTCCGCCGCAGACCAAGAGATTTCAACAACTCGAACCGTTTCGGATCGTCGCCCCCGAAAGACACCGCGACGCGAGGCCACCAGTAGTCGACCGAGACCTGCATTTGCTCAGCTTCGCCTCGTTCGATCAACTTAATTGCGCCTTCCATAGCCAATTCACCATGGTGTGCTTCGATCGGAGCAATTGAGCGGAACGCCTCGGCCAGGGGTTGGTAGGAAATCGTCGAATACTCAGCCAGTTGTTCGGCGACGGCGCGGCTCATGAGCAGATTCATGATCACGGCATCCGTCCAACCCGAGAACGGATAGTTGAACACAGCCAAGCGCATGTCATGTTCGGAACGCGTTGCTCCGATGTCCGCGTCCCGGCTTAACCGGGCCGTCCACGGATGATGATTGGCGTAGCGTTCCGTGTCGGCTCCAAACTCTCCCATGATGTTCAGAACACGATTTGCATGATCCGTTTTCTCAAGCACGATCTTCGCGGCAGCGATACGTTCTTTAATTCCCGGCCCGAGGTTAATTACGTCAGCAAAACCGGCAGCGCCTGCTAATTCACTGTCAACAAAAGTTGCCATCAGTTTCAGCAGTTCCGCACGATAGCGTGGCGGAACGTTTGACGGGTTGGTCAGCACGCCGCCCGCGGCAAGATAGCTGTCGAGAGTCATCGTATCGGTCATGTCTACCTCTCCTCTACTGATCGTAATCCACGACCACACGGTCCGTTATCGGATAGGCCTGACAGCTGAGCACATAGCCCTTCTCGACCTCGTAATCCTCAAGCGCGTGGTTTGCGACCATCTCGACCTCACCTTCCAGCACTTTGCAGCGGCAGGTCGAACAGACCCCGGCTTTGCAGGCATAGGGGGCGTCCAACGCGTTTTCCAAAGCAGCATCCAGAATGGACAGGTCCTTGGGGATGGTCAGAGTCTGGGTTGACCCATCCAGCGTAATGGACGCGTTGGTCTGATTGTCTGTCCGACCGGCATCTGCCGAACTTGCTTTGCGTTTTGCGCGACCCGGCTGGGCGCTGGCAAAAAGTTCGAATTTGATCTGGCTGTCGTCTAGCCCGTGGTCGCGCAGGGCCGCTGCTATCCCCAGCATCATGGGTTCAGGACCACAAATGAACGCCGTATCGACGTTTTCGATGTCGACCCAGTGCTTGAACAGTTCGGCGCATTTTTCCCGCGTGACCAGCCCGGTGAACAGGTCGATTTCCTGGGAATCCGTCTCAAGAATATGGATCACGTTAAGGCGACCCATATACAGGTTTTTGAGGTCCTCTAGTTCTTCGCGGAACATGATCGTGTTGATGCCTTTGTTGGCATAGATCAGCGTAAACCGCGACCGGGGTTCACGGGCGAGCGTCGTTTTGAGGATCGATAGAACAGGCGTCACCCCGGAACCACCGGCAAAACCGAGATATTGCTTTTCTGAATCTGCATCGATCGGAGCGTGGAAGCTGCCCATCGGCGGCATGGCCTGTACGATGTCCCCGACATTCAGTTCCGAATTCGCCCAGCCCGAGAACGCCCCGCCGTCGACGCGCTTGATGCCAACCTGCAGGACACCGTCGTCCTTGCCTGCGCAAATCGAATAGGACCGGCGCAATTCTTCGCCGTCGAACTCGCGGCGGAACGTCAGGTATTGACCGGCGGTAAAGTCAAACTCTTGCGCGGCACCATTCATGGGCTCTAGCGTCAAAACCACCGCGTCGCGGATCGTTTTGTGGATGTCGGTGACCTTCAGGTCGTGGAAACGTGCCATCTGGTGCTCCTCCTCAGATGCACTTGAAATAGTCAAAAGGTTCCAGGCAGTCGGTGCAGCGCCAGTGCGCCTTGCACGGGGTCGAGCCGAACTGGCTAACCTTCTCAACCGCCTTGCTGCCACAATGCGGGCACCGTTCCGGGCCGCCTGCCGGTTGCGGCGAGGCGATACCGTATTCTTCCAACCGGGCGCGGCCCTTTTCGCTGAGCCAATCGGTGGTCCAGGCGGGCGAAATAGTGGTCTCGATCCGGATATCTTCGATCCCGTGATCCCGCAGCGCTGTTTCAATGTCCATGCTGATGACCGACGTTGCTGGACAGCCGGAATAGGTCGGTGTCACCGTCACCTTCAAGGTTTCGGCATCCCAGCGCACATCCCGCACAATCCCCAGATCAACCACGGAAATGACTGGTATTTCAGGGTCGGGGACGGCATCCAGCCAGTCCCAAATTTGATCTGTGGTCACCCGTTCCATATCGGCTTACCAGCTTGCGCCGGGATAGGCGCGTTGCAGCCACTGCATCTGAGTCAGCAAGTGCCCCAGGTGCTCGGTATGCATCTGCCCGGTACGCCCGCCCTTATGCGCGAAATCGCTGTCTGGGATCGTTAGCGTCGCATCCGCCAAGACCCGCTGAACCAAAGCGTCATATTCATCGCGCAGATCGGCGGGATTGGGGGCGATACCAGCGGCTGCCATCTGGGTATCCACATCGTCGCTGGCGAACATCTCACCCAAATAGGGCCACAGATACTCGAGCGCCGCTTGCATCCGGTCGTGGCTTTCCGCTGTTCCGTCGCCCAAGCCAACAACCGTGTCGCCAGAGCGTTCCAGATGATAGGCGACCTCCTTGCTGGCCTTGGCCGCAATTGCTGCAACACGGTCGTCTGACGATTTGATCAGACGCCCCAGCATGATCGAGTGCCACGCATCAAACAGAAACTGGCGCATCAGGGTCCGGCCAAAGTCTTCGTTCGGAACCTCAACCATCAAAAAATTGCGAAAATCCCAGGCATCGCGCAGGAACGCCAGATCATCGGCGCTTTTGCCACCGTCGATTTCGCCGGCAAGGCCAAGCCACATTTGGGTTTGGCCGATCAGGTCCAGCGCGGTATTGGCCAATGCGATATCTTCTTCAAGCACGGGCGCATGGCCGCACCACTCGCTCACCCGGTGGCCAAGGATGAGCGTGTTGTCACCCATTCTCAGCAGAAACTGTAGGAAGGCTTCGTCGCGGGTCATCACATCGCCCCCACTTCATCGGGGATGTCGAAGAATGTCGGGTGGCGGTAAACCTTGCTTTCGCTGGGCTCATACAGCGGGCCTTTGTCACTAGGGGATGAGGCCGAGATATTGTTCGCTTCGACCACCCAAATCGACACGCCTTCGTTGCGGCGCGTATAGACATCGCGCGCGTTCTTGATCGCCATTTCCGCGTCGGGTGCGTGCAATGAGCCGACATGACGGTGGCTCATACCGTGCTGACCGCGGATAAAGACTTCCCACAAGGGCCATTCGTTTTTCATCGGGTTTCCTCCTCAGGTCAGGCTTATTCAGCGGCCACTTGACCGGCGCGTTTCTTCTTGGCGTGGGCCAGCAAGCCGTCGCGCACCCATTGTCCGTCGTCCCAGGCCTTGTTGCGCGCGGCCAGGCGGTCGGTGTTGCAAGGGCCGTTGCCCTTGATGACATCAAAGAACTCGGTCCAGTCGGGTTCCGAAAAATCGTAATGGCCGCGTTCTTCGTTCCATTTCAGCTCCGGGTCGGGGACGGTCAGGCCAAGAAATTCGGCCTGCGGCACGGTCTGATCGACGAATTTCTGACGAAGCTCGTCATTGGTGTTCATCTTGATCTTCCAGGCCATGGATTGGGTCGAATGGACCGAGTCCTTGTCGGACGGCCCGAACATCATCAGCGATGGGTACCAGAACCGGTTCAACGCATCCTGCGCCATCTTCTTCTGCTGGGGCGTGCCTTCGGCCATCTTGCGAATAGCATCGTAACCCTGGCGCTGGTGAAAGCTCTCTTCCTTGCAGATCCGGATCATGGCGCGCGAATACGGACCATAAGATGTCCGCTGCAGCGGTACCTGGTTCATGATCGCGGCCCCATCGACCAGCCAGCCAACCGCACCGATATCGGCCCAGTTCAATGTGGGATAGTTGAAGATCGACGAATACTTCATCCGACCGTCCAGCAGCATCTCGGTCAGCTCGTCCCGGCTGACGCCCAGTGTTTCTGCCGCGCAATACAGGTATAGCCCGTGCCCAGCCTCATCCTGCACCTTGGCCAGCAGGATCGCCTTGCGTTCCAGCGTTGGAGCGCGGGTGATCCAGTTGCCTTCGGGCAGTTGTCCGACGATTTCGGAATGGGCGTGCTGACCGATCTGGCGGATCAGCGTTTTGCGATAGCCTTGCGGCATCCAGTCTTTCGGCTCGATCTTGATGTCCGCGTCAATCTTTGCCTGAAACTCGGCAAGCTTTTCAGGGTCATCGTTTGTGGCCTCGGACTTTACCATTTGTGCGTACATCGTGTTTCCTCCTCTCGGATGGGATCAGATTTTGAAGACGTGGCTTAAAACCCGCATGTTTCCTTTTAGTGCGGAGCCACCAAGGTCTTTTGCCAAGCGCTGTAAAACATCCGCAAATCCGTAGCTGGGTATGGCGGCTTCGACCTGGGCGACCTGATCACGTGACAGTCCTTTTCGCACCTTGCCCCCTGTCGCATCGATCCAGTCACCTTTTCGGCAGGCGTTTACCACGTCGGCATTTGGCCCGCGGTAGGGTGTAACTTTGTGGTGCCAATGAATGACATTGCGCAGCAGCTCTGGATTCAGCCCCCAACCCTTTTCAGCGTTGTCCCTCAGCGCCAGTTCTTCGGATGGCTCTAGATATGCCAGATCGTGTTTCGTCCACAGTCCGATATCGTGGTAGACGAAGGCCGTCTCGACCAATGCACGATGCGTGTCATCGCAGCCAAGGAAGTGCATGGCATAAGTAACCACACGATAAACATGGCCCCGATAAGCCTTGTAGTCGTCGCCGAGAACATCTTGATACGGCTCAAACAGCCGCTCAACCCGTTCGCTGTGGTCGATTATCTGGATCGCCTCAGTCAAAACAGTGCTTTCCCAATCAAACCTGTTCCAGAATCAGGGCTGCGCCCTGCCCGACGCCCACACACATCGTGCAAAGAGCATACCGCCCACCTGTCCGCTGCAGTTGATATGCAGCGGTCAACACCAGCCGCGCTCCGGACATGCCCAACGGGTGCCCCATGGCAATGGCACCGCCATTCGGATTCACATGCGGTGCATCGTCAGCAAGGCCCAGTTCACGAAGTGTCGCCAGCCCTTGCGACGCAAAAGCTTCGTTCAACTCTATCACATCCATCTGCTCAATGGTTAGCCCGGCCCGGGCCAAAACTTTGCGGCTGGCCGGGACAGGGCCAATGCCCATGACGCGCGGCGCGACGCCAGCCACCGACATTCCCACAACCCGCGCAATCGGAGTAAGGCCGTTCTTTGCAGCCGCCGCCTCATTCGCCATCAAAATGGCTGCGGCTCCGTCGTTTACACCGGAAGCATTGCCCGCCGTGACGGTTTTGTCGGGCCCGTTCACTCCCTTGAGGCCCGACAGCTTGTCGGCCGTTGTTCCTGGGCGGGGATGCTCATCGGTATCGACCACTATCGGGTCACCCTTACGTTGTGGAACCGAGACCGGAGTGATCTCATCCGCGAACAGCCCCGCTTCATGCGCGGCGGCCCATCGGGCCTGACTACGCGCTGCGAAACTGTCCTGATCTGCGCGGCTGATGCCATAGTCGTCGGCAACGTTGTCAGCGGTTTGAGGCATCGAATCGATGCCGTAGTACTGCTGCATCTTCGGGTTTACAAAGCGCCAGCCTATGGTCGTGTCGTAAACCGCGTTACTGCGCGTGAATGCTGATGTCGCCTTGGGCATCACAAAGGGAGCACGGGACATACTTTCGACCCCGCCCGCGATCGCCAGATCATAGTCACCCGCCTTGATGCCTCGGGCGGCCATTCCAACAGCATCCATGCCGCTGGCACACAGGCGATTTATGGTGGTCCCCGGAACATCAATCGGCAATCCAGCCAACAAGGCCGCCATACGCGCCACGTTTCGGTTGCTTTCACCGGCCTGGTTGGCGTCACCATAGATGATATCATCCACGCTCGACCAATCGACTTGCGGATTCCGCTCTTTCACGGCAGCCAACGGGATGGCCGCCAGGTCATCCGTGCGGATCGACGACAATGCCCCGCCGTATCGCCCAATCGGCGTGCGCGTCGCGTCGCAAATGAATGCATCCATCTGTGAATTCTCCCGGGCGTTCAAGTCTAATTATAGACCGTATGGTCGGTTTATATTGCCGCCATCGATTCGAGGCAAGCATTATGTTACCAAATTTTGATATCGCCGCACATTCTCGTAACATAAAAAGAAATCAGTTTGCTGTTAAAGCAAGCCATCATCCTTTGAGATATCGGGAGGGACTTTGTCCCAAAAACCTAAGTGCTAAACTCTGCCTCCAAATTTTTGAGTTGTGGTCGGGGCAGCCTGTCCAAAATCCTAGAGACCGCCTCGCGGCAGGCGGGCTCCTTCCAGTCACTTGGCAGAAAATCCGAGGGCAAAGCCGGATGTCGCAAGATGATGCGGCGCCAATTGTGCACAAGGAGGACACGCAGAGCTGCCGTTTTCATTGGATCATCCACACCGGTCTCGGGTAGCAGATCGTCGATCACCTGGATTGATGTCCAAAACTCGTCATACGCGGTTTTCAGCGACTCTGGCCCGCATAGCTCTGTGAACCAATCTGGTACTGAAATCGCGGTGGTCTCAAAACCTAGCAGGTCTTCCAGATCGCGCGGCATGGTTCCCGCTGCCATCGCTGTGGAAGGGTTTAATGAGATATATTCCCCAGTCAGCAACAGATCGGACAGTTCCTTTCGGGATGTTTCCGAGCTGCTCGACATCAGCACATGCCAGATGTCTGGTTTGGCCGTTTCGCGGGCGTAAATGCGTGGCGCAGCGGCTGCGCTTTGAGTACGGCCATAGTCCGTAAGCTGATGGACGCTTGCGCGTCCAACGCGCGTACTTTCGATCCAGCCTTCTTTGCGCAATCGATGCAACGCCACTCGGGTCGCTTCGGCCTTGATTCCCACAAGGCTCGTCAGCGCAGTGATCAATGATCCGCTTATCTGATCGGATTTGTTTTGCGCCAGATCGCCAAAGATCGTGACAAGCACAGACCAAACCCGCAGAGACCCTTCGGAGGTCAAATGACGAACGCAATGGTCGAACCAGTCTGTGGAAGCGTCTTTCATGGCCGCAGTATAGCTGGGCCGGATCGAATTACCATCCGGCCCGGTTTCGTCAGTAGGCCACCATTGTCAGCAGTTCGTATTCAGCAACAAGGTCATCATCCTGTTGAGTCATCGTAACTTGCCAGCGAACCTCTCCATACTGATCGTTTCGTTTGGTCTTTGACTTAACGGTCAGGCGCACTTTGATGTTGTCCCCGGCCACAACTGGTTTCATGAAACGCAACCCATCCAAGCCTGTATTGGCCAGAACAGGACCTTCGTTAGGCTCGACAAACAAACCGGCGGCGAACGACAACAGCAGGTATCCGTGCGCGACACGACCCGGGAAGAACGGATTTCGTTCCGCGGCGGCCTCATCCATGTGCGCATAGAAGGTGTCGCCGGTGAATTCCGCAAAGTGCTCGATATCTTCGAGCGTGACGGTGCGCGGCGCCGTGTGAATTGTCTCACCGATTGCCAGATCGTGGTAGCGCCGCGTGAAAGGATGCGCCGGGCCTTCGATCTCGGTAGCGCCCGAGACCCATTTCGAGCCAATCGCCGTCAACAGGTCAGGTGAGCCCTGAATGGCTGTGCGCTGCATGTAGTGTTTCACGCCCCGAACGCCGCCCATTTCCTCACCGCCACCCGCGCGACCGGGGCCGCCGTGGACCATATGCGGCAAGGGTGAACCGTGGCCCGTAGCCTCTTTCATCGAGTCTCGGTTGTTGAAATAAAGCCGCCCGTGATACGCCCCGGCACCCATGGCGAATTTGCGCGCTACAACCGGGTCGTGGGTAATGATCGACGCGACCAGAGACCCCTGTCCCCTGTTCGCAAGCTCAATCGCGTGGTCGGTGTCGCGATACCCCATGATCGTGCTGACCGGCCCGAAGGCTTCAGTGTCATGAACGCGCTGTGCCGCGTCCGGGTTGGCGCAATGGAACAGCATCGGCGGAAGGAAAGCCCCTTTTTGGGCATCTGCGCCATCAACGGCAAAATCATCCGGGTTGCCGAACACACGTTCGGCCTCTTGGCAAATGATCGCAGCCTTTTCCAGTACATCCAGTTTTTGATCATTCGAGACCAGCGCGCCCATGCGCGTTGTCTCAAGCCTAGGGTCGCCGATAACCGTTTTTGCCAGCCGCGCGGAAAGCGCTTCGATCACCGCCTGCACATGCGGCTCGGGCGCAATGATCCGGCGGATCGCGGTACATTTCTGACCCGCTTTAGTGGTCATCTCGCGCTGAACTTCCTTGATGAACAGGTCAAATTCCGGTGTCCCCGGTTGGGCGTCAGTGCCCAGTACCGAACAGTTCAGACTGTCCTGTTCCGCCACGAAACGGACGGAGTTTTGCAGAATGACGGGGTTAGACCGTAGTTTCAGCGCAGTATCGGCCGAGCCGGTAAAGCTGACCACGTCCTGCATCGTCAGGCGATCCAACATGTCACCCAGACCACCCGACACAAGCTGGAGCGCCCCGGCAGGCAGAATGCCAGAGTCCAGCATCAACCGCACGCATAACTCGGTCACGTAGCAGGAATTCGTCGCCGGTTTGACGATGGCCGGAACACCGGCCAGCAAGGTCGGAGCCAGCTTCTCCAACATGCCCCAAACCGGAAAGTTGAACGCGTTGATATGAACCGCCACACCCTGCAGCGGCGTGCAGATGTGCTGACCGACAAAGGTCCCATTCCGCGATAGCTGTTCGACGTCCCCGTCCAGATAGACGCACCCATCGGGCATTTCGCGGCGGCCTTTCGAGGCAAACACAAACATCGTGCCTATCCCGCCGTCGATGTCGATCAGATGGTCTGACTGGGTCGCGCCCGTGTTGAATGACAGGTCATACAGGGCCTGCTTGTGCTGCCCCAAATGCACCGACAATGCCTTGAGCATCTTGGCGCGCTCGTGAAAGGTCATCTGACGCAACGCCGGACCACCAACGTTGCGCGCATAGTCCAACATGCCCTGTACATCCAAGCCAGTGTTGCCAGCGGTCGCGATCACTTCACCGGTCACAGCACTGGCAATGTTGCGGGCACCCTCGCCCGGCGCGACCCACTCACCGGCCGCGAAACTTGAAATCTGTTGGATCGTCATGTGCCTCTCCTCAGTCCTGAGATGATCTACGCGGCCCTAAGCGCGCGGTTATGGTAGCTATAATATTTACCGTACGGTCGGTCAATAAAAAGGCCGATTCATTTTCTTGTTCGGTCACGTCAAACCTTTGCAGGAAGCTGGGCGAACCCGCGAAAACGAATTCGCCCACCACGCTTTACGCCCTCTGTGAACTGATAGTTGGGAAAGCGGTTCAAAAACCGACTGACCGCAATCTTGCCCTCCATCCGAGCAAGAGTCAGACCGACGCAGGTGTGCGGGCCACCGGCAAAGGCGTGGTGTTTGTTCGGGCGGCGGTCCAGCAGCATGTCGTCGGGCCGGTCAAACTGCCTTGGGTCGCGGTTGGCGGCGCCGATACACAGGTGAACATCCGTGCCTGCCGGGATGGTATGGCCGTGGAATGTCACATCGTCGGTTGTCAGGCGATTGCCGAACTGGTTTGGGCTTTCCAGACGTAAGAATTCGTCCACTGCTGTGGAAATCAGGTCGGGATTGTTCAGCAATTCCGCGCGTTTATCCCGGTGCCGATCCAGCAAATCCAGCGCGTTGCCTATCAGGTTTGTCGTGGTCTCGTGCCCGGCATTCAGGATAAAGATACAGTTCTGATACAGCTCAACGTCGGTCAGGCCGCCATCCGCATCGTCTTGCATCAGCCGTGTCAGAACATCCGTTTCCGGATTGCCCGGGTTGGCTTTTCGATCCTCAATGATATGGCGCAGAAATTCTTTGAATTCGGAGGCGGCACGATTGCCCCACTCTTCCTGCTCAGGCGTCAATTGTGGTTCCAAAGCCCCAAGAATAGCCAGAGACCAGTCCCGTAGTGGTTCGCGTTCGGACTTGGGAATGCCCAACAGGTTGCCGATCACTTCGATGGGGATCGCCCCGGCAAAATCCTCGATCAACTCGACTGTGCCTTTGGCTTGCATCTGATCCAGCAAACTGTCGACGAGCTGGATCAATCCAGGCTCCATCTGCGCCAAGGCACGCGGGTTCATCGCGCCTACCATCACCTTGCGGACGCGGGTGTGCAGGGGCGGATCGTTGAACACCAGACTTGTGGTGTGGTGTTCGTATAACGGGCTGTCGACCCCGTATTTGGGCCCAAACACCGCCTTTTTGTCCGAGATGAACCGCGTCGTATCCCGATAGACCAGATCCAGATCCTCGTATCGCGACAGGATCACCGAACCGTCGGGCTGGGAGCAAACCGGCATATCCTCGCGCAGCGCGGCATAGGCTGGATAAGGGTCCTCGTGAAACCCTTCGGGAAGCGCCGTCAGGGAAAACATCAGTGACCCATCGCCCCCATATGTTCGGGCAGCACCAGTACCAGCCAGGGCACCAGAACGATCAGGGCCAGTCGGAAAATGTCGGCGATCCAGAAGGGCGTGACACCTTTGAAGATCGTTGCTGTTGAGACGTCCCCGACCACCCCTTTCAGGATGAACACGTTCAATCCGACCGGCGGGGTGATCAGGCTGATCTCGGTCACGACAACAACCACGATCCCGAACCAGATCGGGTCATAGCCCAACGACGTCACCAGTGGGAAAAAGATCGGCACGGTTAACAAAAGCATCGACAGCGATTCAAACACGCAGCCCAAGATGATGTAGATTCCCAGGATCATCAGGATCACCACGAACGGTTCCACGTCATAGGCCGTGACCAGGCCGATCAACGCCTCTGGCAGGCCAGCGAGGTTGATGAAGTTCGAAAAGATCTGGGCCCCGATCAGGACCGAGAACAGGGCGGCAGCGGTGTAAGTTGTTTCTTTCAACACCTCGAAGGTCGAACTCAGAGTCAACCCACCGCGGGACAAGGCGATCAGAAACGCCCCCATGGCGCCCATGCCGGCGGCTTCGGTCGGGCTGAAGGTCAGGTTCAGTGGGTGGAAATCAAACGCGCCGTAAAGCCCGCCAATGACAAGAAAGAACAACAGCAACACCGCCCAAACCGACCGTAACGCTGTCAGTTTTTCGCCCCAGCCGTGTTTTTCTCCTGCGGGTCCGGAGTCGGGTTTGCGCCAGACGGTCCAGCGAACGGCAAACAGGTACAGAAGGATGCCAAGCACGCCGGGAATGATACCGGCAACAAACAGCTTGCCGATGGATGTCTCGGTCAGCAGACCATAGATTACAAGGATCACGGAGGGCGGGATTAGAATGCCGAGCGTGCCGCCTGCCGCAATGGAGGCGGTCGACAGCTCATCTGAATAGCGATAGCGGCGCATTTCCGGCATGGCGACCTTGGACATCGTTGCCGCCGTTGCCAGGGACGAGCCACAGATGGCCGAAAACCCGCCACAGGCCGCCACCGTAGCCATTGCGATCCCGCCTTTGAAATGGCCCAGAAACGCGTTTGATACGGCGTAAAGCTCGCGCGCCAGCCCGCCTTTGTTCACGAACAAACCCATCAGGATAAACAGTGGTATAACCGAAAGGCCGTAGTCCTGTGCCGTGTCGGTGATCTGACGACCCACCATCGACATCGCTGCTTTCAAGCCGCGTTCGGACAGAATACTGCCTCCGCGTTCGTATGCAAAACCCAGCGTTCCGACGAGGCCCATTGCAAAGACAATCGGCAGGCGCAGAAGCACAAGAACAAGAACAAGGCCAAAGCCGATCAGTGCGGCAGTCATTGAGGGTGCTCCGACAAAGTATGGGGGGCGAAGATGTGCAGAAGGCCGGTCGTGATCATCGCGACGGCGGTGATCGCTGCGGACGCGGCAATGAACCAGCCGATATAGAACACGGGGATCGACAGGTACTCGGTCACATCACCATAGTCCCGCGCCCGTTCAGCCAAGATCCAGACCCGCTGTATCGGCCAGAAGAGCATGATGCCCGAGACCAGATAGACAATCGCATCCCTGGCGCGGCTTAGGCGCAGTCGCGCAAACAAACCGTCCGTCAGGTCCACTGCAATCTGACCTTTTCCAGCCGAGATCATCGGAAGAACCGAGAATACAAGGATCGCCATCAGAATACGTGTCAACTCGGTCGCCGCTTCGATCGGCGCGTTGAACATGGACCGAAGAATGACGTCGCAAAACGTCATAACCATAAGGATAAACAGCGCCACACAGGCCATCACTGTCGGAAAAACACTGATGCGGCGCGCGAAGGATACCAGAGATTGCATGAGGAATTCCCGCCCGGTCGAAACGGCTGGCGGTGCGAGACCGCCAACCAGCTCGCGTTATTGCGCGGCCATTTCACTGACGATCATGTCATAGGCGGCCTGAGCATCGACCCCGGCACCGTTGACTTCGTCAATAACCTTGGCGCGGACATCGACAGCAATTGCGTTGAACTTTTCCAGGTCTTCCGCAGATGCGGTGTTGATCGCATTGCCGTCTGTGCCTTCGGTGGCTTCGCGCCCGATGGCATCAATTTCGTCCCAGATTTTACCGATTTCACGGCTCAGCGGCTCGCCAAAGACTTGCTCTTCCAGCGCTTGCTGCAGCTCGGCAGGCAGATCGGCAAATGTGTCTTCGTTCATGATGAAGGCGAAAGAACCGCGATACAGGCCGCCCGGAACTTCGTAAACGTTCTGAGCCACTTCGGTCAGCTTGAAGCCCTTGCGGGATTCAAATGGCATCACGACGCCATCGGCTGCTTTCGAAGCCAGCGTTTCGTACACTTTCGGAGCAGGCACCTGGATACCGGTTGCGCCCAGCGCTGTACCGACATCGCCACCAACACCTCCGGGGATGCGAACCTTAAGGCCTGATACCTCGTCCAGCGTGGTAACAGGGCTGCTGGAATGTAGTTGGGCCGGTCCATGCGTATGCAACGCGATCACCTTGACGCCGCGATGTTCGTCCGCCGCCTTCAGGTGCTTGTCATAGGCGCGCCAATAGGCCACCGATGCGGCTTCGGCCGAGCCCTCATATCCGGGCAGTTCGATCATCTTGGTGGTGACAAAGCGGCCCGGCTGGTAGCCGTGGAAAATGATCGAGGCATCCGCCGCCCCATCCATGATCAGGTCCATCTGAGCCGGTGGAGGTGCGATGCCAAGTTTCAGTTCAGCAGTGACTTGGCCATCGGTGGCTTCTTCAACCATCTCGACAAATTTCGGCCACATCTTGGCGTTGATGCCATGGGTCGGCGGCGCCCAGCTGGAAATAGTCAGCGTATAGTCTGCCGCCATCGCAACGGTACCCGAAATGGCAAGTGCCGCCGAAGCCAGCAAGGTGCTCAAGTTGCTGAGTTTCATGTTCTGTCTCCTCCCTGTGAAACATGCATTCTGAATGCGTTAATGGTTGCTTTTGTAACCATCAACACTTTTAAAGCGCTATAGTTTGGGCCGCGATGGCCCAAGACGCCGGACTTTCCTCGGCCACGGTCAGCATAACCGACCGGGACACGTCACTCCCGATTTCTTTGCGATAGTTCATTGGCCCCCCTCGCCAACGAGGAAAACCATAGCCGTGGATCTGAACCATATCGACGGTTTCTGCGTTTTCGGCGATCCCTTCTTGGATGATCAAAGCGCCCTCATTCGCCATGACCGCCAGAAGGCGAGACGATATATCCTCGGCCGTAAAGGTCCGGCGGGTAATGCCCTGCGCTGTGGAATACCCTTCGATCAAAGCTTCAACCTCGGGGTCGCGGATCGGTTTGCGATTTCCTTCTTCGTACAGGTACCAGCCTTTGCCGGATCGCTGCCCAAACCGCTCCATCTCACATAGCTGGTCGGCAATGGTGACATAGCGTTCGTTCGGGTCGCGCGTGGCAGCGTTGCGTTTTCGGTTTGCCCAGGCGATTTGCAACCCGGTAAGATCCTGCAGCTCGTAGGGCCCCATCGGCATCCCGAAATCCCGCATCGCCAGATCAATTTCATGGGGTAGTGCCCCGTCTGCCAGCAGATAATCTGCTGCGCGCCGATAAGCGGCCAACATGCGGTTGCCAATGAACCCGTCGCAAACGCCTGACAGCACCGAGACCTTGCGCAGTTTCTTGCCCAGAGCAAACCCTGTGGCCACCACCTCTGGGGCGGTTCGGGGGGTGTGCACGATCTCAAGCAGTTTCATGACATGGGCCGGGCTGAAGAAATGTAGCCCGATGCACCGTGTCTGGTTTTCGATGCCCGAGAAGATTTCAGCAGGGTCCAGATAAGATGTATTGGTGGCAAGAATTGCGTTGGCGTCCATGTTCTTGGCCAATTCAGCAAAGACCTGCTTTTTGACCGATAGGTCCTCGAACACGGCTTCTATCGCCAATTCCGCGTCGGCTGCTTCGGCATAGCTGTCAACGGCGCGAAATCGGGACAGGCAAGTCAGGCATTGCGTCTCAGTCATCTTTCCGCGTTTGACCGCACCCTTCAACAGGCCTTCAACCCGATCATGGGCTGCCAATGCGGCCTCGGAGTCGCGCTCGATCAACGTTACAGACAGGCCAGCCGTCAGAGCGGCCGTTGCGATCCCGGCGCCCATCAAGCCGCCACCCACAACAGCAATACGGCTGATATCACGCAGTTGGGCATCCTTGATCAGAGAGGGCTTTGATACGCTGCGTTCCGCAAAGAACGCATGACGCAGCGCGCGGCTTTCCGCAGTTTGGCGAAGCACCAGATGGCGCGTCCGCTCCATCGGCTGTGCTTCGGAAAACGGCTTCTGGGACCAGGTTAACGCGGTCAGGTTCTCCAACGGCGACTGCTGCCCCTTGGCACGCTTTTTCAGCGATGCCCGAGAGGTCTCGATCAGATCCGGCGCAAAATCAGCGAGAATACGTTGGCTGACAGGCACAGGACGGTCGGGCAGATCGGCCACAAAACTCTCGACCGCCGCTTCAAGATCGTCGGCCACCAAATCGACGGCCCCAAGCTGCTGCATCTCCTCGGCCTTCCGCACTTTGCCTGTGCAGGCCAGATCGATTGCCGCTTCCATCCCCACAAGGCGTGGCAGACGTTGCGTGCCGCCGGCGCCGGGGATCAATCCAACATTGACCTCTGGCAGACCAAATCCCGTTTCGGGCGCTGCAATCCGCCATGCGCAGGCCATCGCAATTTCGAGTCCCCCACCCAGAACATTCCCGTGCATACAGGCGACGAAAGGGACATCGCTGTCTTCGATCATTTGGACGACATCGGGCAAATGCGGCTCGACCGGCGGCTTGTCGAATTCGGACATGTCCCCGCCCGCGACGAAAGTCCGGCCAGCGCATCGCAACACGGCCACCCGCGCGCCTTTGACCGCATCCACAGCATCTGCAAGCCCCTGCCGGACCGCTTGCGAGGTCGCATTGACCGGCGGGTTGTCAATGGTGACCCAGGCGACATCGCCTTTGAGTTCAACATTCACAAGTGAGGTCTGAGACATGGGTGTGCCCTTCAAGCGCTCTGGATTCGAGTCTTGTTTATATATTGACCAACCGTTCGGTTAATGCAATGATAAAAATGAAACGACATCTGGCAGAGCAGTCATGAGCGATACGATTCTTGTAGAAGATCACGGGACCTGGGTTGAGATTACACTGAATCGTCCCGACAAACTGAACTCATTCAATGATGAGATGCATTACGCGCTGCAAGACGCGCTGAAATCCGCCCGAGACAACGGCGCGCGCGCCGTCCTTTTGACCGGTGCAGGTCGCGGATTTTGCGCCGGACAGGATCTTGGTGACCGCGATCCATCGAAAATGGACGGCCCGCCTGATCTGAGCAAAACCGTGCGGACCTTTTATGCGCCTTTAGTGCGATTGATCCGGTCGCTGAACTTCCCGGTTATTTGTGCTGTGAACGGTGTTGCTGCCGGAGCCGGGGCAAATCTGGCACTGGCCTGTGACATGGTTTTGGCCGGTGAAAGCGCCAAGTTCATTCAGAGTTTTGCCAAGGTCGGTCTGATCCCTGATACTGGCGGCAGTTGGCACCTGCCCCGCCTATTGGGAGAGGCCAGAGCAAAAGGACTGGCGCTTACGGCACAACCCTTGCCAGCAAAACAAGCAGAAGACTGGGGCCTGATCTGGAAAGCCCTGCCCGATGAGCAGTTGATGACCGAAGCCCGCGCATTGGCAAACCAATTTGCCAACGGTCCGACCGTTGGGCTGGGCAAAACCAAGCAGTGCATTCAGGCCGCGGCAACCACCACCCTTTCTGATCATCTTGAAATCGAAGCGGACGCTATGAAAATCTGTGGGGAAAGCGCGGACTATGCCGAAGGCGTGTCCAGCTTCCTCGAAAAACGCGTACCAAGTTTTCAGGGCAAATGACGATGACCCCGCAAGAACGCGCCGCTAAATCTGCCGCTGCTATGTGGGCCAATGATGAGGCCAGCAAATGGTTCGGCATGGAACTCGTTGACGTCGCCGAAGGCCGCGCCGTTCTGGCACTGACCGTCGCAACTCATCACTGCAACGGCCATGGCATATGCCACGGCGGCGTCACCCACGCCTTGGCAGACAGCGCGTTTGCCTTTGCCTGCAACAGTCGCAACGTGGCGACCGTCGGCCAGCATACAATGATGAGCTATCTCGCACCCGGACGCCTGGGAGACCGCCTGACCGCAACCGCGACAGAAACCGCTGTCGCAGGTCGTAGCGGCGTCTATGACGTACGCATCACAAATCAAGATGGCATGACTGTCGCCGAATTCCGGGGCATGTCCCGCGCGGTTGGTGGTCAGAATTTTGTCGAATAGAAATACGCTGGAGGAGCAACGCAATGGACGCCCTGTCCCCCAACAAAGCTGAATTGGACCCGATCGAAATCGCATCGATCGACGAAATCCGTGCGACACAGCTTGAACGCCTCAAATGGTCGGTCCGACATGCCTACGAAAACGTGGCGATGTACAAGCAGCGCTTTGATGAGGCGGGTGTCCATCCGGATGATTTGCAACAGCTTTCGGATATTTCGAAGTTCCCGTTTACGTATAAAAACGATCTGCGCGACAACTACCCTTTCGGCCTTTTCGCGGTCCCACGCAGTGAGATTATTCGACTGCACGCGTCTTCCGGGACCACCGGTAAACCAACTGTGGTGGGCTATACCAAAGCTGATATCGATAATTGGGCAGATTTGGGTGCGCGTTCGTTGCGGGCGGCAGGTTTGCGTAAGGGCGATTTGGTCCACAACGCCTATGGCTATGGCCTTTTCACCGGCGGCCTGGGCGCCCACTACGGGATCGAACGTTTGGGTGCGACCGTTGTCCCCATGAGCGGCGGGCAGACCGAGAAACAGGTCGGCTTGATACATGATTTTCAGCCCGACGGGATCATGGTGACGCCCTCATACATGCTCAACATCCTTGAACAGTTCCACAAATCCGGGCTCGACCCGAGAAAAAGCTCTCTCAAGGTCGGCATTTTCGGAGCAGAGCCCTGGACAGACGCGATGCGAACGGAGGTTGAATCCGCGTTCGACATGCACGCAGTCGATATCTACGGCCTGTCTGAAATCATGGGCCCCGGCGTCGCGAGCGAGTGCGTCGAAACAAAAGATGGTCCCGTGATCTGGGAGGATCACTTCCTACCAGAGATCATTGACCCGGCCACAGGCGAAGTACTGCCCGACGGCGAAACCGGCGAGTTGGTGTTCACCACTTTGACCAAAGAAGGTTTGCCAATGATCCGCTACCGCACACGCGATCTGACCTGTCTGTTGCCCGGAACCGCGCGTTCGATGCGCCGGATGGCAAAGATTACTGGCCGCAGCGATGACATGATGATCCTGCGGGGCGTCAACGTTTTCCCCAGCCAGATTGAAGAGCAGGTCATGGCGACGGGCGGTCTGGCCCCCTACTATCAGATCGAACTGTACAGATCCGGCCGAATGGACGCGATGCGGGTGTTTGTCGAAGCATCAGCAGACTCGACCGACGAGATGTCAAAGACTGCCGCAGCCCGAATGCTGACTAAGCGCATCAAGGACGTTGTTGGCGTTTCAACTGAAATTGTTGTAGGTGATCAAGGCGACGTCGAACGCTCTCAGGGCAAGGCGAAACGCGTCATCGACAACCGCGATAAGGAATAAGCCGTGGCCAGGACAATCGCCAAAGACCACGACCAGAAGCGGGAACAGATACTCAAAAGAGCTGCGAAAATCTTTGCGGACCAGGGGTTCGACCGCGCCTCAATGACCCTGTTGGCAAAAGAGTGCGGAATCTCCAAGGCGAACATATACCATTATTATGACAGTAAGGATGCCATCTTGTATGACATCCTTGAGACCTATCTGCGTGATTTACGTGACCGCATTTGCAACGTTGATTTCGAAGGGCTTGAGCCTGAAGAGAAACTTCGAAAGGCTGTCCGCGAAATCTTGTTCGCCTATCAAGGTGCAGATGACGAGCACCGGGTTCAGATCAGCGGTATGAACGCCCTCGCCGACGATCAGCAAAAGAAACTGCGCGAGTACCAGCGTGATATGGTCAACTTCATTAACAATATCCTACAGGAGCTGTCTCCAGAGACATTGGGTAATGACAAGGCCAAGCTGCGCGGCGCTACAATGTCAGTCTTTGGCATGCTGAACTGGTATTACATGTGGAATACAGGAGCCGGAACCAAGGCGCGTGAAGACTACGCTGATCTGGTCAGCACACTGACGATCCACGGCATTCGAAAGCTTTAGGCGGGAAGCACACTTTTTCGTTGAACAGTTTCTCATTGGTTTCCACGGTGAGGCCTCATTCAAGACGGCTGCAATATCGATTGAGGAGACGATCAGATGCCGGGTAGTCCGACACTTGGAATGAGTGTATTGGTGTTGCTGTCAGACAAATCCGAACCAGGCTCAGGTAGGCCAGTAGAGCTGCCCTTAATGTTGCACCAAGCTCGCGCCGCTCAGCGAGAGAAGCGGTGCGTGTCAATTCGAAGGTGACTCGGCTGGTGAGAAATCTTTCCTGATTGAAGTGGTTGCAAACAAAGGAATGGACGGCGGCGAATTTCTGCAAACTTCGCATCCGCCTGAAGCGCTGCATTGCGCGTTCTCGTAGTTAAATTGCGCGTTCTCGTAGTTAAAACGGGAGGTGTGAGTTCTCAACTCGGGTATCGAGCCACCTGCCCGTTTTTTGCTTTTCCGTCACACTGAGTTCTCTGAGTGCCGCCCGGTATTACGCTAAAAGATCCGTGACCAACTCGCTCGCTTTGCCGTGCAGCTTCATCAATTTCCTGAGGTGTCTCAATACCGCCAACTTGTTTAGACGTTTGGTGACCACGACTTCCAGCAACTCGTTTTTATAATCTACTGCGCGCCGTGGACAATGCCGCTTGCCGCTTACCTAAGCTTGCCGTTTATCTATATGAAGACTTCATCCACATGCCATTTCGATTTTGAATATACCCGCAACTGGTGGAACCGAACGTAAAGCATTACTACCAGACTAATGACCTGTGGACTGGTTTTGAAGTACTTGAATGGCGATTGCTTGATCATGCGCGAAGGCTACGAGAGCGCCCTGCAGGCCTCAATCCAAGTTCTTATAGCAAGACCGAATACTTTAAGAGCTTGCAGTGACTATTTTGATTTAGAACTTGCCGCAGATCGCCTATATTACTTTTCGCCCGAATGGAGGAAAGGCTGAGCTGCGACGAGAACTTTTGAATATCCACTAGTTTTCGCGATTTAGGTCGGCTTCCGGACCGATGGAACAGTGGTTCTGAGCTTGCCAAGGGCGTCACTTTACTCCTGCGAAAAGTATTTGTTTTTTGCGGCCTGCATCCCTTTGACACACAACGAAATCCTCCTCATGCAAAAAGCCCTGAGGGGAGGACGCAACTGAGAAATGCCCAAAATCATCTCGCCCTGCGACTAGCGCAACCAAAGATTTCACGCCGTTTTGCTGTTTCATTGAGGGCTTTATGAAACGCAACGCCGCACCGATGCGTCTATCGTCTGTGTTATTGGGCCCTGATGCGTGGAAAAGATGCCCGTGATGCATGGACGCCTGCCCCGCACGCAATTCGGCAGCGACTACATCTTGTTCGTTCACATCGACTGCGATTTCCTGCCCACGAGACAACAGATTGTTTTCGCTGAAGGTGTCCACGTGAGGCACGATACGGCTTTTATGGCTGCCAGGAACAAACTTCATACACCCGCTTTGCTCAGACGCTTCTGAAATCGCAACCCAACAAGTAACCTCTTCAGCATCGTCCAACCCCCAATAGGTCAAGTCCTGGTGCCACGAGACTATTTTCGGTGACCGCGCTTCTTTAACGAAAAGTGCACCGCTCCAAACCATGAGGTCCGGCCCCAACACTGTTGAAGCAGCCTCAATCAGCTTCGGATGGCGAACAAGTGCATCGAATGATGGTATCAGCCTGTCCGGATAAGAATATACAAGCTTGAGTTTCTCTGGGTCGTCTCTGATAATGCGCTCCGCTTTCTCAAAATCATCGCGCAGCGTTTGGACCTCAGAAGCTGTCAGGATATCCAGCGGAGCTACGAAACCATCTCGTTCATAAGTCTTTGCAATATCACGCGTTCGTCTATCCATTGTCCTTGTCCGGAAAGGTTAACTGCACCTTCATTGATTGGCTTCGATCAGACGCAACCTCGAAAGCAGTGACAGCCTCGCCAACCTCGAAGGAATGCGTCACCAACTGGTCGACATTTATTAGTCCGCTTCGCATCATCTGGACCGCGACTGAGAACTCGGAATGGAAACGGAAAGACCCGCGAAGTACAATCTCTTTTGCAGTCAGCGCCTGCATCGGCACTGTCATATCTCCGCCCAGACCAAGCTGAACCAATGTTCCACCTGGTCGCAAGCATGTGACGCCAGAAGCCAGAGCCGATTGAGCCCCGGAACACTCCAGTTGTACATCAACCTGGCCCTTGTCCTTTTCAAACTGCTCCAGTTTTTCAGGATCGGCGTAGGTGTTGATGACGTCGTCTGCCCCGCATTCACGCGCCAGAGCGAGGGTCTGGTCCGAGATATCCGTCGCCACTATTCTGGCCGCCCCAGAACGACGTGCCGCCGAGATCGTGAGGCAGCCGATCGGACCGCATCCCGTGATAAGTACCGTTTTACCTAGGAGGTTCCCAGCTTGTTTAATCGCATGCAAACAGACCGCCAGAGGTTCGGCCATAGCGGCCTGCGCAGGGCTCAACCCATCTGCCGGAACGCATTGACTGGCCTTCGCCACGAGCTTGCTTTGAAAAGCGCCTTGGATATGTGGGAACGGCATCGCGCTGCCATAAAACTTCATATCAAGACAGTGGTTTTGCTCACCGTTCAGACAATAAGTGCAGACTTGGCAAGGGCGGGATGGAGAAACTGCAACCAGTTGACCTAGGTGTAGCCCCTGCACGCTTGACCCAACTTTCACGATTTCCCCGGCGACTTCATGTCCTAGCACCATAGGTTGACGCAACTTGATCGCACCGAAACCACCGTGGTTGTAATAGTGCAGGTCAGAGCCGCAAATCCCACCCGCGCGCATAGCAATCAAGACTTCGTCTGGCCCCACGTCGTGTACGTCTCGGTTTTCCAACCTCAGATCTTTTGCGGCATGGATAACAACAGCAACACTGGCCGAAGACATTGCACAGACTCCCTATACAGATTGCCAAAAGATACGGATAGTCGGTGCTGACAACCAAGGGATTTTTGCATGACGCTTGAAATGTTCAACTTAAAGGGAACACGCGCACTCGTAACGGGCTCTAGCCAAGGCATTGGATTTGCGTTGGCTCGTGGCTTGGCTGCCGCCGGTGCGCAGGTCGTTTTGAACGGGCGCGACACTTCTAAACTAGCGGCAGCAGCGTCCGAGTTGAGTGAAACAGGCGCCTCAGTACGTGAACTTTCATTCGATGCAACCGATCACGAAGGTGTCCGATCTGCTGTGGACAACTTTGAAGAGAACGTCGGCCCCATAGACATCTTGATCAACAACGCCGGTATGCAACACAGGACGGAGTTACAGGATTTCCCCGCTGATGCCTTCGAGCGCCTACTACAGACAAATGTAGCGTCCGTCTTTCACGTCGGTCAGGCTGTGGCACGGCACATGATTGAAAGAAAGTCAGGTAAGATCATCAACATTGCGTCGGTTCAATCCGCATTGGCACGACCAGGTATTGCGCCCTACACGGCAACAAAAGGTGCTGTAACCAACCTGACAAAAGGAATGGCAACTGATTGGGCCAAGTATGGCCTGAACTGCAACGCCATTGCGCCTGGATATTTCGATACACCTTTGAACGCCGCATTGGTTGCTGACCCAGAGTTTAGTGCATGGCTCGAGAAACGTACCCCAGCCGGTCGCTGGGGCAATGTAGAAGAACTTGTCGGTGCCGCTGTATTCCTTGCCTCCCCCGCTTCCAGTTTCGTCAATGGACATACGCTCTACGTCGATGGTGGAATAACGGCTTCACTTTGATTTGTGGCGTTCAATCGACTGTTAGGTACGACTGACGTACGCGTCGTTTAAAGCGCCGACGCCAATGCAATCACCACAACAACCATCAACGAAGCCGCCATCGCAAAGTTGATCCTTTGATGCGATCTCTCGCTTAAATCAAGTCTGCCCAGCTTTGCGCCAGCACCCAGCCAAATCATGTGCACTGGCACCCAAATCATATTGAAAACTATGATTTTTATGACGACCTCCCAAACGGGCGCATCGGGCAAAAAGGCAAACCCTGAAAACAATGCTGTGCCGACCACGTAAGCCTTGGGATTAATGAACTGAAGTGTCAGCCCGTTCGCAAAACCAAGTGGCGAGACCGCAGGGGAAAACCCGACCTTTGAGCCAGCGCTCGCAATACGCCACGCGAGAAATCCCAAATACCCGACAGAGGCAAATAGCAGGAAAGTTCTAAGCACCGGTATAGCCAAAGCTACTGCAGCGACTCCGGAGACAACCAACATCATGTTGACGAACCCGCCCAGCATCAAACCAGCCACAAAAGCGAGTCCAGCTCGAAAACCAAATGCTGATCCGATGCCCGCAGTTGTCAGAACACCCGGGCCCGGCGTAATCAGCAGAAAGAAAACCGCAACAGCAAACTCAAGCACTTTTCAGATTGACCTTTTACAGATCTCTGCATTCCGGCACAGCTGTGATCACCGATCCATCCTTGAGGTGTTGCAGCAGATTGTCGACAGTTAGGTCACCCATTGCTGCACGCGTCTCAATAGTCGCGCTACCAGCGTGAGGGAGCAAGGTGACATTGGGCAGATCGCGCAATGCTTTTGGAACACGCGGTTCGTCCTCGAAGACATCAAGCCCCGCCCACCCGAGCTCACCGTTTTGCAATGCATTGATAAGGGCAGTTTCGTCGACGACCGAACCTCGGCTAACGTTTATTAAAGTGCCGCCTGCCCCTAAAGCGCGCAGTACCTCAGCGTTGACCAGCTTATTCGTCGACGGACCGCCGGGAGTGATGCACATGAGGACGTCCACATGTTCTGCCATTTCAACCAAATTGTCGAAATACCGGTATGGGACATCCTTTTGATTGCGGGTGTGATAAGAGATTTCGGGGGCCCACGGCTCCAACTTATCAACGATCGCCTGACCAATGCGACCAAGACCAAGAATACCTATTTTTTGATTGTCCGGTGATCGCGTCAAAGGGGCATTTCCTTCAACTTCCCACCGTCCGGACCGAACGTAATCATCGTCACGTATGAGCTCTCGGTAACATGACAGAAACAGCAGAACGGCGGTGGTTGCGACTTCTTTGTTCAACACATTGGGTGTGTGTGTCACAACAATCCCACGCTCAGCCGCGGCATTCGCGTCGACGGCGTCGTAGCCGACCCCATAGACACTGATCATCTTCAAATTACTGAGTGATGTCATCAGGTCATGCGGAACACCATCATGCCCATTTGTAACGATATGCGTAACACTTTCTGCGTCGAAATCGTCCAATTGATGAATGTCGAACGCTGCGGACAGGCGCTCTCGCATCCGTTCAGTGATCCCTCCGATTTGCAACAAGTCAGTCATCTTGGCCGACCTCTTGCCGCTGAACACCAAGCCCATCGATGCGAAGCTCCATGACGTCGCCTTTTTTAAGGTAAACTGGTTCCGGTTTGATCCCCATTCCGACACCAGGCGGTGTTCCAGTTGAAATGACGTCACCAGGGTGCAGTGTGAAAAGTTGGCTTAGGTGCTCAATGATCTCGGCAACGGAAAAGATCATCGTAGCAGTATTCCCGGTTTGCATGCGCTGACCGTTTACATCCAGTGACATCCCAAGGCTTTGAGGATCCGGCACCTCATCCCGGGTCACTAGCCACGGACCAGTAGGGCCGAATGTGTCGCAAGACTTGCCTTTGGTCCATTGACCGGTCAGTTGAGTTTGAAAATGTCTTTCCGACACGTCGTTTACGATACAATAGCCCGCAACATGTTCGAGCGCGTCGGCCTTAGATACGTATTTGGCCGTCTTGCCGATGACGACACCCAGTTCGCATTCCCAGTCGGTGTGTGTAGATCCCCGCGGCATGACAACATCGTCATAGGCCCCAATGACGGCTGAGTTAGCCTTGAAAAAAAGTATCGGATGCTCGGGAATATCTGCGCCGGTTTCTGCGGCATGGTCCGAGTAGTTCAAACCGATGCAGAGAAACTTACCAATGTCACCGACACATGGTGCGATACGAGGATCACCCTCCACAATTGGCAGGTTGTTCGGATCCAATGAACGCAAATTATCAAGCGTTCCATCATCCAGCACGTCACCCGTGATATCGTTGATATGGGCGGACAGATCCCGCAATTGACCCCCAGAGTCGACCAGGGCCGGCTTTTCCGAGCCCTCGGCTCCGTAACGAACAAGTTTCATTTCTGTTCCTTTTAGTGATTGTCGCGTGGCATGAAGCCCCGCGCGATATCGCGGTACTTTTCTGCACCCTTGAGCGTCATTCCGCGATCCAAACGATCTACTTTTTCGCGGAAAATTTCCTGCCACGGGGATTGGTTCGGCGGCATTGAATACCCGCCACTTGCCTCCAGGTCGCGGGCGCGTTCATGCAGTTCTTCAAGCGAAACCAACATATTTGCTGTGCCTTTGCCAAGATCGATACGAAGTCGGTCGCCATTTCGCACCAAGGCCAACCCACCACCCTCCGCAGCTTCGGGTGAAGCATTCAAGATAGACGGACTTCCTGATGTACCCGATTGCCGTCCATCACCGATACAAGGAAGGGCTTCGATGCCTTGCTTTATCAAATATGCGGGCGGACGCATGTTCACGACCTCTGCAGCACCCGGGTATCCTTTTGGGCCTGCTCCGCGCATGATCAGAATACAGTTTGCGTCGATGTTTTCCGCGGGATCATCGATCCGATGGTGAAAGTCCTCAGGCCCATCAAATACAACCGCCCTGCCCTCAAATGCATTAGGATCATCCGGGTTCGACAGATAGGTCTCTCGAAATGCCTTTGAGATCACAGATGTTTTCATAATCGCGCTCTCAAACAGGTTGCCCGAGAGGTTGATGAACCCCGCCTGTTGCTTAACCGGGCTACCGACTGGCTTGATTACTTGGCTATTCTGAGACTGGCGCGCCGAGCAATTATTGCCAATCGTCTTGCCGTTCACCGTTATCGCATCGGGATGCGGCAGCAATCCAGCATCATGAAGCTCTCCGACAACGGCTGGAACACCCCCGGCCTGTTGGTAATCTTCGCCCAGATACTCACCCGCAGGCTGCATGTTTACCAACAAAGGAACGTCGTGGCCAAGCTTCTGCCAGTCATCGTTGGTCAGTGGAACACCAAGATGCCGGGCGATTGCATTCAGGTGGATTGGCGCGTTCGTCGATCCACCAATCGCCGAGTTTATAACAATCGCATTCTCAAAAGCCTGACGTGTCATCACATCGCTGGGGCGAAGATCCTCCCAGACCATGTCCACAATACGTTTACCGGTTTCATAGCTGATTTGACCGCGCTCTCTATACGGGGCTGGTATGGCTGCTGATCCGGGCAATTGCATACCCAATGCCTCAGCAAGCGAATTCATGGTCGTTGCTGTTCCCATCGTATTGCAATACCCCACCGAAGGAGCGGCGGCGGCTGCGATTTCCATGAACTCATCGGTGTCGATTTCGTCAGCTGCAAGGTCTTCGCGCGCTTTCCAGATAACCGTGCCTGATCCGGCGCGCTCGCCTTTCCACCAACCGTTGAGCATTGGACCAACTGACAAGGCAATCGCCGGGATGTTGACAGTCGCAGCGGCCATAAGAAGCGCTGGAGTGGTCTTGTCACAACCAATGTTTAGAACAACGCCATCAATCGGATACCCGAATAGACTCTCGACCAAGGACAGATAAGCCAGATTGCGGTCAAGCGAGGCCGTAGGCCGTTTGCCGGTCTCTTGTATCGGGTGGACCGGTATTTCGATACACGTTCCCCCGGCGGCGATGATCCCGTCGCGAACGCGTTTGGACAACTCGATATGATGCCGATTACAGGGGCTCAAATCACTGCCAGTCTGAGCAATACCAATGATCGGTTTGCCTGATTGCAACTCCGCACGGGTCAACCCGTAATTCAGGTATCTTTCCAGATACAATGCAGTCATCTCAAGGTTCTCGGAATTCATAAACCACTTACGAGATCGCAGATCGTCCTTTGATACTTTTGTCATTGGGCTGACCAACCTCCGTCAATTTTACGTGTGTGTCCTGTGGTGAATGCACTCTCATCGCACGCCGGATAGACGACATATTCAGCAATCTCTTCTGCTTTCGCTACATGCCCCGTAGGCTGGCGCGCCACAAATTGTGCAAAGGCTTCTTCTCTGCGGCCCAGCTGCTCTCCCAGCGCATCTACGCGGTCACGCCTGCTGGGACTCTCGACTGTTCCAGGGCAAGTACAATTGCGCCGAATTTTTCGCACTATGAAATCCACGGTCACCAATTTCGTCACCCCAACAACGGCAGCCTTTGTCGTCCGCACCATTGAGCGCAGATTGAGGTCCATGGCGAAATCCCATTCACCATCCGTTGCATCAAGAATAGTTCCGTGATGCACGAACCCGTCGCCGTTGAACAAAACATCTGGCTTCAATCGCGCGACCCCATGTTGAATACTGCTATTATTCGCCACATTCATCTCGAAAATTTCGTAATTTTCGAGATTCTGACCGCGAATCGAATTTAGATTTTTGGAGTTTATATCCGTCGCATAGACTTTCGCACCCCTTCTTGCCGATGCAATCGTGCTTGCAATTCTGATCCCTTGTGAGGTGGCTATGGACAGGTCGCGCTTCTCCTTAAGCCTTTCTAACATATAAACATTCCGACTCATAAGGTGGCGGTTGAACACGCGTTGTTTCGTTCCACAGATCAACCGAAAAGCAAAGAAACCTTGGCGGTTTAGCAACGACTTCTGGCATGTGGGCCCAGAGCCGTTAGCGTATGACAGAGATTTTGGTTTGGCCATAACCATGCGTGGCGCACCTTGGGAAGGACGTAGATGATGAGCAAGCAGTTCAAAGTGGCTCTGTTGGGAACCGGCCTGATGGGTGCCCCCATGGCGCGGAATATTTTGCGCGCGGAATTTCCGCTCACTGTTTGGAACCGCAGCTTAGAAAAGGCAAAACCGTTAGCAGCAGAAGGCGCGACGTTGGCGGAAACTGCCCCGCTGGCGATTTCGGGTGCAGACGTAATAATAACGATGCTCTCGGATGGATACGCGACCCGCGCGCTACTTTCTGACGAGGCTTTCCGCGAACAACTCAAACCAGGGATGATCTGGATTGATATGTCCAGCGCCAAACCCGAACATGCCAGAGAGCAATCCGCGCAATTGTCCTTGATGGGGGTGCAGCATCTGGACGCCCCGGTTTCCGGTGGCACCAAGGGTGCCGAAGCTGGCACCCTCGCGATCATGGTCGGTGGCGATCAGGACGTTATGGAGCGCGTGCGACCGGTTCTGACAGCAATGGGGCGCCCTGTGCATGTTGGCCCAAGTGGTTCTGGTCAATTGTGCAAATTGGCCAATCAAACAATTGTCGCTGTGACAATATCGGCTGTCGCCGAAGCGACATTGCTGGCTCAACAAGGCGGTGCAGACCCGACCGCGTTGAGGGCCGCACTGAAAGGGGGCTTTGCGGATAGCATTATCTTACAACAACATGGCGAACGCATGTCTGATGGAAATTTTGTCCCCGGAGGATTGTCTAAGTTTCAAATAAAGGATTTGGACAACACACTAGAAGAAGCGCGCAGCCTTGGCGTTGAGCTACCCAGCACCCAATCTGTGCGCGACCGTTTCGAGTATTTGATAAACGAAATGGATGGGGCCGAGCTGGATCATTCGGCTTTGTATTTGGAACTCAAAAAACGGAATGGAATGCTGTGACGCGGATCCTTGTTATAGGCGGTGGAGGAATGCTGGGCCAGAAACTGGCCCATCGCATTTCGACCCAAGAAACTTTTGGAGCAGATGCTCATCTCTCACTTTTCGATCTCTCGTTCCCGCTCGACAGTGCGCAAGGTAGGCAAATTGTGGGGAACTTGACCACGTCAGGCATCGCCAAGTCTGTTGCGGCTCAACGCCCGGACGTCATATTCCACCTTGCAGCTATCGTTTCAGGCCAAGCTGAGACAGACTTTGCGTTGGGCTGGGATGTCAACCTTATGGCGACCTGGGCACTTCTGAACGCATTCAGAGATGAACACGAGGCATCAGGAGGCGAGTACACGCCTCGTCTGGTTTTTGCCTCATCGATAGCTGTTTTCGGGGCACCGTTCCCCGACAAGATAAGCGACGAGTTCCTCTCGGCACCTTTGACCAGTTACGGAGCGCAGAAAGCGGCCTCTGAATTGATGATCACGGATTTCAGCAGGAAAGGATATATCGACGGTATTTCCTTGCGCTTGCCCACTTTGTGTGTGCGCCCGGGCAAAGCCAACGCTGCCGCTTCGTCCTTCTTTTCAGGTATAATCCGCGAGCCATTGAATGGGGTTGAGGCTGTCTTACCTGTTGCCGAAACTGTTCGCCACTGGCACGCCAGCCCCCGCGCTGCTGCGACTTTTTTGACCCATGCTGCAACAATGGACACGCAGCTTTTGAACGACAGACGCGCGTTGAACATGCCGGGCGTAAGTTGCACCGTCGCCGAACAAATCGAGGCGTTGCGCGCCGCGGCCGGTCAAGATGCAGTTGGCCTTGTCAGGCGAGAACGCGACGAGGCAATCGAACGAATAGTCAAGAATTGGCCGCGCGACTTTCAAACAGATCGCGCTCTGGAGTTGGGGTTCGAGGCGGAATCAAGCTTCGACGAAATCATTCGGGTGTATTTGGAAGACGATTTTCGGCGCTAGTCGCCCATCGTCTTTCCAGTTAGGTGGCGTTTCAGATGATCGTGAATTTTCACTCGTGTTAGCTGCTCATCCCCTGACAATGCTGCCTCCAGTATATCGGCATGGTGTCTTATGTTCTGAGAAATGAACTCAAAGTTCCGGTCTGCCACCATCAACTGCTGTCTGAATTGCGCGTAAACTCGGCCATGCATTTGTTTTAAGGTTTCCGAGCCACAGGCAGAAATAAGCGTTTGGTGAAACTCCTTCTCCGAGGCAAACCATATCTCGATAAGGCCGCTCGGGTCGTCTGTGGCATGTATGCGTTTTTCGATATGGCTGAGTTTGTGATGCGCGGCCGTCAGTCTTGCTTCCCAATCCACCCCGCCACTACGGATCGACATCGCGGTACCTTCGGCCTCCAACAAAACACGGACATGTGTCAATTCGATAAGCTTCTGCGGCGAACGCATTGGCACGCGGAAACCTTTTTGTTCCTGAAAGTCCACCAACCCTACAGCGGACAATCGAAAAAGGACTTCACGAACTGCACTCGCAGAACAGCCATACTCTTTACGTAATTCTTCGGCCCGCACCTTGGCTCCATGCTCGAATCCATTCGAGATGAGACGCATCTTAAGATTTTGATAAATATCGATTTCTTCTTTCATCCCGGTGTGCGCCTTCAAATTTTGTCCAAGTAGGGTCCTAAGCCCATTTTCGAATTTACGCAAGAATCTCGAAATTTTTAGAAATTTCAAATTCTTCTTGTTGCATTCGATTCGTCGGCTTAACGTTTATCTGCGTGACGGCAAAGGAGGCGGCAAGATCTCCCTCTCCGCGCAACGCTCAACGTCTGGGAGGACAATATGAAAATAGTCAAGACAGCGGCCGTGGCGGCCGTAGCCACGACAATGGCAGCCGGTTTCGCGATGGCTGAAACCACGAAGCTTAGAATTCAAACCCATTTTTCGCCCGAAACTCTGTCTGGCCAGATGGCTGCAAAATTCGTTGAAGACATTCAGGAGATGTCGAACGGCGAAATCGAAGTTGAAATGTTCTATTCCTCTTCGGTGGTCAAATCAGTTGAAACTTTCGATGCCGCAGCTACGGGAATTCTGGATTGCGACATGACGGGCGGCGGCTACCAGACCGGTAAAAATCCTGCCTTCCAGTTTGCGGGCGACCTGCTCGGCGGGTATCAGAACCCATATCAGCAAATGGCATGGCTTCTTCATGGCGGCGGAAGAGAAGCTGTAAATGATCTGTACAACGGCTACGATATGGAATTCATCGGATGGTGGATCCCCGGGCCGGAGTCGCTGTCTTCGACCAAGCCGATTGCAAAAGTGGAAGACTTCAAGGATTGGAAGTTCCGCTCGCCTCCAGGCCTTGCAACCAAGGTTTTCGCGGAACTTGGTGCTTCTCCGATCGTGATGGACTTCAACGAAATCTTCACGGCTTTGGAAACCGGCATCATTGATGGTGCGGATGCTGCGAACCTGACGAACAACGTTGGTCTGGGCCTGTACGAGATCGCAGGTCACACAAACTATCCCGGTTTCCACTCGATGCCCGCAGATCACCTGGCCTGTCGCAAAGATGTTTGGGAAGCGATGCCTGCGCACCATAAGAAGATCATGGAAGTCGCAATGGACAGCCTGGCATTGCACAATGCGACCATCAACGAAGTGCAGAACGCTCAGACTGCGAAAGACCTGAAAGCAAAAGGTGTTCAGTTGTACGAATGGTCGCCTGAAGACCTGGCAGCCTATCGCGCGGCCGTTCAGGTCGGTTGGACTGAGTTCGCAACGACCCCTGAAGCACAGGCGCTGCTGGAAAGCCACATCAACTTCCTGCGTGACCTAGGCGCAATGCAGTAATCAGGCTGCGACCGACTGACGACACACGGAGAGGCCGCACTAGCGGCCTCTCCGGATCGGTGCCGGGATCCAGAACTTCATGAAAATCACCAGAATAATAAGTCACGTACTGCAGTACGACATGCCGGAAGTTCTGGGCTACTCGCAACAGTATTATGACAAACGCACAACCCATCTGGTCGAGGTTCAGACAGATGAAGGGGTAACTGGTTGGGGGGAGTGCTTTGGTCCCGGAAACGTAGCCATTGCCAACAAATCCATCGTGGAAAAGGTCATCCAGCCAATGGTCCTTGGCATGGACCCTTTGGACAAAGACGTGATCTGGCACAAGGTGTACAACCTTTTGCGAGACCATGGCCAAAGCGGAATGCCAATACAGGCTTTGTCCGGTGTGGACATCGCACTTTGGGACATCACCGGCAAAGTCTCTGGCCTCCCCCTCCATAAGCTTGTCGGCGGCGCACATCGCGCAAGCGTTCCTTGCTACGGCTACGGCATGATGCTCCGGGATGAACCGATTGCCAATCTGGCTAGCCGTTTTGAGGATGAAGCCTCAAAGATCAAGGAGATGGGATTCACCGCCACCAAAATGAAAACGGGCTTTGGCCCGAAGCCTGATGTGAAGCTGTGCGAAGCAGTTCGACGCGGGGTTGGTGATGACTTTCCATTCATGGTCGATGCAAACCATGCCTATACGACTTCGGACGCATTTGTTGTTGGTCGGGCGCTGGAAGAACTGGACGCATATTGGTTCGAAGAACCCGTCGCGCCAGAAGACATTGACGGATACCGCGAATTGCGCACTTCGCTGAAGGTCAACATCTCGGGCGGTGAGACGGTATTCAATCGCTGGGCCTGGCGCAGTCTTCTTGAAAATCGCGGCATCGATATAGCGCAGCCAGAAGTTTGCGCTTTGGGCGGTGTTTCAGAGTTTCTCAGAGTACTGGCCCTATGCCACGCACATTTCACTCCGGTCGTAAATCACGTCTGGGGTAGCGCCATCGCTGTCGCAACAAATCTGCATTTACTGGCAGCCATGCCCCCAATTCCAGGCGGCTTGCATCCATGGGAGCCGATGCTGGAGTTCGACACAACGGACAACAAGTTTCGGGACGATCTGCTGACCGTTCCGCTGGAAATTCAAAATCAGGTCAAGGCCAATAACGGCCGTGTCATGATCCCGACTGGCCCTGGACTGGGTGTCGAACCGGATCGAGACTTTATCGATCACTACAGGATCGAAGGATAGGGACGAGGGTTACGCGATGCACAAGAATTCAGGCGGACCAATTGAATGGCTCATACCGTTGGCCTTCGTCGCGACGGCCAGTTGGCTTGTTTGGCATCTCCCAGCATTCCTATTGGATTGGCTGCCGTACACCTCTGAATCCCTGAAAAGTCAGGTAACAGAAATATATCTGCGCAGCGACATCACGCCAGAATTGTCTGGCGTGTTCGGGGGGTATGTCGACATCATCGACGTGGCCGCGCTCGTCCTTCTCCCGTTTCTTGCAGTGATTGGTACCAAGACCGTGCGCCCAGCGACGATGGAGTTCGAAGGCTCGACGGCTATGGATCGTTTCGCCCTGTTCATAGGCCGAGTGACGATGATGATGATCGCAATCATGACTGTCGTCATGCTCTACGAAGTCTTCATGCGCTATATCCTGGAAAAGCCGACCGAGTGGGCCAATGAAATGACACTCTGGTTCGCCAGCTTTGTGTTTTTGATGTCTGGTTACTACGCCATGCAGCAACGCAGTCACATTCGGATATTCCTGCTCTACGACGCAGTTCCACGATGGCTTCAACGCGTTTTTGATACGGTTTCGACAATACTGATAGTGCTGTTTGCCTTCTTTCTGGTCTACGGCAGCTACAAACAGGTGTTCGTCAACAAGCTCTATAAATGGGAGCTTTATGGCTCTGCCTTCAATCCTCCGATCCCAGCGACGTTGCAGCCGATGGTGCTGATCGTGATTACGCTCGTCGCAATGCAAGCAATTTTGAACTTAGTCGCGGATTGGAACAAAGAACCGGAAATCCACACAGATGAACCGGACGAAGACGAAATTGAAATGATCAAACGAGCGGTGGGACAAGACTGATGGATATTGGAACAATCTCACTCATCCTGATGGTCGCCCTGATCGTGCTTCTGGCGATCGGGATGCCCTTGGGTCTGGCCTCGGCTTCCCTTGCGGTTCTGGTTCTTGTCCTGAAGTTCGAACCGACACTGCTTTTGAACCCGTTTTCATTTGGCGACGGGGTTCTCACCGGTCGGCCAGGCACTGGGCCGCTCTACATCCTGGCGCAAAAGATATACGGGCTCTTAACGGACTACGTGCTCATATCAGTTCCATTGTTTATCTTCATGGCGTCGCTGCTAGAGCGATCCGGGATCGCACGTGACATGTATTCGTCTTTGAATGTCTGGCTGTCCAGAACACGCGGCGGCATCGCAATCGTGACCTCGATCATGGCGGTGATCATGGCGGCGATGTCCGGTATCATCGGTGGTGAAGTTGTCCTGCTGGGCCTTATCGCCCTGCCCCAGATGCTGCGCCTAGGCTACGACCAGAATCTCGCGATCGGCGTCATCTGCGCCTCGGGGTCGTTGGGCACTATGATCCCGCCCTCGATCGTTCTGATCATCTATGGGCTGATCACCGAAACCTCGATCAAGTCGCTGTTCACGGCGTCTTTCATTCCGGGCTTCATGCTTGCCTCGATGATCATCCTATACATCATCATCCGCACGCAGTTGAATCCTCATCACGCTCCGCTGCCGGAACCGGACCCGAACGACCCCGAACCGGCAGAAAAACGCAAACTGTTTGGGGCCTTCATGAGCATCGTCGTCGCCGGATTTTCCACCGTTCTGTTTATCCGGGCCGCGTTTTTCGAGCTCTCAGGCTCGAACGCTGCCAGCCAGGGTGAACCAGCGCGATTGGGGACAGCTGACTACCTGCCCTGGTTTGCCGGCATCACGATCGTCGCCCTTCTGCTGATCTTCTTCGTCTTTGGCAGAGAGCGCGCCAAAATCGGGTGGGAAATGGGCAAAGGCCTCGTTGCGCCGCTAGTCGTCATCGGCGTCGTGCTCGGCTCGATCTATGGCGGGATCACAGGTATCACCGAGGCTGCAGGCATGGGCGCCTTTGCCGTTCTGATCATCGCCATCCTGAGGGGCGAAGGATCGTTCGAGCTGGTTTGGGACAGCTTGATGCGGACGCTCAAATCCACAGGAACCATCATCTGGGTTACGATCGGGGCTGCCGCGCTGGCGGGTGCATACACCATTGCTGGCGGGCCCCAGTACGTGGCCGACCTTATCGTCGGTCAGGAACTGCCGACCATGCTGGTCATTCTGGTGATGATGCTGATCTTGCTGTTCATGGGCGCATTCATGGATTGGGTCGGCATCGTGCTGTTGATCATTCCGGTCTTTCTGCCGATCGTCCTGCGCCTTCCTATCGAAGAAATCGGTGTCTTTGGCCAGTTGGAGCCGAGTCATGTCGCCATCTGGTTCGGCGTCGTGTTCTGTATGAACATGCAGGTCAGCTTCCTCTCGCCCCCTTTCGGCCCGGCCGCGTTCTACCTGAAATCGGTGGCCCCGCCGCATATCAGTCTGACGGATATCTTCCGCGGCTTCCTGCCATTCATCGGGATCCAGTTGCTGGCGCTTTCCGTTCTTCTGATCTGGCCGGGCATCATCGCGCTGCTGTTGTGAGGTCGCACCCATGCTGACACAAGATCAGATTGGCAAGTTCCAGACGGACGGATACCTCGTGGTCAAGGATGTAATTCCCAGCGATGTGCTGGATCGGGTACAGGCTGAATATTCGGATGTCCTGAACCGGCTCTATGACGGTTGGTACGAAAAAGGGCTGGTCAAGGACGAACCGTCAGGAATGAGCTTCTGGGACAAACTTCTGTCCGCCTATCAGGCCGGTTGCGACTATTTCCAGCCGCTGGACATCTCGTTGCCTGGCGATCGGATCATGGCGGACACACCTTTCCATATTGGGCCCGCAGTGTTCGACTTGCTGACGGCCCAGCCCATGCTTGACATTGTCGAACAGTTGATCGGGCCAGAGTTGGTCAGCAATCCGATCCAGCACGTTCGGCTGAAGCCCCCTGCCCTCAAGCTGTCCAAGGATGAGGTGCGCGCGCACATCACCGCAACAGACTGGCATCAGGACCGGGCGGTTGCGTTGGAGGATGCGGACCAGACCAACATGGTCACGGTGTGGATCGCCGTCAACGATGCAACGGTCAAAAACGGCTGCCTACAAGTGCTGCCAAAGGCACAGGACCAATCCATCCTGCCGCATTGCGCGCGGACGCAGACTGGTATTGCCGACGGGTTCATCGACGAAGGCCGAGCCGTGCCCCTTCCTGTCAAGGCGGGCGGGATCATCCTGTTTCACCCTCTGACGCCGCACGCTTCGCTGGTCAACGAAACGGACCGGTTCCGCTGGTCGTTCGACATCCGCTTCAGTGCGGCGGGCCAACCCACCGGTCGAGACCATTTCCCCAGCTTCATCGCAAGGTCCAGATCGCGCCCAGAAACCGAGCTGCGAGATTGGCGCGTCTGCAAGTCCAATTGGGAAGCGGCGCGAGCAAGGCTGTCTGGACAACCGCTTATAGATATTCACCGGTGGACATCGGACTCGCCGTTCTGCGCCTAGCTGCTGCCCCCAAGAAAGCTGACTATGACTTTTGTACGTTTAGATCGAACGGATAGCGTGGTGGTTGCAACTCGGCCCCTGGACGTCGGCAGTATGGTCGAGGGTATCATGACTAATACGCGCATCCCCTCGGGACACAAGGTTGCCACGCGGAATCTTGCACCCGGCGATCCCGTCAGAAAATACGCCCAGATCATCGGTTACGCCACCCAACCGATCGAACCCGGCGACCATGTGCACACCCACAATGTCGAGTTCCGCAACACCAGCGTGGACTACGAGTTTGCGACGGATCACAGACCCACGAAACCTGCCACATCGGTCGATACGTTCATGGGCTACCACCGGGACAGCGGTCGGGTCGGCACGCGCAATTACATCGCGGTTCTGACCACCGTGAACTGTTCCGCGACTGCGGCCCGCATGATCGCCAACCACTTCACGCCGGACAAGCTGGCCGAGTTTCCGAACGTCGACGGCGTGGTGGCCTTTGTCCACGGAACGGGCTGCGGAATGGCGGATTCCGGCGACGGTTTCGAAGCTCTTCAACGGGTCATGTGGGGGTTTGCGAAACATCCCAACCATGCTGCTGTTCTGATGGTCGGTCTGGGCTGCGAGATGAACCAGATCGACTGGCTACTGGACGCGTATGGGCTGAAGCAGAGTCCAACCTTCCAGACGATGAACATCCAGAACGTCGCGGGATTGCGCCGGACCGTGGAAATGGGCATCAGCAAGATCAACCAGATGCTGCCCATTGCCAATGAGGCGCGGCGCAGCGAAGCCCCGGCGTCCGAACTGATGGTTGCGCTGCAATGCGGTGGATCGGACGCTTGGTCAGGTGTGACCGCGAACCCGGCACTCGGACATGCCTGCGACCTGTTGGTTGCCCAAGGTGGCACAGGAGTCCTTGCGGAAACGCCCGAAATCTACGGAGCCGAACATCTTTTGACCCGCCGCGCCCTTGGTCGCGCAACTGGGGAGAAACTGATCGGACTGATCGATTGGTGGCAGGACTATACTGCCCGCAATCACGGTTCGATGGACAACAACCCAAGCCCCGGCAACAAGCAAGGGGGTCTGACGACCATCCTTGAGAAATCGCTGGGGGCAGCGGCGAAGGGCGGAACCACCCCATTGACCGGTGTATTCAAATACGCCGAACCCATCACCGCCAAAGGCTTCACCTTCATGGACAGCCCCGGATATGACCCGGCCTCGGTGACCGGGCAGATCGCGGCCGGGTGCAACCTTGTTTGCTTTACCACGGGGCGCGGCTCTGCCTTTGGGTCGAAACCGGCGCCGACGCTGAAAATCGCTACTAACTCTGAGTTGGCAGCGCGCATGCCCGAAGACATGGACGTGGATGCGGGCGACATTCTGACCAAAGGTGCCAGCGTCGAAGAGAAAGGACAGGAAATATACCGACGGTTGCTCCAAGTCGCCTCGGGCGCGCGAACCAAGTCCGAGGCGCAGGGCCTGGGTAACTACGAATTCGTTCCCTGGCAAATCGGAGCGGTGATGTGAAACGGATCCTTGTAGCCGGCGGTGGATTGATCGGTATCCGCCACGTGCGCGCCGTAATCGAGCATCCCGGCTGCGTGTTGGTCGGGTTGGCCGATCCAGATGGCTCGATCCAGATCGACGCGCCGCGTTTTGCCAGTATGGACGAGGTGCAGGACCCGGTGGATGGCGTCATCATCGCGACGCCGACCCGCCTGCATGCCGAACATGGCATTCTGGCCGCATCCCGCGGTTGGCACATGCTGATCGAAAAGCCGGTTGCAGCATCGATCGATGATGCCCAGCGCTTGAGGGCGGCCGTTCGCAAGGCCGATGTCCGCAGCCTTGTAGGCCACCATCGGCGGTATCACACAACCTTGCAGCACCTGAAAGAGGTGATCGCGCAAGGTACGATCGGAAAAGTCATCAACGTCTCGTTGCTATGGGCCATGCGTAAACCCGAGAGCTATTTTGAACAGAACTGGCGGACATCTGATGGCAGTCCAGTCATGATCAATCTGGTGCATGATATCGATGTCTTGCGCTTTGTGATCGGAGAAATCTCGGATGTCGTCGCCCTGCCCGGAGCATCAATCCGCGGATCGGATAGAATAGAAAGCGGGGCTGTTGCCATCGCGTTCGAAAACGGCGCGACGGGGACTATCAGCTTTGCCGACACCGCACCTAGCCCTTGGGGGTTTGAGGCCGGAACCGGCGAAAACCCGAATATCGGCACGACCCACCAGGACATGATGTGGATCACGGGAACCAGCGGCGCTGTCAGTTTTCCCTCCATGACCCTGTGGCGTGGAAAGGATTGGGGCACTGCGGCCCAGAAAGACCAACTTACACGACCAGAACAACAACGCGCACCACTTGAGGCGCAACTGGATCACTTCCTTGACGTGATCGACGGCGCCCCTCCACTGATCGACGTGGAGGATGCAGCCCGGACGCTTGAGGTCACATCATGGATCGAACAGGGGCTGAAGGCGCGAACAGCTCGAGCGCGGGCGCCGGCCTGATGGACATGCGGTCCGGCAAATACCGGACCACACAAAGACCAATGATTATCCGCCGGGCAATATGAGCATTCAAACTGCAAAGCCGCCCGCATCAGACACAAGAATAAAAACCAGACACATTCACGGAAAGGGAAACCAATGAGCAAACCATCAATCGGGTTTATCGGCTTGGGACTAATGGGCGGAGCCATGGTGAGCCGACTGTTGGACCTGGGATACTCGGTCGCTGTATTGGGAAACCGCGACCGCACATACCTGGACGCTGCGATTGACCGGGGCGCCCGCGAGATGCAAAACGCCCAAGAACTGGCTGAGGCCAACGACATCGTGATGTTGTGCATGGGCACCTCCGAACAGGTCGAGAGCCGAATGCGCGGCCCAGATGGAGTGATTGCGGGATTGAAACCTGGGGCTATCGTCATCGACTTTGGCACCTCGCTCCCAGGCAGCACACGCGCCTTGGCCGAGGAGGTTGCCGCAGCTGGCGGAAGCTACCTGGATGCGCCACTTGGCCGGACGCCTTCGCACGCGCTAGAAGGCAAGCTCAACATCATGACGTCCGGCAATAAGGCTGCCTTTGACAAGGCCAAGCCGACACTGAAGGATTTGGGCGAAAACGTCTTTTTCCTTGGCCCCGTTGGGTCCGGACACACGATCAAGCTGATCAACAACTTCTTCGGAATGACCGTCGCGAACGCTATGGCCGAAGCCTTTGCCATGGCAGATATTACCGGTGTTGACCGCAAGCAGGTGTATGACGTTATGGCCGCAGGGCCGCTGCATTCTGGAATGATGGATTTCGTCAAAGCCTATGGCGTCGAGAATGATCCAAACCAGCTGGCTTTTGCCATCAAGAACGCGGCAAAAGACCTTGGGTATTATGACCGTATGGCACGCGATGCAGGCGTTACCAGCGTGATGTCGCAGTGTGCGCTTTCGGCGCTGAATGACGCGCGCGACCACGGTCAGGCGGATGACATGGTCAGCCAGATGGTTGACTACTACGTCAAGCGTTTCAGCACCTGATCGATGGCCGTCACCGCCAACCCCAATGCGGACCTGCCGCGCCTTGGCATCGTGCTGATGCTGACGGCGTGGCTATTCTTTTCGCTTGTGGACCTCGGGGCCAAGTGGTTGGCGTTGGCCGGCGTGCCGGCATTTCAGTTGGCGTTCATGCGCTATGCGGGTCACTTCGTGATCTCAGTGGGTGTGATCGCCAAGGGCGGGATTGACGCCAGCCGTTTCAAGACCGACCATCCATGGCAGGTGATAAGTCGGGCCTTACTGCTGATCTCGGCGACCGTTTTCAACTTTTATGCCCTGCGGTTTTTGCCTCTGACCGTTGTGTCAGCAATCATGTTCTCAAGCCCGGTCATCGTGTGCTTCTTATCCGTTTTCGTGTTGAAAGAAAGCGTGGGACCATGGCGTTGGGCGGCTATCATACTGGGCTTTCTGGGGGTGTTGGTTGTCGTGCGGCCGTTTGGTTCGGCCTTTCATCCGACCATGTTGCTGATCGTCTACAACGCCACCGCTTTGGCTTTGTACTCGATCATGACGCGCAGGCTGTCCGGGGTTGTTGCCGTGGACACCATGCAATTCTACCTCGGGCTTACCGGGACGGTGGTCCTGCTGCCCTTCGCCATCTGGTTTTGGATCCAACCGGAAAACACCTGGAGCCTGATCGTCCTGATCAGTCTTGGCGTCTTTGGATGGTGCGGGCATCAACTGCTGACGAACGCGCATCGGTTCGGAACGGCGAACCAGCTGATGCCATTTACCTATTCGTTCCTGATCTATGTTGCGATCTGGGGTTATCTGTTCTTTGACACGGTACCGGACACATTCACTTTGGCAGGGGCTGCGCTGATCATGGTTGCCGGTCTCATCATCTGGAAAAGAGAAAAGAAATGACGCGAATTGCCTGCATCGGCGAAGCAATGATTGAATTGTCCATGCTGGAAACCGGCGCAAAGGTGGGTGTCGCGGGCGATACGCTGAACACGGCCATCTACATGCACCGCGCAGCGCCTGACCTGCAGGTGGAGTATGTGACATGTTTGGGCGACGACCCGTTCTCGGGGCGCATCGCGGACTTCATCGCCAGTCATGGCATCGGGACATCCGGCATCCGCATCATTCCGAACGCCTCTCCGGGCCTGTACGCGATCACGACCTCTGCGGATGGGGAACGCAGCTTTACCTATTGGCGCAGCGAAGCGGCCGCCCGTCAGCTTTTTTCCGATCACGATTTCAGCTCGTTGAACGGCTATGACGTGCTGTACTTGTCGGGGATTTCCGTGGCCATTCTTCCGCATTCGGTAAGGCTTGCGCTTCTGGACTGGCTCGAAGGCGCTTCAGTCCGGTTGGTCTATGACAGCAACTTTCGTCCGCGTCTTTGGGATTGCGTTGAACACGCCCGGCAGATCAACCAGCGGCTTTGGCGACGTGCGGACATTGCCCTGCCATCCATCGACGACGAGATGGCACTGTTCGGGGAAAGCGCCGAACAGGTGGCCGCACGCTTTGCGGGTCATCACGGAATCGGAGCGTTGAAGCGCGGAGAGAATGGCCCCCTGTCCATTGGTCAGAGCATTGACCAAACCTATGAGCCTGCCAAAAACGTGCTGGATACGACCGCGGCGGGCGACAGTTTCAACGGTGGGTACCTCGCGGCGTTACTGACGGGAAAAACACAGGCCGAGGCCCTGATGGCTGGACACAATCTGGCATCCACCGTCGTTCAGTTCCGCGGCGCGATCATTCCCGGATAAGCGGCGCGAGATCCTCGGCTCCGACAAGACGCAAAAGCGGCACTAGCGGATCTGGCTGCTTGACAGCCAAAGCGATTTCCGACGCGCAAGGATCGTTCAGCGCCCGACCTTTGGCGGTCTCGGACAGGCAATAGGAGACCCAGGCCCGCATCCCCGCGATCACCGCCTGAGAGTCGGTCTCACGAAGTGTGGGAACAAATCGATACGGCAGCTTCTGGCTTCCATCCATCGCGATTTGGTCCAGACGATGCGCCAACTCGGGGTTTTCAAAGCGGCGCAACAGAGCCTCGGCATAGTCCGGAACCTGTGCTTGCACCGCAGCGGGCAGCGTTGCGCCCGCATCTTTCATCAACTCGGAAACCAGCGGGCGCAGAACCGGGTCTCGAACCGCCTCGTGGACGTAGGTCAGGCCGCACTCCAACCCGGCATAAGCCAACAGGGAATGGGCCCCGTTCAACATGCGCAGCTTTCGCATCTCGTGCGGGGCCACGTCATCGACCAGTTGCACGCCCGGCCAATCCGGATGCGGTCCGGCAAAATTGTCTTCGATCACCCACTCAGAGAACGCCTCGGTCGGAACAGCCATTCGGTCACCGCTGATTGCGCGAACGGCGTCAGTGGTGGCCGGGGTGATCCGGTCGACCATCGCGTTGGGAAAGCGAACGACACCCCAATCCACGTCCAGACCGGCTGCTTTCGCGAAATCGGAAACGGCCGTCTCGAGCGTCTTGCCATTTTCCATACGATTGTCGCAGCTTAGCACCGTCACTGGCTTGCGCCGTTCCGCAAGACCAAAGGCAAGAAACCCGATCAGCGTTGCGGGTCCCTGCCCCGCCAGATCGGCGGCAATCGCCGGGTCCTGGAGGTTCAGCTTGCCCGCGGCATCCAGATGATAACCTTTCTCGGTCACGGTCGCCGAGATGATCTCGGCATCCGCCATCACATCAAAAACCGCTGCGCGATCCTCGGGCGCGACCAGAACGTCGCGCAGAGCTTTGATGCGCCGGACGCCCTGCCCCTGTACACACAGATCGTACTCGAAACCCTGCCGGGCCAATCCATCCCGAACCGAGGATGAACGCAGGCTGACGCCGACAACGTCCCATCCACCCGCTTGATCGGTGTAGTCCAGCAAATGCGCCCGGGCAAAGTTGCCGAGGCCGAAGTGAAGAATTGTACCCATCTAGCTTTGCAATCCATAAACCTGTTTCGCCAGATCGACCGCCAGCAACCGAGCAAGATGCTCGGCACTGTCCCGACCGAAGTAACCGCGCGCAACCTGCTCCGCCAAATGAATCGCCACGCCCCGCCGCCAGAGGTCGTGTCGTGCAGGAATGGACAGAAAAGCCCGTGTGTCGTCATTGAACCCGGCCAGATTGTAATACCCGGCCGTTTCAACGACCTGATCAAAATACCGCGCAATCCCGGCTGGACTGTCGTGGAACCACCAAGGCGGCCCGATCCGAAGGCACGGCCAATGTCCCGCCATTGGTGCCAGTTCACGGGCGTAGGTGCCTTCGTCCAGTGTGAACAAAATGATGCGCAGTTCCGCCGAGTTTCCGACCCGGTTCAACAGCGCCTCAAGGCCCGTGACCCAATCCATCGCGATTGGAATGTCGGCCCCCTTGTCCCGTCCGAAATCCCGCATTACCGCGTTGTTCGTGTTGCGTTTGCTGCCCGCATGTATCTGCATGGTCAGACCATCATCGACAGACATCTGCGCCATTTCGATCAGCATATGCCCGTAGAAACGGCGGGCGTCCTGTTCGGTCCCCTCCCGCCGTCTCAGCCGCTGGTACAGCGCATCCGGGTCCTCAAGCCACTCGGTCTGTACACGTTCGATACCGTGGTCGGTGGCGGTACAGCCCAGTTGGATGAAATAAGCTCGCCGCATCCGCAGTGCGTTGAGATAGCCATCATAGCTGTCCAGATCGCAGCCTGTCAGCTCGGCCAACTTGTCCAGGTTCTGTACGAACTCCGGGTCCGCCCCATCCAAGACCCCGTCTGGGCGGAAAGTCGGAACAACCCGCCCGCCCCAACCGCTTGCACGGATCTCCTGATGCTGTGTGAGAGTGTCGAGAGCCGAATCCGTAGTGGCCAGAACCTCGATCCCGAACCTGTCGAACAATGCCCTCGGGCGAAAATCGGGTTGCGCCAACTTTTCCGCGATCTTGTCGTAGATCAGATCTGCGGTGCGAGAAGACAACTCCTCGGACACGCCCAGCGTTTCATGCAGTACGTAGTTCATCCAGATCCGGGAAGGCGTTCCAAGAAACAGATGCCAGTGCTCGGCAAAGGTGCGGAAAACGGCGCGAGGATCCTTCTTTCGCCCCTCTTCCCCAACGCCGAGTTCCGACAAGGGAACGCCCTGCGAATAGAGCATACGGAACACGTAATGGTCGGGAACCACCAACAGCTCTGCCGGGTTGGGAAACGGCGCGTCGGTTGCAAACCACCCCGGATCGCAGTGACCATGCGGAGATACGATCGGCAGGTCCTTGATGCCCAGGTACAGGTCTTCTGCCATCCCATTCAAATTGCCAGTCAATTCTGCCTCCGATACTGCCGCCCGCAATTGTTAACACAGTTTTTAATGGTTGCATCTTTCCCGTTCGAACCCGCAGACTGACCGTGTGATCCGGGGGAATGAATGAATATTGCGCTGATTGGTTTGGGGATGGTTTCGGGCACGCATGTCGCTGCCATTCAAGCATCGGATCAAGGCCTCAGTCTTGCCGGCGTCCTCGGGCGCAACTCTGAAAAAGCAGCGGAGTTCGCGCGGCGAAACGGCACCCGCGCATTCGGCTCGATCGAGGAAATCGCAGACGACCCAAACGTCGACTTTGCGATCATCGCAACACCGCCCGATCAGCGCTCAGAGTTGGTTCGGGTTCTTTCGAGCGCTTCGAAACCGATCCTGATGGAAAAGCCCATCGAGAGAACGCTGGGCGCCGCGACAGCCATCGTCGAGCAGTGCGAGGTATCCGGTGTGCCGCTGGGCATAATCTTTCAGCACCGCGCCCGCGCCGCCTCGCAGGCGCTGAAATCAGCCATTGAACAGGGTGAGCTGGGCGCGATCGCCACGGTGGAGATCCGTGTCCCCTGGTGGCGCGATCAGAGCTACTATGACGAGCCGGGTCGCGGCACTTATGCGCGCGACGGAGGCGGTGTCATGATCTCGCAGGCAATCCACACGCTTGATCTTGCGATGTGGCTGCTGGGGCCGATCTCGGACATTCAAGCCATGATGAGAAAAACTCCGTTACACGATCTCGAAGCTGAGGATTGGGCAGGTGCAGTCTTTGAAACGGATAGAGGCGCCGTGGGCACTATGATGGCGACTACTGCCGAATATCCCGGGGCCGCTGAGTCCATTACCATCCAAGGCACACGCGCCAAAGCGCATCTGGAGTCAGGTGTCCTGACCTTAACGACTTTCGATGGTCATAAATCCACGGTTGGCGAAACGTCCGCCACAGGCGGAGGGGCCGATCCCATGGCGTTCACCCATGCTTGGCATCAGGCGGTCATCGAGGATTTCGCCAAGGCTGTTGCCGATGGCACGCTGCCCATGGCCACCGGACGCAGTGCCCTTTTGACCCACGCCGTCATAGACGCGATGCAGATCGCCAATCGAACCGGCCAGAAAACACGAGTCATCTCATGAGACTGACCTGCGTCGCCCTTGGCCTGGACCACCGCCATATCTATGGCATGACGGAAAACATGCGTAAAATCGGCGTGGACTGCGTTGGCTACTGGACACAAGGCGATCCGGAAACGCTACCGGGCTACGTCAAAAGGTTTCCCGATATTCCGCGGCTGGCCCGACTGGAAGACGCCCTAACCTGTGGGGCGGATCTGGCGCTGATTTCGGCAATACCGGCAGATAGGGTCGCGTTGACGATCCGCGCCATGCAAAACGGCATGGATGTCATGAGCGACAAGCCGGGCTGCACGACGTTCGAGCAACTCGACCAGATCAAGCGAGCTGTCGCCGACACCGGTCGAATCTGGTCGGTGAATTTTTCCGAACGATTTGAAACGCCCGTCAGCACCCGGGCGACCGAGTTGGTCGAGTCCGGTGCCATCGGGCGCGTGATCCAGACGGTTGGGCTTGGCCCGCACCGATTGAACCGGGCAACCCGGCCGGATTGGTTTTTTCAGCGTGACCGCTATGGAGGTATTCTGACCGACATCGCCTCGCATCAGATTGACCAATTCCTGCATTACACAGGTTCGGAAACCGCTGAAATCACAAACGCTTATGTGGCGAACTACGCAAACCCCAACGATCCCGGATTGCAGGATTTTGGCGAGGTCAATCTACGAAGCGAGAATGGCACCGGTTACATCCGGGTTGACTGGTTTACGCCGGATGCCCTGCCAAACTGGGGGGATGGCCGCCTGACGATCCTGGGCACCGAAGGCTATATTGAGTTGCGGAAATACGTTGATGTGGGTGGGGCCAAAGGGACGGACCATCTGATCCTCGTCAATGGTGAAACCTGCCAAAAGATCGACGCAACCAACGCCGGTCTTCCCTATTTTTCGCGCCTCGCCGATGACATCCGCAACCGGACCGAAACCGCGATGACACAGACCCACTGCTTTACGGTCATGGAACTGGCACTGCACGCGCAGGAAATGGCGGAACGCAGATGATCAACGTTGCGATCCTTGGCGCAGGTATAGGTGCGCAACATCTGGACGCTCTGGAACGGCTTGACCGCACCTTCCGCGTAGTCGCCGTGGTCGACCAGAATACGGACCGGATCGAACAGATACGGCAGAACTCGGATTTTCGAGCACTAACCAACATTCAGGACGCTCTGGATGATCCGGCGATTGATGTCATCGACATCTGCCTGCCGCCGCATCTGCATGTACCAACCACGCTTGCCGCACTGGCCGCAGGAAAACACGTTGTCTGCGAAAAGCCTCTTGCGACCTCGATGCAGGATGTGGATCGGATCACGGAAGCCGCCTGCAGCGCGGGCAAGTATGTTTTTCCAGTTTTTCAATACCGGTGGGGTCCGTCACTGGCCCAATTGCGCCACCTGCAACGCGCAGGCCTGACCGGAGCGGTTCAAACTGCCGCGCTTGAAACCCATTGGTCCCGAGGGGCAGACTATTACGCGGTTCCGTGGCGGGGAACATGGGCCGGTGAACGCGGCGGCGCAGTGCTGGGCCATGCCATCCACAACCATGATCTACTGACTCATATCGCGGGTGATATCGCCTGGGTGTCTGCAATGGCCACAACGCGGGTCAACCCGATCGAGACCGAAGATTGCGCAGCGATCTGCTTTGGCACGACTTCCGGAGCTTTGTGCACAAGCAATATCACACTAGGCGCCGCCACGGACGAAACCCGCCTGCGGTTCGTCTTTGAAAAGGTGACCGCCACCTCAGGTACGGAACCCTATGCCCCAGGTCAATCGCCCTGGACATTCGTCGCGCGGGCCCCGGTGGATCAAGCCGCTGTCGACGAGGCTCTTGCGGCCTCCGCCGCCGAGCCAACTGGTTTCGAAGGCTTCTTTGCCGAAGTCGGCAAGGCATTGCGATCCGAGGCAAATTCGGCCGTTACGCTGCAGGACGGCGCAGCGTCCATCGGCCTTGTGACGGCGATTTATCACGCGGCGCGCACCGGGCAGCGTGTTGCCCTTCCCATCAGGCCCGATCACCCGCTGTATGAAGGATGGCTGCCATGAAACAATGCTGGCGTTGGTTCGGACCCGATGATCCGATCGCTCTGGCTGATCTCCATCAAGTTGGGGTTCAGGGCATCGTTACCGCTTTGCATCACATCCCGCCGGGACAACCTTGGGACGAACCGAGCATCGCCGATCGGCAGACAGTTCTGGCTGCTGCCGGGTACAGTTGGGACGTTGTCGAAAGCCTGCCCGTCTCGGAGGCGATCAAGACGCAGTCCGCAGACATGGCCGAGCATCTGCAGGCATATAAATCCAGCCTCAGGGCTCTATCCGCCCGTGGCATCAAAGTCGTTTGCTACAACTTCATGCCAATCCTGGATTGGACGCGCACCGCCCTTCGCGCCCCGCAGCCGCATGGCGGAACGGCCATGCTGTTCGACCTGACCGATTTTGCCGCTTTCGACATTCATATTCTTGAACGTCCGGGCGCGTCCGAAGACTATTCCAGCAACGTTCAGCAAACGGCCAAGGATCGCTTCTTGCGCATGTCGGATGAATCCAAGGCCCAGTTGCAACACAATGTCACTGCGGGGCTGCCCGGCGCCAATGATCAGTGGAGCGTGCAGGACGTGCGCGCTTTGTTGCAGACATATACGCATATCGACCGTGACCGGCTTCGTGCAAACCTCATCGACTTCCTGTCTGAGGTCGCCCCAGTGGCCCAAGAACTGGATCTGCGCTTGTGCTGTCATCCGGATGATCCGCCGTTCTCGTTGCTCGGTCTGCCGCGGATCATGTCCAGCACCGATGACTACGGCGCCGTTCTGGATGCGGTTGATTTGCTGGCGAATGGCGCAACGCTGTGTACCGGTTCGCTTGGAGTGTCCCCTGAATTCGATGGGCCGAACTTCGTGCGCAGGCATGGCGACCGGATTCACTTTGTCCATCTGCGGAATACCCAACGCATCGCCGGATCAGACAATCAGAAGCCGGACTTTTTTGAGGCCCCGCATCTGGAGGGCGATACCGACATGGTCGGCACCATTCGCGAATTGATGAACGAACAACGCCGACGCAAATCCCAAGGGCGTGGCGACTGGCAAATTCCGATGCGGCCCGACCACGGACAAGAACTGCTGAGCGATCTGGGCGGACACAGCACTCCCGGCTATCCGCTGATCGGACGAATGCGCGGGCTGGCGGAATTGCGCGGCATAATGGCGGCGTTCTCGTAACGCGTCGGATCAGGCAGTTTCTTTCCGCCCGCAACACTTCTTTGCTTGCCTGAGCGCCGCATTCTTCGTTTACTTACGGCACGTAAACGGGCAGCGGGGTGTCTTCCGGACTCGCCCGACGTCTGCTCAAGACGCGTGAAACTCCCGCGAAAACCGATGCGATTGGGCATCATTTTTCGAAACGTCTGCCATACGGAAATGGCGGAAAACGGGTGGATTCTAAATGAAAACAGCAGGCGTAATCGGTCTTGGCGACATGGGCAGCGGCCTTGCCAAGAACCTGATCAAGAATGGCTTTGAAACATCAGGTTTCGACCTGAGCGAGACACGCATGACGGCATTTAACGACATGGGCGGCCTGGCCAAGGACAGCGTGGGACAGGTCGGTCGTCACGCTGCCAGTGTGTTTGTCATGGTGATGAACGGAGATCAGGCCCGCGTTGTCATTCTGGGTGAAGATGGCCTGGTTGCGAACATGGCCAAAGGCGGAACGGTCATCCTGTCGGCGACCATTACCCCGGCCGAAGCAAGCGCTATCGGGCAAGACATGGAAGGTTCGGGCATCCACCTTATCGACACCCCGGTTTCGGGTGGTTTTCCCGGCGCGCAGAACGGCACATTGACGATGATGGCTGCCGGAGCTTCGGATGTGCTGGACCGAAATGCCGAAGTCATGCAGGCAGTGTCGGCAACCATTCATCGGGTCGGAGAAAACGCAGGCGACGGGCAAACCGTGAAAGCTTGCCTCCAATCCCTCATCGGATCAATCTTTTCCGCCACGTTTGAGGCTGCGGCTCTCGCGGCCAAAGCCGGTGTCAGCGGTCAGGCCTTGCTTGATGTGTTCTCCTCGTCCAGCGCAGGGTGTGGAGTCGTGAATACCGCCCTTGAAAACATCATTGATCGCAAGTTCGAAGCTACCGGCAGCCATATCGCAACCATGCATAAGGATCTGACGATCTCTCTCGCACTGGCCAGTGCGTTAGGCGTTCCCATGCACACAGCGTCATCCGCAATGCAGATCTTTCACGCCGGAAAAACCAAATACCCGAACGGCGACAACTGGGTATGTACCCGCGTCATCGAAGAGATCGTTGGCGCTGAATTGCATCGCTGAGGGGACCGGACATGAAATTAGGTGTAATTTGCGACGGCATTTCCCGCGATCTGCGGCATGCCGTGGACGTAATGGACGAATTCGGTCTGGACTATGCAGAGCTTCAATTCGTTGGCGATACGGAGGTCGGAGACCATTCCCCGCAGGAAATTGCCGAGATCGACGCGCTCTTGCGCGACCGGGGCAAACCTGTGTCGTGTCTGTCGCGCCATATCTTTGCAGGGATGACAGCTGCCAACAGACCCGGCGACGACCTGCACACTCGGCACATGGACGCTTTGAAACGCGTGATTGACATGGCTCATGTTGTTGGGTCTCCGCTCGTTCGGATCATGACGCAACGAAAGGAGCAGATACTCTGGGGAAAAAACGGCGCCGAAAAGTGGAACGTAGCGCATGGGGTATGGGACACGATGCCGCCTCTGATCGCGCCGGCGGTTGAACTGGCAAGAGCTGAGGGTGTGACTCTCGTCGTGGAAACCGGAAACGGCACGCTGGTTAATTCCAACTACACAGCCCGCAAGCTGATTGACGAGTTAGACGCAAAAGACACCTTGAAAGTGCTGTGGGACCCCGGAAACAACTGCTGGTGCCATGAACTGGCATACCCAGACGGTTATGAAGAACTGCGCGGCGGCTACTTGGGTCACATTCACATCAAGGACGTAAAGGTCGACACACCCCGGGCAACGCTGGAAGTGCGCCGTATGGGGGAAGGTCAGCTTGCGCCTCTGTTCCAACCCATCGCGGGCGCGCTCAGATCCGACGGCTTTGATGGCGTGATTTCCTTCGAGAGCGTTTATCACCCCGGCAACGGGAACTTCGAAGATGGTTTTCGTCTGTGTGTGGACAAGTTCAAAAGTCTGTTTGCATAAGGGTACAGCCAATATGCGTTCAAAATCATATGTTTGAACCCCGCTACTGAACGCCAAGCGGAGTGTAGAAAGCTGAGCGCGTTCTCGCGAAATAATGGAAAGGGCCTGCTGGATGAAGCAAGAGTTTTTTGAGCTGTCCATTGAAACTCCCGGCAAATCCCTTACCGACATCAGTGGGAAGGTTCAGCGTGCGGTGTCCGAACATGAGTTTGTCTCGGGCCTGCTGACCCTTTGGTGCATCCACACGGGTGCTGCGCTGTTGGTGCAAGCCAATGCCGATCCCGAGGTGCTCAAGGACATCGAGACGTTCTTTGAGAAACTGGTACCCAAGTCACCAGGCAAGTATCACCACCGCCCGACCGAGGACGACAACGCTCCATCGCATCTGCGAGCGCTGTTGACGCAAACTCAGGTATCGATCCCAGTCGAACAGGGGCAGCTTCCGCTGGGCCGCGTACAAAGCCTGTACCTGTTCGAACATCGAGAGGCGCCAAAAAATCGCCGATTGAAGGCTCACTACATCGGGACTTGAGGTTTCGGGTCAAATAGAGCGTTGGCGGTGCTAACGCCCCATCCAGCCCCCGTCGACGACAAGGATTTCACCGTTGACGAAGTCAGACGCGGCAGAGGCCAGAAAGACCACCGGTC